>CAVGYO010000001.1:0-47756 GCA_963633255.1 Erysipelotrichaceae bacterium
ATTGTCTGCGGCTTCGCCGCATCACTCCTCACTCCTAATTCCTAACTCCTCACTCAAGAACACTCCTCACTTCTCACTGCTCACTTGTCTTGCTACTTGCTACTCATATCTTGCGACTAAATTTCCACTTTTTCAAAAAAATGTTCATAACTTTTTGTCAGTTCAAAAAAAAGTAGTAATTTTGCAGCCCCAAATAGTGGGAAGAATTAACAGTTTTAGTAATCAAAAATCAGAAGAAATGCCTACAATTCAACAATTGGTTAGAAAAGGAAGGGTAGTTTTGGAAGACAACAGCAAGGCTCCTGCCTTGGATTCGTGCCCCCAACGCCGCGGCGTTTGCGTGCGTGTGTACACCACCACACCCAAAAAGCCAAACTCGGCAATGCGTAAAGTTGCCCGTGTGCGTTTGACCAACGCCAAAGAGGTGAACGCCTACATTCCAGGCGAGGGACACAACCTGCAGGAACACTCGATTGTGCTGGTGCGTGGCGGCCGTGTAAAAGACCTGCCAGGCGTGCGCTATCACATCGTGCGTGGCACACTCGATACGGCTGGCGTAACATCGCGCACACAACGCCGCTCGAAATACGGTGCCAAGCGTCCGAAAAAATAATACACCCTATTTAATTAACACAGAAGTCTAAAATTGTTTTTGATTTTTTGAGCAGTGCACGGTTGAGTAAATGCGTTCGGTGGAACGCGTTGAAGACAAAAACGACAGCCAAAACAAAAACGTAACTTTTTTTGAAAAATGAGAAAATCAACTCCCAAAAAACGGGTGATCCTGCCGGATTCCGTTTTTAACGAAGTCATGGTGACGAAATTCGTCAACCACCTGATGTACGATGGAAAGAAAAGCATCTCTTTCGACATCTTCTACACCTCTCTCGACTTGGTAAAGGCAAAACTGCCCAACGAGGAGAAGACCCCTCTCGAAATTTGGAAAAACGCTCTCGACAACATCACTCCACAAGTCGAAGTAAAATCGCGCCGCATCGGTGGTGCCACTTTCCAAGTTCCTACCGAAATCCGTCCCGATAGAAAACAATCTATCTCGATGAAAAACCTGATTATTTTTGCACGCAAACGCGCTGGACATTCGATGGCCGAAAAATTGGCTGCCGAAATCATCGACGCATACAATAATCAGGGTGGCGCATTCAAACGCAAAGAAGAAATTCACCGCATGGCCGAAGCAAACCGCGCTTTTGCGCATTTCCGCTTCTAAATTTAATTTTTGGATATAGAAATGGCAAAAAAAGATTTGCACTTTACGCGTAATATCGGCATCATGGCTCACATCGATGCTGGTAAAACTACCACATCGGAACGCATCTTGTTCTATACCGGTTTGACTCACAAAATCGGCGAGGTGCACGACGGTGCGGCTACTATGGACTGGATGGAGCAGGAACAAGAGCGTGGTATCACCATCACCTCGGCCGCTACCACCGCCTACTGGAACTACAACGCAAACAAATACAAAATCAACCTGATTGACACCCCGGGGCATGTCGATTTCACTGTCGAAGTGGAACGCTCGCTCCGTATTCTCGATGGTGCCGTGGCTACTTTCTGCGCCGTTGGTGGCGTAGAACCGCAGTCCGAAACCGTGTGGCGTCAGGCCGATAAGTACAATGTGCCGCGCATCGGCTATGTGAACAAGATGGACCGCTCTGGTGCCAACTTTTTCGATGTTGTGCAACAGATTCACGATGTACTCGGCGCAAACCCCTGCCCGATACAAATCCCGATTGGTGCCGAAGAACACTTCAAAGGCATTATCGACCTCGTGCGCATGAAAGCACTCTACTGGCACGACGAGACGATGGGCGCAGAATACGAAGTAGATGATATTCCTGCCGAACTGGTGGCCGAAGCCGAAGAGTGGCGCGACAAAATGCTCGAAACACTCGCTGGCATCGACGACACATTGATGGAAAAATACTTCGACGACCCATCGACCATCACCGAAGACGAGATAAAAGCCGCTCTGCGCAAAGGCACTGTAACGATGGAAATCAACCCGATTATCTGCGGCTCGTCGTTCAAAAACAAAGGCGTTCAACCGCTGTTGGATGCTGTTTGCGCCTACCTGCCGTCGCCACTCGACACAGCACATGTCGATGGCACCGACCCGCGCGACCCCGAAAAGAAACTGACCCGCAAACCAAGCGAAGACGAACCGCTGTGTGCCTTGGCGTTCAAAATCGCCACCGACCCGTATGTCGGCCGCCTCTGCTTCTTCCGCGTCTATTCGGGACATCTCGACGCTGGCTCGTATGTGTACAACGCACGCTCGGGCAAAAAAGAGCGCATCTCGCGCATCTTCCAAATGCACTCCAACAAACAGAATCCTGTCGATGTAATCGGCGCTGGCGACATCGGTGCTGGCGTAGGTTTCAAAGATATTCGCACGGGCGACACGCTCTGTGCCGAAGAAGCACCTATCGTACTCGAATCGATGGACTTCCCCGATCCTGTTATCGGTATCGCTGTTGAACCAAAATCGCAAGCCGACATCGACAAACTCGGCATCGGTTTGGCAAAACTGGCCGAAGAGGACCCAACTTTCACCGTTCGTACCGACGAACAATCGGGACAAACCGTTATCTCGGGCATGGGCGAACTGCACTTGGAAATCATCATCGACCGCCTGAAACGCGAATTCAAAGTCGAGTGCAACCAAGGGCGTCCGCAAGTGTCGTACAAAGAGTGCATCACGCAAACCGTCGATCTGCGCGAAGTTTACAAGAAACAGTCGGGCGGTCGTGGTAAATTTGCCGACATCATCGTCAAAGTTGGTCCGTGCGACGAAGGCTGGGAAGGCGGCCTGCAATTTGTCGACGAGGTGAAAGGCGGCAACATTCCGAAAGAGTTTATTCCATCGGTGCAAAAGGGCTTCCAAATGGCCATGAAAAACGGCGTTCTGGCTGGCTATCCAGTCGATTCGCTCAAGGTCGTTTTGGTCGATGGCTCGTTCCACCCAGTCGATTCCGACCAGTTGTCGTTCGAAATTTGCGCACAAATCGCGTTCAAAAACGCCTGCGCAAAAGCCAAACCTGCGCTGCTCGAACCGATTATGAAACTCGAAGTTGTAACCCCCGAAGAGAGCATGGGCGATGTCATCGGCGACTTGAACAAACGCCGCGGACAGGTCGAAGGCATGGAGTCGAGCCGCACAGGCGCGCGCATTGTCAAAGCCAAAGTGCCGCTGGCCGAAATGTTTGGCTATGTAACCGCTCTGCGCACCATCACATCGGGTCGTGCTACCTCGTCGATGGAGTTCTCGCACTACGCCGAAGTTTCGACCTCCATAGCCAAAGCCGTGGTCGAAGAAGCCAAAGGCCGTGTCGATCTCTTGTAAAACGAAAAATGACGAATCGCCGTGCGTTAGCGAATGACTCTTAACGCACGCGCGGTTCCTCAAAAAAATGAATAATTTTTAACAAAAAAAACAATGAGTCAAAAAATCAGAATCAAACTCAAATCGTACGATCACAATTTGGTCGACAAATCGGCCGAAAAAATCGTCAAAACAGTGAAGGCTACAGGCGCAGTCGTTAGCGGCCCAATTCCGCTGCCCACGCACAAACGCATTTTCACCGTCAACCGCTCGACCTTCGTCAACAAAAAAGCGCGCGAACAGTTCGAACTCTCGGCCTACAAACGCCTGATCGACATCTACAGTTCGACCACGCAGACCGTCGATGCGCTGATGAAACTCGAATTGCCATCGGGCGTCGAAGTTGAAATCAAAGTGTAGCCGCTCGCTCACACCAAATTAAAAAAAAGAAAAGAGTAAGAATAATAAAATTTAATTGAAATGCCAGGATTAATTGGAAAAAAAATCGGAATGACATCCGTTTTCAGTGCCGAGGGAAAAAACATTCCATGCACTGTTATCGAAGTTGGTCCATGCGTGGTTACGCAGGTTAAAACCGTCGAACGCGACGGCTACAGCGCACTTCAGTTGGGTTTCGGCGATGTGAAAGAAAAACACGCTACCAAAGCCGAAATTGGCCACTGCAAAGCGTCGGGCGCAACCCCCAAAGGACACTTGGTTGAGTTCAAGAGTTTCGACAACGCCTACAAATTGGGCGACATCATCACCGTCGACAAAGTGTTCGAGGCGGGCGATTGGGTCGATGCTGTCGGAACATCGAAAGGTAAAGGTTTCCAAGGCGTAGTGAAACGCCACGGATTCGGCGGCGTAGGCCAATCGACACACGGTCAGGACGACCGCTTGCGCGCTCCCGGTTCGCTGGGCGCATCGTCGTACCCATCGAAAGTATTCAAAGGCATGCGTATGGCAGGCCGCATGGGTGGCGACCGCGTAACCGTACAAAACCTTCAAGTTATCAAAGTAATGCCAGAACACAATCTGTTGGTTATCAAGGGATCGGTGCCGGGCGTTAAAGGTTCAATCATTTTAATCGAAAAATAATGGAACTGAGCGTATATAACATCAAAGGAGAAGAGACCGGAAAAAAAGTCGTCCTGAAAGACGAAATTTTCGGCATTGAGCCCAACGACCACGCCATCTACCTCGATGTGAAGCAGTATTTGGCCAACCAGCGTCAAGGCACACACAAATCGAAACAACGCAGCGAGCTGTCGGGTTCGACCCGCAAACTCGGCCGCCAAAAAGGCGGTGGCGGCGCCCGCCGCGGCGATATCAACTCGCCACTGCTCGTGGGCGGCGCACGCGTGTTCGGCCCAGTGCCGCGCGACTACAGTTTCAAACTCAACAAGAAACTGAAACAACTCGCCCGCAAATCGGCACTCTCGTACAAAGCCGCCAACGGCGAAATCATCGTGGTCGACACCATCAATTTCGATGCGCCAAAGACCAAAGAGTTTGTCGCAATGGCGAACAATCTGAAAATCGCGGACAAAAAATCGCTCGTGATTTTGCCAGAACCAAATAAATTCGTATATTTGTCGGCTCGTAACCTTCAGAAAGCGAAGGTTATAACCGTCTCAGAATTAAGCACATACGAAATTCTGAACAATTCTGTTGTGGTGCTTCCCGAAGCCACCATCGCCGAAATTGAGCAACATTTTAATGTATAAGAGGAGGACAAACGCTTATGTCAGTAATTATCAAACCAATCGTTACGGAGAAAATGACCAAAATCGGCGAGAAATTCAACCGCGTCGGTTTTCGCGTTGTGCCCACTGCCAACAAACTTGAAATCAAGGCTGCGGTAGAGGCTCTGTATAACGTAACCGTGGTGGATGTAAACACCTCCAATGTACACGGTAAGGCAAAAAGCCGCTACACCAAGAGCGGTGTCGTCAACGGACATTCGGCCATCTACAAAAAAGCCATTGTAACGTTGAAAGAAGGAGACACAATCGATTTTTATAGCAACATTTAATAAACCAAAATGGCTGTACGTAAATTAAAGCCCACAACACCAGGGCAAAGACACAAAGTTATTGGTGCGTTCGACACAATTACCGCCAGCGCACCAGAGAAGTCTCTTGTATTTGGTTTTGGAAAAACCGGCGGTCGCAACAACACCGGCAAAATGACCATGCGCTACATCGGTGGCGGACACAAGAGAAAGTATAGAGTAATTGATTTCTGCCGTAGCAAAGACGGCGTGCCAGCAACGGTAAAAAGCATCGAATACGACCCGAATCGCTCGGCGCGTATCGCCCTGCTTTACTATGCCGATGGCGAAAAAGCGTACATTCTTGCTCCCAATGGACTGCAAGTAGGTCAGAAATTGCTCTCTGGCGCCGAAGCCGCTCCCGAAGTAGGCAACGCGCTCCCAATGGAAAACATTCCGCTTGGTACGATTGTACACAACATCGAACTGCGCCCCGGACAGGGTGCCGCCCTCGTTCGCTCTGCTGGAACATTTGCGCAAATCACCTCGCGCGAAGGCAAGTATGTTATCATCAAACTGCCCTCGGGCGAAATCCGTAAGGTGCTCGCCGCCTGCAAAGCCACTGTTGGTAGCGTAGGCAATGCCGACCACGCTCTCGAAAAATCGGGCAAGGCTGGTCGCAGCCGCTGGCTCGGACGCCGCCCGCGCAACCGTGGTGTAGCCATGAACCCAGTCGATCACCCAATGGGCGGTGGCGAAGGACGCGCTTCGGGCGGACACCCACGCTCGCGCAAAGGCTTGCTTGCCAAAGGTAAGAAGACTCGCGCTCCGAAGAAACTTTCGAACCAATACATCATTGAAAGGAAACACAAATAACGCTTAAAAGGAGAGTAATTATGAGTCGTTCATTGAAAAAAGGACCATATATCAACCTGAAACTCGAGAAAAAAGTGCTCGACATGAATGAGAGCGGCCGCAAATCCGTTATCAAAACATGGGCGCGCGCTTCGATGATTTCGCCTGATTTCGTAGGTCATACAATTGCAGTTCACAACGGAAACAAATTCATTCCTGTTTATGTAACGGAAAACATGGTCGGCCACAAACTCGGCGAGTTTGCCCCGACACGCATATTCCGCGGTCACGCAGGTAACCGAAAGTAACCCGTTGCACATCTATTTTGTAAAATAAAAAAGAGAAACAAATATGGGCAAAAGAAAGAAAATATCTGCCGAAAAGAGAAAAGAAGCCCGGCGCGCGGTTTACTTCGCCAAACTGAACGATGTGCCAACATCGCCGCGCAAGATGCGCCTCGTGGCCGACATGATTCGTGGCGTGGAGGTGAACAAAGCGCTGAGCATGTTGCACTTCTCGACCAAACAAGCATCGGTGAAAATGGAGCAAGTACTCAAGTCGGCCATCGCCAACTGGGAACAGAAAACCGAGCAGAAAGCCGACAGCGCAAACCTCTATGTGAGTGCCGTTTATGTCGATTCGGCGCGTATGCTGAAACGCCTGCGCACCGCTCCACAAGGACGCGGCTACCGCATTCGCAAACGCTCGAACCACATCACACTGTTTGTTGATTCGAAAAATACTAACGACAATAAAGATTAAGCCAGATGGGACAGAAAATTAATCCAATTAGCAACCGACTCGGTATCATCCGCGGTTGGGATTCGAACTGGTACGGTGGCAAAAACTATGGCGACACCCTACTCGAAGATAGCAAAATCAGAAAGTATCTGAACGCCCGTCTCGCTAAAGCCAGTTTATCGCGAATCGTTATCGAACGCACACTGAAACTTGTTACAATCACTGTCTGCACTGCTCGCCCCGGTATGATTATCGGTAAGGGCGGACAAGAAGTCGACAAGTTGAAGGAAGAACTGAAGAAAATCACCGACAAGGAGGTGCAAATCAACATCTTCGAGGTGAAACGCCCCGACTTGGATGCCGTGATTGTTGCCAACAACATCGCTCGCCAAATCGAAGGCAAAATCGCTTACCGCAAGGCTGTGAAGACAGCCATCGCTTCGACCATGCGCATGGGTGCCGAAGGCATCAAAGTGCTGGTGGCTGGCCGCTTGAACGGTGCCGAAATTGCGCGCGCCGAAATGTTCAAAGAGGGCCGCACACCGCTGCACACATTCCGCGCCGACATCGACTACTGCCCGACGGCCGCACTGACCAAAGTCGGACTCATCGGTATCAAAGTGTGGATTTGCCGTGGTGAAGTATATGGCAAAAGAGACCTCGCTCCAAACTTCGCAACCAAAGAAAACGGACGCGGCGGCGCACCCGCTGGCGAACGCAACATGGGCGGCAAAGGCTTCAGAAAAAGAAAAAAATAATTATCGAACGCATTTGAATTTAACAAGCCATGTTACAACCTAAAAAGACAAAATACAGAAGACAGCAAGACGGACACCCGCAGGGCATCGCCCAGCGCGGCAACCAACTTGCGTTCGGCTCGTTTGGCATCAAGTCGTTGGGAACAATTTGGATTACTGGCCAGCAAATCGAGGCCGCCCGTGTAGCCGTAACACGCTATATGCAGCGTCAAGGTCAGATTTGGATACGCATATTCCCCGACAAACCAATCACACGCAAACCTGCCGATGTGCGCATGGGTAAAGGTAAAGGTAACCCCGAAGGATTCGTGGCACCTGTAACCCCCGGTCGTATGATTATCGAAGTCGATGGCGTGCCTTTCGAGGTAGCCAAAGAAGCACTGCGCTTGGCTGCTCAAAAGTTGCCAATCCAAACCAAGTTCGTCGTAAGACGCGATTATGACCCAACTCAAAATGTGTAAAGGATTGATTATGAAAACAAGAGAAATTAAAGAACTCACTACCAATGAACTTCAGGAGCAGATAGGCGTGAAACGCGAAGAGTTGAACCGCCTCACCCTGAACCATGCCATTTCTCCTATTGACAATCCTGCTCAAATAAGAGAAATACGCAAAACGATTGCCCGCATGGCAACCGAACTGCGTCAACGCGAACTTCAACAACAATAATGATTATCCAAAATGGAAACAAGAAATTTAAGAAAAGAGAGAATAGGTGTTGTTTTCAGCAATAAAATGGATAAATCCATTACAGTTGCAGTGAAATGGAAAGAGCAACACCCCATCTACGGGAAATTCGTTAATAAAACGAAGAAGTATCACGCCCACGACGAGAAAAACGAATGCAACATCGGCGATACCGTACGCATTATGGAAACCCGTCCGCTGAGCAAGACAAAGAAATGGAGATTAGTAGAAATCATAGAAAAAGCGAAGTAATATGATACAGCAAGAAACAAGACTCAAAGTAGCCGACAACAGCGGCGCAAAAGAGGTACTTTGCATTCGCGTGCTGGGCGGAACGGGCAAACGCTACGCCACACTCGGCGATACAATTGTGGTGGCCGTGAAAAGCGCGCTCCCCGCAGGCGACGCCAAAAAAGGCACCGTGTCGAAGGCTGTCGTTGTGCGCACTGCCAAAGAGGTGCGTCGCGCCGACGGCTCCTATATCCGTTTCGACGACAACGCCTGTGTGCTTCTGAACAACGCTGGCGAAATGCGCGGTAGCCGCATATTCGGTCCCGTGGCACGCGAACTGCGCGCTACGAACATGAAAATCATTTCACTTGCGCCAGAAGTACTCTAAACTTTAACCACACAAAAAACACAGTAAGTAAAATGAGTAAACTGCACATAAAAAAGGGTGATACCGTTTTCGTAAACGCTGGCGACGACAAAGGCAAAACAGGCCGTGTGCTGAAAGTGCTTGTCGATAAACAACGCGCTATCGTAGAGGGTATCAATATGGTGTCGAAAAGCACCAAACCCAACGCAAAGAATCCGCAAGGCGGAATCGTGAAAAAAGAGGCAGCCTTGCACATCTCGAATCTGAATGTGCTCGACCCAAAAACGGGCAAACCGACGCGCATCGGCCGTCGCAGAAACGATGAAGGCAAGTTGGTACGTTACGCTAAAAAATCAGGGGAGGAGATCAAATGATGGTAACCGATAGTATGAAACAAGATTACAAGGAACGCATCGTTCCCGCATTGATGAAACAATTCGGATACAGTTCCGTGATGCAATGCCCCCGACTCGAGAAAATAGTGCTGAACCAAGGTCTTGGCATCGCAGTGGCCGACAAAAAAATTGTCGATACCGCCATCGAAGAGATGACCGCCATCACGGGTCAAAAAGCCGTTCAAACACTCTCGAAAAAAGACATCTCGAACTTCAAAGTGCGTAAAAAAATGCCTATCGGCGTGCGCGTAACTTTGCGCGACAAGAAAATGTACGAATTTTTGGAGCGTTTGATTCGCGTGGCTCTGCCTCGTATTCGCGACTTCAAGGGAATTGAATCGAAACTCGACGGCCGTGGCAACTACACGCTGGGCATCACCGAGCAGATTATCTTCCCCGAAATCAACATCGACAGCATCCAAAAGTTGCTGGGCATGAACATCACATTCGTAACATCGGCCAAAACCGACGAAGAAGGTCTTGCTCTGCTCAAAGAGTTCGGATTACCATTCAAGAAAAACTAACTAAAAAGGGACAAGAAAATGGCAAAAGAGTCAATGAAAGCCCGCGAGGTGAAACGCGCCAAATTGGTGGCCAAATATGCCGAAAAGCGCAAAGCCTTGATAGCGGCTGGCGATTACGAATCGCTGCAACTTTTACCCAAAAACGCTTCGTATGTGCGCCTGCACAACCGTTGCAAAATTTCTGGTCGTCCGCGCGGCTATATGCGTCAATTCGGCATCTCGCGCATCGACTTCCGCGAATTGGCTTCGGCTGGATTGATTCCGGGCGTGAAGAAAGCAAGTTGGTAAACGAACGCTTTTTTAGAGATAAGAAAAAGTTAATAAATATTGTCCCGACAGTCGGGATCAATTTAATCTTAAAATTTTATGACAGATCCAATTGCAGATTATCTGACGAGAGTGCGGAACGCCATCAAGGCCAACCACCGCGTGGTAGAAATTCCCGCCTCGAACCTGAAAAAGGAAATCACGAAAGTCCTTTTCGAAAAAGGCTACATTTTGAACTACAAATTTGTAGAAGACGGCCCGCAGGGGACCATCAAAATAGCCTTGAAATACGACCCTGCCAACAAAGTAAACGCCCTGCGCAAACTCATCAGAGTATCCACTCCGGGCTTGCGTAAGTATGTGGGCTACCGCGAAATGCCGCGCGTGCTGAACGGTCTTGGTATCGCCATTCTTTCGACATCGAAAGGCGTGATGACCGACAAAGAAGCCCGCGAACAGAAAGTCGGCGGCGAAGTTTTGTGTTACATCTATTAATGGAGGAAGAGCAATGTCACGAATAGGAAAATTACCGATAGCAATTCCTGCAGGCGTTACTGTAACAGTCAAAGACAACGAAGTTACTGTGAAAGGTCCCAAAGGTGAACTGAAACAGACCGTCGCTCCAGCCATCACCGTTACCGTCGAAGGCAATGTGTGCCATGTGGCTCGCCCCGACGACGAACGCGAAAACCGCGCTATGCACGGCCTCTACCGCGCACTGATTCACAACATGGTTGTGGGTGTGTCGGAAGGCTACAAAAAAACTTTGGAACTTGTGGGCGTGGGCTACCGTGCCAACAGCAATGGCCAAGTGCTCGAACTCGCGCTCGGCTACACACACGCCATCTATCTGGGCTTGCCCGCCGAAGTGAAAGTGCAAACCGTTTCGGAACGCAACCAAAACCCGCTGATTGTGCTCGAAAGTGCCGACAAACAACTGCTTGGGCAAATTTGCGCCAAAATCCGCTCGTTCCGCAAACCAGAACCTTACAAAGGCAAAGGCGTTAAGTTCCAAGGCGAAATCATCCGCCGCAAGGCTGGTAAGACCGCTGGTAAGTAAACCCGTAAATTAGTACGACTATGATTGATAAAATAGAAAGAAGACTGAAGATAAAAGCGCACATTCGCCGCACGATAAAAGGCACAGCCGAGCGTCCGCGCCTGACGGTGTTCCGCAGCAATGCGCAAATCTATGCACAGGTTATCGACGACAAAGCAGGCAAAACGCTGGCAGCCGCCTCGTCGCTTGCCATCAAGGACAAAATGACGAAAAAAGAGCAGGCCGCCAAGGTTGGCGAACTCATCGCCAAAAACGCCCAAGAGGCAGGCATTACCACCGTGGTATTCGACCGCAACGGATACCTGTACCACGGCCGAGTTAAAGAATTGGCAGACGCTGCCCGTAATGGTGGACTTAAATTTTAATAACGAACAACTATGTCAGAAAACAATAACAGAGTAAAATCGACAAACGATGTTGAATTGCAAGATCGTTTGGTAGCCATTAACCGTGTTACGAAAGTTACCAAAGGTGGTCGCGCATTCACATTTGCAGCCATCGTAGTTGTTGGTAACGGCAACGGCATTGTTGGTTGGGGCTTGGGCAAAGCGGGCGAAGTTACCGCTGCCATCGCCAAAGGCGTCGAAGCCGCCAAAAAGAACCTGATTCGCGTTCCTGTGCTGAAAGGTACCATTCCGCACGAACAGGCTGCACACTTTGGCGGTGCCGAAGTGATTCTGCTTCCTGCCTCGCAAGGTACTGGTGTGAAAGCGGGCGGTGCTATGCGTGCCGTACTCGAAAGCGTAGGTATCACCGATGTGCTGGCCAAATCGAAAGGGTCGTCGAACCCTCACAACTTGGTGAAAGCCACATTTGCCGCTCTCGGCGAAATGCGCGACGCCTACACCGTGGCAAAAAATCGCGGTATCTCGATGAGCAAAGTGTTTAACGGATAAAACAAGCGAAAAATTATGGCAAAGATAAAAATCCAACAAGTAAGAAGCCGCATCCGTTGCCCACGCGTGCAAAAAGCCACGCTCGACGCACTCGGACTGCACAAGATGAACGCCGTAGTTGAACACGAAGACACTGCCAGCATTCGCGGCATGGTCGAAAAAGTGAAACACTTGGTAAAAATCGTCGGTTAATGTAAGTGTAAAACCCAATTAAATTAACGAAAAAATGGACTTAAGCAATATCAAACCCGCAGCAGGTTCCGTAAAAGCATCGAAGCGTTTGGGACGCGGTCCCGGATCGGGCAAAGGCGGCACCTCGACGCGCGGTCACAAAGGCGCAAAATCGCGCTCTGGCTACAAACGCAAAATCGGTTTCGAAGGCGGACAAATGCCGCTGCAACGCCGTTTGCCAAAATTCGGATTCAACAATATCAACCGTGTTGAATACAAGGCCATTAACTTAGATGCCCTGCAAATGCTGGCCGAAACAGCCAAATTGACCAAAATCGACAAAGCCGCCCTTGTAGAGGCTGGCATCATCAAACCGAAACACTTGGTGAAAATTCTGGCCAAAGGCACCATCACAGCAAAAATCGAAGTGGAAGCAGACGCCTTCTCGAAAGCAGCCGAAGAGGCAATCGTGGCTGCAGGCGGAAGCGTCGTAAAACTCTGATAGCGTATGAAATTCATAGAGACCATCAAAAATATCTGGAAGATTGAAGAACTCCGGAGCAAACTCGGGATAACGATACTCTTTATCCTGATCTACCGCTTCGGCTCGTTCATCGTGCTTCCAGGTATTGACCCTGGCTCGCTTGCGGCTCTGAAGTCGCAGACGGCTGGCGGTCTGATGTCGCTGTTGGATATGTTCTCGGGCGGTGCGTTCTCCAACGCATCAATCTTCGCCTTGGGTATCATGCCCTACATCTCGGCATCTATCGTTGTGCAGTTGCTGACCATCGCCGTGCCGTATTTCCAAAAAATGCAGCGCGACGGCGAAAGCGGACGGCGCAAGATGAACCAAATCACGCGTTACCTTACGGTATTTGTGCTGATTTTGCAAGGTTGGGCTTATCTGAAAAACTTGGATTACCAACTGCGCGGCGCAGGTGCCATTATGGATCACGGCTTTTGGTTCATGTTCTCGTCGATGATTATCATGTGCGCAGGCTCCATGTTTGTGATGTGGCTCGGCGAACGCATGACCGATAAAGGCATTGGCAACGGCATCTCGATGCTCATCATGATTGGTATCATCGCACGCTTCCCGAGCGCAATCATACAAGAGTTCATCTCGCGTATGAACATGGCGCAAGGCGGCTTGGTGATGTTCTTGGCCGAACTGGTGGTGCTGTTGCTCGTTATTGCAGCAAGCATACTGCTGGTGCAAGGCACACGCAAAATACCTGTTCAATACGCCAAACGCGTAGTTGGCAACAAGCAATATGGCGGTGTGCGCCAATACATTCCGCTGAAAGTGAATGCGGCTGGCGTTATGCCAATCATCTTTGCACAAGCCATCATGATGTTGCCCATAATGTTCGCAGGTTTTAATGCCGACGGTGTTAATAACTTTATGCGTGTTTTTATGGACAATACAGGATTTTGGTATAATTTTGTATATGCTTTGATGATCATCGCATTCACCTATTTTTACACGGCTATCACCATCAATCCGACCCAAATGGCGGAGGATATGAAGCGCAACAACGGCTTCATTCCAGGTGTGAAACCGGGCAAAAAGACGGCTGAATATATCGACGAAATCATGTCGCGTATCACGCTGCCGGGTTCGTTCTTCTTGGCACTTGTGGCTATCATGCCATCGTTTGCCAGCATGTTCAACATCACGGCAAGTTTCGCCCAATTCTACGGCGGCACATCGTTGCTGATTTTGGTGGGCGTGGTGCTCGATACATTGCAGCAGATCGAAAGTCACCTGCTGATGCGCCACTACGATGGTCTGCTCAAATCGGGCGGTCGTATCAAAGGGCGTTCAGGCTCGATAGCGGCATATTGATTTTTCGTAAGATGATTTACTTGAAGACGGCCGAAGAGATTGAATTGCTTCGCGAAAGCAGCCTGCTGGTAAGCAAAACGCTCGCCGAATTGGCAAAAGTTATTGCCCCAGGCGTAACCACTGCTTATCTCGACAAGTTGGCCGAAGAGTTCATTCGCGACAATGGTGCAATTCCAGCCTGCAAAGGTTACGAAGGTTACCCAGCAGCCATTTGCACCTCGGTAAACGAGCAAGTGGTACACGGCATTCCGTCGGAGCAGACGGTGTTGAAAGATGGCGACATCATTTCGGTCGATCTCTGCACACTGAAAAATGGCTTTGTAGGCGATTCGGCCTACACATTCGAAGTGGGCGAGGTGTCGGACGAGGTGAAACACCTGCTCAAAACCACCAAAGAGTCCCTGTTTTTGGGCATCGAAAAGGCGGTCGAGGGCAATCGCATTGGCGACATAGGCTACGCCGTACAAACGCATTGCGAGGCGGCTGGCTATGGAGTTGTGCGCGAAATGGTGGGACACGGTGTCGGGCGCGAGATGCACGAAGCCCCCGAAGTGGCCAACTACGGTCGCCGAGGCACAGGAACGCTCCTGCGTGCAGGCATGACCATCTGCATCGAGCCGATGATAACACTGGGCAAGCGCGCACTGCGTTTCGAACGCGACGGCTGGACCACACGCACCGCCGACCGCAAACCAGCAGCACACTTTGAACACGCTGTGGCGGTGTGCCGAGGCAAAGCGGACATACTGTCGGATTTCGGAATCATCGAAGAAGCATTGAAAAACAAAAAATAGAAAAATCGTATGGCAAAACAAGCGGCAATAGAGCAGGACGGCACGATAGTGGAATCGCTGTCGAACGCCATGTTTCGCGTCGAACTAGAAAATGGACACGAAATAACGGCACACATCTCGGGAAAGATGCGTATGCACTACATTCGCATACTCCCGGGCGACAGGGTGAAAGTAGAGATGTCGCCCTACGACTTGACCAAAGGTCGCATATCGTTCAGATATAAATAACCAAAAAAATTAACAAATAAAATGAAAGTAAGAGCATCTATCAAGAAGCGCAACGACGATTGCAAAATCGTTCGCAGAAAAGGACGCTTGTATGTTATTAACAAAAAAAATCCCAAGATGAAACAACGTCAGGGATAAGTAAAAACAAACAATTATGGCAATAAGAATTGTAGGAGTAGATTTGCCCCAGAACAAACGCGGGGAAGTTGGATTGACTTATATCTACGGAATAGGTCGCAGTAGTGCACGCAAAATTTTGGCCGACGCAGGTGTCGATTTGGCAAAGAAGGTTCAGGACTGGACCGACGAAGAGGCCGCCAAAATTCGTGAAATTATCGGCGCGAACTTCAAAGTGGAAGGTGAACTTCGCTCTGAAGTGCAATTGAACATCAAACGACTGATGGATATCGGTTGCTACAGAGGCGTGCGTCATCGTATCGGCTTGCCGCTGCGTGGACAACGCACCAAAAACAACGCCCGTACGCGCAAGGGCAAGAAGAAAACAGTGGCCAACAAGAAGAAGGCGACCAAGTAGTTTAACTGCTAAAAATTAGAAGTTATGGCAAAAAAAACAGTAGCAACCAAGAAAAGGGTAGTGAAAGTTGATGGCGTAGGGCAACTGCATGTTCACTCGTCGTTCAACAATATCATAGTAACGATAACCAACGGCGAAGGTCAGGTTATCTCGTGGTCGTCGGCAGGTAAGATGGGCTTCCGTGGTTCGAAAAAGAACACGCCGTATGCTGCCCAGATGGCCGCACAGGACTGCGCCAAAGTGGCGTTTGATCTCGGTTTGAGAAAAGTGAAAGCCTATGTGAAAGGCCCGGGCAACGGTCGTGAATCGGCCATTCGCACCGTGCATGGCGCAGGCATCGAAGTTACCGAAATTATCGACGTTACGCCGCTGCCACACAACGGCTGCCGTCCCGCTAAACGCAGAAGAGTATAACCGCTAAAAATCAAAGAAAATGGCAAGATATATTGGACCAAAATCAAAAATCGCTCGCAAATTTGGCGAGCCGATATTCGGACCCGACAAAGCCCAAGCGCGCCGCAACTATGCGCCGGGACAACACGGCAACTCGCGCAAGCGCAAGACATCGGAGTACGGCACACAGTTGAAAGAGAAACAGAAAGCCAAATACACCTACGGTGTGTTGGAGCGTCAGTTCCGCAACTTGTTCGAAAAAGCCGAAACATCGAAAGGTGTAACTGGCGAAGTGCTGTTGCAGTTGCTCGAAAGCCGTTTGGACAATGTGGTATATCGTTTGGGTATAGCCAAAACGCGCGCCGCTGCACGCCAGTTGGTGTCGCACCGCCACATCACAGTCGATGGCAAAGTGGTGAACATTCCTTCGTACAGCGTAAAACAGGGTCAGGTGATTGCCGTGCGCGAACGCGACAAATCGCTTGTAGCCATTGTTGATGCGCTCAACGGATTCAACCACGCCAAATATCCGTGGCTCGAATGGGACAACAACGCGATGGCTGGCAAATTCCTGCACACGCCCGAGCGTGCCGACATTCCTGAAAACATCAAGGAGCAGTTAATCGTCGAGTTGTACTCTAAATAATCGATAAGACTATGGCCATACTAACATTTCAAAAACCCGAAAAGGTTATCATGCTGGAGTCGAGCAATTCGTTCGGCAAGTTCGAATTTCGTCCGCTGGAGCCTCGTTTCGGTATAACAATCGGCAATGCGCTGCGTCGTATTTTGCTCTCGTCGCTCGAGGGTTACGCCCTCACATCGGTGAAAATCGATGGTGTCGATCACGAGTTTGCGACCATTCCCGGCGTGATAGACGATGTAACGAGCATCATTTTGAACTTGAAGCATGTGCGTTTCAAAGCACGGCACGAAGACCCCGACTGCAAGCGCATTGTGCTTGATGTTACGGGCAAAACTGTGCTGACCGCTGGCGATTTGGCACCACAACTGACCGATTTCGAGGTGTTGAACCCCGAACTCGTCATCTGCCGCATGGATCCGTCGGCCAAACTGCACATGGAACTGACCATGGACAAGGGTCGTGGCTACCTGCCTGCCGACGAAAACAAAACCATTCCAGAGGAGATTGGCACTATCGCTATCGACGCTATCTACACGCCTATCGTCAATGTGAAATACACGGTCGATAACTACCGCGTAGAGCAGAAAACCGACTACGAGAAACTGACTATCGAGATTACGACAGACGGTTCGATAAACCCGAAAGACGCGCTTCAAGAGGCTGCACACATTTTGATTCAGCACTTTGTACTCTTCTCCGACGACAAAATAGAGTTGGATTTGGTAGAAAAACCTGCCGACGACGAGTTCGACGAAGAGGCTTTGCGTCTGCGCCAACTGTTCAAGAGCCGTTTGGTGGATATGGATCTGTCGGTGCGTGCGCTCAACTGCTTGAAAGCCGCCGAGATAGAAACGCTTGGGCAACTCTGCACCACCACGCGCGCCGAACTGCTCAAATTCCGCAATTTCGGTCGTAAATCGATGAACGAGTTGGAAACCAAACTGGCAAGCATGAACCTGTCGTTTGGCATGGATCTCACAAAGTATAAACTTGATAAAGACTAACACGCTATGAAACATAACAAGAAAGTAAATCACTTGGGTCGCACGGCAGAACACCGCAAGGCAATGCTGGCAAATATGGCCTGCTCGCTCATCATGCACAAGCGCATCAAGACGACAACGGCCAAGGCAAAAGCCTTGAAAGTGTTTGTTGAACCGCTGATAACCAAATCGAAAGACGACACGACGGCTTCGCGCCGCATTGTGTTCAGTCGCTTGCGCCAAAAAGAGGCTGTTACCGAACTCTTCCGCGAAGTGTCGCAAAAGGTGGCCAACCGTCCAGGCGGCTACACACGCATTTTGCGCACGGGATTCCGTCAGGGCGATGCTGCCGAAATGTGCATCATCGAATTGGTAGACTACAACGAGAATATGCTGAAAGACACGACCGCCAAAAAGGCTACGCGCACACGCCGCAGCAAAAAGGCAGCCCCGAAAGCAGACGCTCCAGTGGCAGAACCAGTGGCCGAAGCACCAGCCGCCGAAGAGCCAAAAGCCGAAGAATAAGAACGGAAATAATCGGCATTGTGACGAAAATAGAAGAACGAGTGGTTGTACGACCACTCGTTTCTTGTTTGTATAGCGACCGTTCAGAAGAGTTTTTCGAGGTCGCTATCGCTGATGATGCGCACGATGGTTTTGCCGTCGGGAGTGGCGTTTGGGTTTTGGCAGGCAAAAAGTTGTCCGATGAGTTGCGACATCTCTTCGGGCGTTGTAGTGGCGTTGGCGCGCGCCTGTGCCGACGATTTTGCCACTTCGTAGGCTAGCGATTCGTAGAGTTCGGTTTGTAGGCGACCATCGCGCTCCTTGGCGCAGCGCAGCATATTGTGCAGCACGCCGATAGTGTTTGGCGCATCGGTCAGCAGCGCAGGCACGCCGTTGATAGAGTAGGCCTGTTTGCCAAACGGCTCGATGTCGAAGCCAAGTGCCGTGAGGTCGGGCAACAGCGTTTTGAACAGCAGGTTGTCGTCGGGCGTAAGTTCCAACACTTCGGGAAAAAGCGTGCGTTGCGAGGCGCTCTGCTGCATTTCGAGTTGGTGCAGAATGCGTTCGTAGAGAATGCGTTCGGTGGCGCGTCGGCGGTCGATAACCATCAGTCCCGACTTGACGGTGGTAAGCACAAAACGATTTTTGTAGAGCAGCGTATCGGTTTGTTCGTCGCTTTCGGCGTGTTCAAAGAGCGTTTTTGTCGCCTCTTCGGGCGTTGGTTGCGGCTGTGGCTCGTGGCGACGCTCGTACAGTTGTTGCCAAGTGTCGCTCACAGGGTGTTTGGCGCCGAAACTGCTTGTGCCACGAAACGGATTGTAGTCGGGATTGAGCGTAATGGTCGGCTGTGGCGCGCTGGCGTGGTTGTCGATAGGCAGGTCGATTTGTCCTTCGGTGTCGAAATCGATGGCTGGCGCAACATTGAATTTGCCCAACGCCTCTTTCACGCAAGTGGTGAGAATGCTCCAGAGATCGCGCTCGTTTTCGAACTTGATTTCGGTTTTTGTCGGGTGAATATTCACATCAATTTCGGCGGGATTCATGTCGAAATAGATGAAATAGGCAGGATTTTCGTTGGGTTGCAGCATACGGTCGTAGGCCTGCATCACCGCGCGGTGAAAGTATGGGTGGCGCATATAGCGGCCATTGACAAAGAAAAATTGGTTGGCACTTTTCTGCGCAAATTCGGGTTTCCCAACAAATCCGCTGATATTGCCGAGCATGGTATGCGCTTCGATTGGCACGAGTTGTTGTTGCAGGTCGCGCGTTTTTTTGCCAAAAATGGCGGTGATGCGTTGGCGCGTATTGCCGATGGGCAGTTCGTACACCACCTCGTCGCCGTTGAACAGTTCGAAGCAGATATTGGGATAGACCAGTGTGATGCGCTGAAACTCCTGTATGATTTGGCGCATTTCGGTGTCGTCCGATTTCAGAAATTTGCGGCGCGCTGGCACATTGAAAAATAGATTTTTGACCAAAAACGAAGTCCCTTCGGGGCAGGCGGTGGGCTCTTGCGTTACCACTTTCGATGCGGCAATTTCGATGAAAGTGCCGATGTCGCTGCCCTGTGGTCGTGTGCGCAGTTCCACATCGGCCACGGCGGCGATGCTCGCCAACGCCTCGCCACGAAAACCCATGGTGCGCAGCGAAAAGAGGTCGTGTGCGTTGGTAATTTTCGATGTGGCGTGCCGCTCGAACGCCATGCGCGCGTCGGTTTCGGACATACCTTTGCCGTTGTCGACCACCTGTATAGCCGTACGGCCAGCGTTTTTCACGATGACCTGAATTTTTGTCGCTCCAGCATCGATGGCGTTTTCCATCAACTCTTTGATGACGGATGCGGGGCGTTGTATCACTTCGCCAGCGGCAATTTGGTTGGCTACTGCATCGGGCAGCAGGTGGATTATGTCCATGTTTATTTTAGTGCGAAAGTTTGTAAAGTTTATAAAGTTGAAAGTCCGAACGCTTCAACAAATCAACAAATCTTCAAATAATTGTCAATTAAATAGTCATCATCATCCAGATGGCGATAGCGATTAGAACGGCAGCGATGGCGAGCAGTCTGATGTTTGAGCGGCGGCGTTCGGTGCGCATGTCCGATGTTTCGGCGGGCGCGTCCCACAGTTTTTTGCGGAAGGTGCCGCGTTTGATGCTGCTTTGGAATGGTTTTTCGGGGTCGGTTTGACCTGCGTTGCGTGTTGCGCGTGCGTCGCGTTCTTTGCGCGCCTCTTCTTCGGGATTCCAATAGATTGGAACATGGTTGAATTGGCGTGGCTTGGGTGTGCGGACAAAGACAAATTTGAACATAACTTGGTCGGTTTTTTATACAAAATCTTTGCCGAAATGTGCTTCGACATCGTTCACATATTGGCGAATTTTCTGCTCTTCGTCCTTTTTGCAGATGAGCAACACATTGTCTTCTTCGGCTATCAAGTAGTTATTAAGGTCTTGAATCACAGCCAGTTTGCCCGATGGCAGCACCGTCAGATTGTTGTGGCTGCCGTAGGCAAGGCAGTTGCCGTGCAGTGTAGCATTGCCGTCGCTGTCCTTGTCGGCCAGTTCGTAGAGCGAGCCCCAAGTACCGAGGTCGGACCAGCCAAAATCGGCCATGCGGACATAGACATTTTGCGCTTTTTCCATGATACCATAGTCGATAGAGATGTTTTGGCAAGTGGCGTAAGCCTGTTCGATAAACGCCTGTTCGCCATCGGTGTGGTAGAGAGCGCTGCCCGCTTCGAAAGTGGCGGCAATGTCGGGCAGGTGCGCCTCGAACGCCTTGACGATGGTGTTGAGATTCCAGAGGAACATGCCCGAATTCCAATAAAATTCGCCGCTTTTGACGAACACTTTTGCCATTTCGATGTTTGGCTTTTCGGTGAAAGTCTTCACTTTGCGCAGCAACCCGCCGCCTTCGGCTATCTGTATGTAGCCGTAGCCCGTTTCGGGGCGCGTCGGTTTCATACCGAGCGTGAGCAACGCATCGTTGTCGGCGATGAAAGTGAAACATTCGCGCAGCACATTGCGGTACTCCTCCTCTTTGGTTATCAAGTGGTCGCTCGGCACGACAAGAATGTTGGCGTTGCGTGTTTTGGCCTTTATTTTGTAAACGGCATAGGCGATACATGGCGCAGTGTTGCGGCGCAGCGGTTCGAGCAGCACTTGGTCGGGTTTGAGGTCGGGCAGTTGCTCCAAAATCAAGTCGCGGTAGGCACTGTTCGACACGATGTAGATATTTTCGGTAGGTACAATGCCGTGAAAGCGGTCGAAAGTCATTTGCAGCAGCGACCGGCCTGTGCCTAAAAAGTCGAGAAATTGTTTTGGTTTGGTGGTGCGGCTGTATGGCCAAAAACGGCTGCCAATTCCGCCCGCCATAATGATACAATAGTTGTTGTTCATATTGTTTAACCTGTTGAATTTTAGCGTTTAATTGTTTTGTTGGTTTAACTTGCTAAAGTAGTAACAATTTTTCGGTTTTGCAAATGTTTTGTTACAAAAAAAATCGGGAACTTTTGTCCCGATTTTTTAGCGCAGGTTGGTTCAATAGGCGAATTTGCCCTGCGAAACACGCTTTTCGTCGTTGTAGTAGAATACATAGATCAGCGTTTTGCCCGTGCGTTGTATGCGAATGATAGTGCCAGCCGCGCCTGCATCGCAAATATCGTCGTTCGGGTCGATGAGCGGCACATCGTGCTTGGTAATCAGTCGGCCAGCGGTGTCGTATATGGCCACCGACACATTGTTGCGCCGTGTGCTGGCTTTGAACAGGTCGCCGCCGAGCATTGTCCAGCAAACATCGTCGGCTGTTGGTGCGTCGCCCGGGTTGATGTCCGACTCGATGAACTTGATGGTGTAGGTTTGTGTGGTGCCATCTTCGGCGGTGCAATAGATGTACTGCGTGAAGCGGTCGGTGCGGTCTTCGCCATATTCTACCGTCTGCAGCAGCGAGTCGCTCGCTATGCCCTCGATGGTCGGAATAGTGGTGGCACCTTTGGCAATGGTGTAAGTGTATTCAAACACATTCGGGTCGAAATCTTTCAGCGATTTGTGGTCGATGATGATGTCTTTCAGCAGAGCATTGTCCGATTTTTCGATGGCAAACATCAGCACATAGACATTTGTTGCGCCGTTTTGTGCCGTTACCGAAACGAGAATGACAGCGTTGTTATCGACAATAGTCGTGAGCGTATCGCCCGCAGCAACGGTTACCGTTTGTCCCGCAGCGATGGTATTGACGGTATTTTCGTGCGACAAATAGCCTTCGTTGGTGAGTGTCAGCGTGGTGTCGGTCAGTTGCAGCGTTTGTGTGGCATAGGCCAAGGTTACCGTTTGGTCTTTGTCGCCTTTGGTATAGCGCACATTGGCCAGTTTCGGGAAATCGTTTTCGGTTGTGCCAAGGTCGAACAACAGGTCGTAACTCGTCGAATCGGGGTGGAATAGCGGCTCGAAATTCGGGTAGATAACATCGACGAAATAGAGGTCTTTCAGTTTGTTGTTGTTCGACAGTGCCACGGTGAAGTTCAGTATGTACTCGTTGGTCTGCATTTCGTCTTGCGAAACAACGCTGATGCTTGCGCTGCCGTGTGTGCCGAGGCTGTCGGTAGTGAGTTCGTGTGTGTCGAGCGTTACCGATTTGTAGGCCGTTTCGGGCAGTTGCGTTTTCCAAGTGATGCTGGGCAGTTGTTCGGTGCCGTAGGGCAGTGTGATGTAGTATTCGTAGTCGTCGCTCGCAAAGTTTTCTTCTACTACGAAGTTGGCTGCCTGCGTACTGAGCGAATCGCCATTGAGGAAAATCATTTGCAGGAAAGCGTTGTCCGACAATTTTGTGGTGAATGTGATGTGGTAAACGGTCGTGGTGCTGCCGTCGGCGGCGGTTACGGTGATGGTGGCCGTGTTTTCGCCACGCACAACCTCAACGATTTGTTCTGCATCGCCCTTTTCGTAGGTGATTTCGAGATTGCTAACGGTTGTTCCGTAGGGCAGCGTAACATTGTATTCGGTTGTTTCTTTGTCGAAATTATCGATGGCAGTGCCGTTTAGCACGATGTTGTTCAGTGTGGCGATGTTCGATTTTGCAACGCTGAAACTGAATGTGTAGGTGCGGCTGTTGCCGTTTTCGGCGGTTACGGTCAGTGTGTAGTGGCCGTTCAGTCCGTCGAAAATCGAATCTTTCGTTACGGTTTGGAACGCATCGCCCGCTTCCCAAGTGATTTGCGGAATGGTGGTTGTGCCGTAGGGCATCACGCTGTCGTACTGCGTGGTGTTCGGGTCGAATCTGTCGTAAGGCAAATTGTCGAAGAAGATGTTGCGCAGCGTATCGGTGGGCGAGAGCAGCAGCGTGTTGTGCACGGTGTAGGTGCGTGTTGTGCCGTTTTCGGCGGTTACACGAATGACTGCGTTGTCGTTCAGTGTCGTCATCTGGTGCAGAATTTCGACGGTTTGATAAGCGTCGCTCCGCTCAAAATCGATGGTAACTTCGTCGCGTGTGCCGATGTCCCATGTTACATGGTAGTCGTTGGTGCGACCCGCAAAGGCGTGGTCGGCCGTGTAGTGTGTTCCCGACAGTGCCAAAGGTTCTTCTATGCCGTTGATATTCAGCACGATTGCCGCCAGCGTGTCGTTGGCCGATTTTTCGACGATGAAATGCAGCGTGTAGGTACGGCTGTTGCCCTTTTCGGCGGTTACGGTCAATGTCGATGTGGCGTTGTAGTCGTCGCTCACTTGCGTGTCGATGGTTACAGTTTGCCACTTATCGCCTTTGCCGCGGCTATCGTTGTCCGATGGCGCAATGGCTGGCCACTGGCGCGTGCCTATGGGCAGTGTGATGGTGTATTCGTACACATCGGCGGCAAAATTCTTGTCGGCGGCGAAGTTGGTTTGCCCCATCAGCAGCGAATCGCCATCGAGGTAAATCATTTTCAGTGTGTCGCTTTCCGACAGTTCCACATCGAAGAAGATGTTGTATGTTTTGGTCGTTTCGCCGTCGGGTGCGGTAACGGTGATGAGCGTTGTTTCGCGCACGCCGTTGTTGCTGATGGCGACGCTTTGTCCATCTTCGTCAAGCACAGCCACAATGTCGGGACGAATTTCGGTGCCAGCGGGCAGTGTGATGGTGTAGTCCGTTTTGTCGCTGTCGAAATCGGAAAGTGGCTCGCCGTCCACTTCGATTTGCGCCAAATTGGTATTGCTAGAGCCTGCGGGTTTCGTGAAGGTAACGGTGTAGGTCTTCGTGTTGCCGTTTTCGGCCGTAACTGTGATAGTTGCCGCTTTCAGATTGACGGTCAAATCGATTTTCTGTTGGAAGCGATCTTCGCTCGTGTAGTCGATGACTGGGATTTCGTTTTTCGACAGCAAAATGCTGTAATCCAGCGTGTTAGCATCAAACTCGGCGATGGCGATATAATCCACAGCAATGCTCGTCAGGTCGGCGTTGGCCGATTTTTCGGCAACGAAATTGAGCGTATAGACCTTTTCGGTGCCATCTTCGGCGGAAACCGTTATGGTCGTCGCTTCGTTCAGACCGTTCTGCTCCATGGCGATGGTTTGGTTGGCATCGTTGGCGCGGAAGGTGATGTTCGGCATTGTAGGTTCGTCTATCTTCGGATTGGCGCACCGCAGCGTGATGTTGTAGTCGGTAATATCGGCCGCAAACGCATGGTCTGCCGTGTATTCGGCGGCATCGGTGTTGAGCAGGCTGCCGTTGAGCATGATGGCCGCCAAAGTAGCGTCGCTCGAGGGCAGGTGGCGCAGACGAACGACCGTGGTTTTGGTGGTTACATTGTCTTCGGCGGTAACTTCGAATGTTGCTTCGGCAAAATAGTTGTCGCTTGCGCTACTTGCACTGCGTTGTGCTGCATTGTTGGTCGCTTGTCCGTTGAGCGTGAATTGCGCCTTTATCTGTTGACCAGCGTCGCCGTGAATGGCCTCGATAACCACAGGTTCGGTGCGGTCGATGGCGTATTCGTAAACGCTGCTGTTGAAGTTTTGCAGTGCTTGGCCGTTTATCAGAATGTTGGCCAAATCGGCATTATCCGACGGTGTGCGGTCGAACTGCAGCGTGTAGCGGTTGGTGTTTGTGCCGCGCACTTGCCAAACAACGCTGCCTTTTGTGATGGTTTGCGCCACAGTGTCGGTTGCGTCGATGCGCTCGAAAGTGGTGGCTGGTTGCGTGTTGGCGGTGTGGTGATAGTCGAATTGGTCTTGGTCGAAACTGTCGAAAGGCGTGTCGCTCAAAATGCTGATATTCGCCAATTTACCCGAAGTAACGGGTGCTTCCCAACCGAACACAATTTGGTAAGTCTTGGCGTCGGTGCCGTTTTCGGCCAGCACATCTAAACGCGTGGTATCGGCAGCGAACAGAGTTACCTGCTGTCCGTCGGACTGCTTGGTGAACGACACATTTGGCAACTGTTCGTTGGCGGTCAAGGTAACGCTGTAGTTCTCTGTGGCGCTGTCGAACGCTATGTCGTGTCCATCGATGGTGATATTGGCCAAAGTGGCATCGTCCGATTTTTTCTCGACACGGTGGAGCAGATATTTTTGCGTATCTTTTCCGTTTTCGGCCACCACGATGATGGTATCGGTCTCGCCGTTTGTGCCGAAGCGCAGCGTTTGGTACATATTGCCACGAATCGCCACAATGTCGGGTGCGAAACGACTGCCGTTGGGCACTTGCACGGTGTACTCAAGAGTTTTGGCGGCAAAATCGACCAGCGTGTCGCCATCGACGATGATGCCCGCCAGCGCAGCGTTGCTCGACAGCGGTCGGTTCAGATTGACGATGTATTGGCTCGTGTTGCCGTCTTCGGCTTTCGATGTGATGGTTACAACGCGCGTTTTGTACTGTCCGCTGCAGTTGTCGGTCTCTTCGCTGTAACTGTAGGTGTACTCTTGGTCGCTCACCTCGCCTTCGAAGGTCAGCACAGGGTCGCCTTGTAGTTCGGCATCGACTTTTACCGCCTGAATCCAGTTGCCGTCGTATTTGCCTTTGAAGCCTTTGGCCTCTTGCCCATTGACAAAAATTTTGGCGATTTTGCTGTTGTAGGCAAATTTCACCCAATCGACCAACAGCGTCGAAGCGGCCTTGCTTTTCAGCGCGCTGGCGTTGTCGCTTTCGCAACTGTTGATGGTGATGTTCATCATCGCTGGATTCTCTATCGTATTGTCGATGAGCGACAGTTCCATTGTTTTCCAACTGTTGTTGAAGTTGCGGTCGGTGAACTCTTTGGCGTATTTGCCGTTGTCGAGTGTGTAGGCAAAACTCATGTTGCCAACATTCGATTGCGACACAGGATTGTACGACATCGATACATGGTCGGGTGTGTTGCGGAACGGAATGCCGCCAAAAATCGATGTTGCGGACGAACCGTCGTTGAGGGTGGCGGTCATGTCGCCGAGCGTCATTGCACCGGGCATTGAGCCGTCTATCACTTTGCTGTAGGCGGTGGTGAGTTTGGCGTTGCTGCCGTCTTGCGTTACCTCGCTGCCCGGCGTGAAAGTGCCTTTCGAGAAGAGGCTACCGATGGGCAGTCCAGCGATTGTTGCGCTACTTTTGATTTCGGTGGCGGTGGCAACATCGGCCAAAACCGTCCAGCCAGTGGGCTTCTGCGCCGATGTGGTGGCTTGTGCCGCTTCCCATTGGGCAAAATCGGCGTTTGGAATCACATCGTTGGTGTAGAAATAGTAGATGGTGTAGGTGGCGCTGCTGTCGTCGTCTTTGCCGAGAACGGTTATTTTGGTGCGTTTGGTGTTGCTCTCCTCTTCGTCGATGGTGGCGGTGGTGTTGTCGTAGGTGTAGGCAATCTCGGCGTTCGAGGTGTTGTCGTTGTCCACGCTCACCACATATTGGTATTTGTACGGGTCGAAATCGGCAATGGGCGTGCCATTCACCGAAATGCCAGTCAGTGTGGCTTGCGGTTTGGCCAGTTGCGGCGTGAGCGTATAAACCACATCGGCCACGCCTTCGCGGTTGGCTTTGACGGTGATGGTGGTTGTGCCGTAGATGCCGCCGTTGTCGATGAGTACGGTTTGCTCGTCGTACTTTTTGAGACAGGTGATTTTGGGCAATACGGTCGTGCCGTAGGGCAGCGTGATGGTGTCGTTCAAAGCCGAAATCATGCCAACGCCATCGACAATGTAGTACTGCAAACCGTTGTCTTCGTCGCTTTCAGCCACTTCGAAGGCGATGTTGTAGGTGCGTTCGTCGCCATTTTCGGCTATCACGGTGAGGTGTGCGGTGTTGCGCAAACCAGCGTCGTGCAGTTTGATGCGCTGCCCGAGTGTTTGCCCATCTTTTTTGCCCAGTTCCCAATGAATGGCGGGCGCAACTGTGGTGCCGTAGGGCAGTTTTGCTACATAGTCCAGCACTTCGGCATCGAAGTCGGGCAGTAGTTCGTTGGCGTTGTCCACCGTCAGATTTTCGAGCGCGGTGATGTCCGATTTTTCTACATCGAAATAGATGCGATAGTCGGTCGAATTTTCGCCGTTTTCGGCCACTACACGCACGATGGTGGTGTCGTTCACGCTGTTGTAGTAGATGGTGATGGTCTGTCCGTCGTTGGCTGCCACGGGATTTATCGGTCGAACGGCAGTCTCGCCCCAAGCGAGCAGGTGCGTGTATTCGAGCGTTTCGGGCGTGAACCCATCGATGGATTTGTACTCGTTGCCGTCGTAAATTTGCAGGTCTTGCAGTTGGGCGTTGTCGCTTTTTTCAGCATCGAAATTGATTTTATACTCTTTGTTGTCGCCGTTTTGGGCGGTTACAACTATCTGCGTGCCGTTCAGTCCAGCGTTTGCTATGGCAATGTATTGTGTCGAGTCGATGTCGAGTTGTATATCGGGCGTTGTGGTGCTGGTCGTGCTGGTGTATTCGCTCGTTTCTGGCTGAAAATCAGCAATTTCGTCGCCATCTACACGGATGCCGTTGATGGTCGCTGCGGTCATCGGTGCGGCTTGGTAGGCGATGGTGTAGGTGAGGCGCGTTGTTCTGTCGGGCGCGGTTACCGCTATTTGCGCCGTGCCTGTGAGTACAGGTTCGGTTACGGCGTAGGTTTGCCCATCTACATTGCCTTCGAAGGTCAGTTGCGGTGCTTTGGTTGCACCAGCGGTCAGCGTGTGCGTGTAGTCGAGGGTTGCGCTCTCGAATCCGTTCAGCGGCGTGCCGTCGAGGACGATGTTTTTCAGCGTGGCATCGCTCGATATGGCGCGTGTGAAGGCAATTTTGTAGGTGGTTACGGTTTCGTCTTCGGCTTTCACAGCGATGGTTGTGCCGCCCCAGCCGTTGTTCGACACGAGTACGGTTTGCGTTTCGTTGCCTTTTTCGTAGCCAATGGTCGGCAGCGTGGCAGCGTAGGGCAGTTCTACGCTATATTCGAGCGTCTCGGGCGCAAAATCCGCTATGGTTGCACCATTAATCAGAATGTTGCTGAGCAGACTATTGCCGTTCAGCAGGCGGTCGGTAAAGAGAATTGTGTAGATGTTCGGGTCGCCAATTTCGGGCGTTACGGTGATTTTGGCTGTGCCGAGCAGCGCAGGTTTCACAATGCTCACACTCTGCCCCTCGTTTTTCTCTACACTGATGCTGGGACAGGCTTTTACAACTGTAGTGTCGAGCAGATAGGCGTATTTGTTGGTTTTGGGGTCGAAATTCGGCAGTGCCACACCGTCGATGTAAATCTGGTTCAGCAGACGGTTCGACGATTTTTTTACCGAGAACAGGAGCGTGTAGTTGCGCACTGTGCCGTCTTCGGCGGTTACGGTGATGGTGGTTGTGCCGTTCACATCGCCAGCAACAATCGTTACAGTCTGCGTGCTTTCGGCTTTGATTGGCGAAATTGCGGGCAGTTCGGTGGTGCTGCTGGGCAGTTCTATGGCGTATTCGAGCGTTTCGGGTGCAAAGTTGCTCAATGCTGTGCCGTCTATTTTTATGCCGCTCAAGGCTGCATTGCTCGATTTTTGTACCGAAAAGTGTATGATGTAAACCGCTGTGGCACCCGATTGCGCCCGCACGGTGATTTTTGTGTCGCCGTCCACGCCGTCTTTGCGCATGCTGATGGTTTGCCATGCGTCGCCAGCGGTGTAGGCGATGTTGGGCAGGGTGGTGGTGCCGCTACGGAGTGTTATGCTGTATTCCAGTTGCGCTGGGTTGAAGTCGAGCGTGTAGCCATCGATGGCGATGTTGCCGAGTTGCGTGTTGTCGGCCTGTTTCACCGAAAAGTTGATGGAGTAGGTGCTCGACGAGCCGTCTTGCGCTTTTGCAATGATGCGCGTTGTGCCGCTCACGCCGTTGGTGATGATGGTTGGCTCGCTTTGGTAACTGTCGCCTTTGGTGTAGGTGATGGCGGGCAGTGCCGTGGTGCCGATGGGCAGTTCGTATGTGTAATTGAGCGTGTATTCGTCGAAATTCGGCAGCAATACGCCGTCGAGATAGATGGCTTTCAGGGTCGAAACCGACGATTTGGCGGCGGTGAACACAATTTTGTAGGTGCATTTTGCGCCGCTTGCCGCTGTTACAACTATTTTGTATGTGCCTTCGATGCCGCTGATTCCGCTTGCATCGGTGGCGATGGTCTGGTATTCGTCGCCCTGTTCGTAGGTTATTTTGGGCAGACTGGTTGTGCCGAGTGGCAGATTTTGATAATAGGTCGTTTTTTCAGCGTCCCAACCCTCTATTGCTACGCCGTCGAGTTTCAAACTTTTCAGGTAGCAGTAGGTCGATGCGGTGATTTTGAACGACAGTTTGTAGGTGCGTGTGGTGGTGTTGCCAGGGGCTTTCACGGCAATGTTGTAGGTGCCAGTGCAACTGCCGTCGGCAATTTTCACGCCATTGCTCACGGTGATGGTTTGCGCACCCGCTGCGTATGCCGATGTGTAGGTGATGGTGGGCAAAGTTGTTGTGCCGAGCGGCAACTCTACGGTGTAGTTGTTTTTGGTTGGGCTGAAACCAGCGATGGATTTACCGCCAACTTGTATGTCTTGCAGCGTGTTGTCGGTCAGTTTGCCTATCGAAAACGCAATGCGATAGGTGTTTGTTGCACCGTTGGCGGCTTTCACGCTGATGGTGGCTGTGCCTGTCGGTGTGGTGGCTTGCGTAATGCTGATGGTCTGCCCGTCGTCGCCTTTGGTTACGCTCACAACTGGGGCTTCGGTGGTGCCGTAGGGCAGTTCTACGCTATATTCGGTGATGTAGCCGTTGTAGTTTGGCACCGAGGTGGTGATGTCGCCCACTGTGTACGAAATGCTTGCGGGGCGGTTGTTCGACGACTGCTCGGCCACAAATTTGATTTTGTAGGTCGATGTGCGCTTGCCGTCTTCCGATTTCACGGTGATAACTACAGGTTCGCCGCCTACCGTTGCTTTCGAACGGTCGATGCTGATTTCGCTGCCCGACAGTACGCGCCCCGAGAAAGAAACGCTTGTGCCGCGGCAGTTGGTGAGTGTGCCCACACCACGCTTGGCAAACATATCGGGAATCTCCGTCGCACCAAGTCCAAGGGCGTAGGTCTGCTCTTCACCGTTGTTTTTCTTCGGGTCGAAGCCGCTCCAACGGCGGTTGTTCACATACAATTCGTCGATATTCGAACTGTAAATCAACTCTACATCGTCGATATAGAGGTCGTTGCCCGGATAGATGCCGCTGTTGGCACGGAAATTGGGATAGTTGCCCGCCGAAAAAATTACATTACACTTTTCTGGCGTGTCTGCTTTGCCCGTGTAGTAAATCGGCACTTTTATCTGTGTCCATTCCGAGTAGGTTTTGTACTCTTTTACCCAACCTTCGGCCACTTGGTCGGCAAATTGGCTGGTGGAACATTTGTTGCCGTCGAGGGCTTGGCGTATATCCGACTCTTCGTCGGTGTGCGTGGTCGAGGTGCAACCACCGCTCTTGCCTGTGTATGAGTTGCCTACCGATGTGCCTTTCCACGAGTAGAACATCAGGTGGAAATACTCTTTGTCGGTGTTGTTGCCAGTGCGCTTTATCCAAACGCTCATGGTGTCGGGGTGGTATTTGAAACTGATGCCGCCGTCGCAACCTGCCGTGGCTTCGCTCACTTTGGTGATGCTTTCGAGATACGACCACGGTTTTCCCAAGGCCATATAGCCAGGCGCAGGCTCGGTAATGCCAGCCGCACCAACCTCCTTGTCGGTTACGTATGCGCACGAACCGCCGTTGCGACCTTCGCGCTTGTACATGAATGTGAATTTGAAACCGACTTGCGTTACATTCGAGCCGTGCCAATTTTTCAATTGCGCATCGCCGTTGAACGAATCGCTCCAATCTTCAAATCCCGAGTCGGGCAGTTGCTGCGCTATGGCTGCAAGAGCCAAGGTCAGCAAGTATATGGTAATTCTATATCGTCTCATGATGGTAATTCTGTTTGATGGTTTCTCTTCTGCCAATGCACTATTCCTCTGTGATGTTTATCGGAATTTCTACTTCGATTGGCTCGCAAAGTTCCAGATTGGCAGGCGTGAAAGTGCCTTTTGCAATCCAAAGACAGGCCGAAAATGTGGTTGGCGTGTCGGCGTTGAACTGCCATGTGCCAGCCACCGACGATTCGACATGCACTTCTACATCGCTCAAACTGATGCTGCCGCCTTTGGCTACGGTTATCGGGCGTGTGGCAGCAAAAAATTCGGCGCGTGTTTTGCGCAGTATCACACTATATATTACAGTGTCCGAAGGCAGATAGTTGTTGTCGCCCGCCTGCCACGCCTTGATTATCAACTCTTTGTCGAGCGCATCGGCAGTCGCGGTGATGTTCAGTGTACCCTCACCTTCGATTTTGGCATACGCCTGACCGCTGCACGGCTCTATGGCGTAACTTACAGGCAGTTTCGATGTGGCGTAAGCGTCGAGCGTGAGGCTGTCCATCACACCAATGCTGTCGGGCATCGACCACACAATTTTCTGCGCTTGCCGATTGACTGTAACGACCAGCGTGTCGTGCGCATTGTCGTAAAGGGCTTGGTTGTATGGCACAAATGTAATCTCTTGCTTGATGGCGCTTCCTGCGTTCGGCACAATGTTTTTGTTGGTCCACATAAAGTCGCCTTCAATCTCCTCGCCCGTAACGGTGGTGGCTTTGCCGCCCACTATCTCTACTTCGCTCAAGGTCTGTCCGTAGGTGATTTCGTTGCCAACGGTGGGCAGCGTCAGTTCGGGAATGCCTTTGAAAATTTCGAGCGCAATGCTTATCGGCGTGGCGTCGTTGTATTCGTCGTTGCCGGGGCAGGTGGCGGTGATGGTAACGGGCGCGTCGGGGTCGGCTTTCAGAAAGACGAGTTGGTTGTTTTCGTTGAGTGTCAAGGCTGTTTCGTCCGAAATTTCGTAGAAAATCGGCAGTCCCGATACGGGATTCACTTTGTTCAGAATCCAAGTTTGCGTGGTGGCAATGCTGTCGCGCAGTTGCCAACTCAAATTTTGGTTGCGCTTGCTCACGCTGGTGGTGATGGGAATGCGCAGTGTGGCGTCTTTTTCGTTGCTGATTATCAGCGCATTTTCGTCGTTTTCGATGGCCGATGGCGTGTAACTTACGCTGATGGTGGCAGTACCATATTCGCCGCAGTTGCCTGTGCCGATGGTGGCTGGTTCAACCGAAAATTCGGCATTCTCGCTCTCCAAAGCCACATTGAGCAGATCTTGCAGGTTCGAGTAGGTTACGGTTACTGTTTTGCGTGTGGTTGTGCCATACTGTGCGTCGATGGCCAATGCACTGGCGTTTGCTTCTACAAAGTGGGCGCGCGTAACCTGCACATTTTTGAACACTTTGTAGCCCGTAGCACCCGCTTCGGTGAAGAGTTGTATCTTGGTCGCTCGGCGATCTAAATCGAAGGGACCAAAGTGGTAGTAGGTGTTTTTCTTGTCGAATTTGCAGGTGGCAATTTTGTCGCTCCACGAGCCGTTGATGTACTGTTTCACATAGAGGTCGCCGCCCCAAAACAGCATGATGGCTTCGCATTTGGCATCGAACGAGAGTTGCCCAGCGGGACTGCCGTCGAGCGTGTACTCTTGGCTGCTGATGGTCGAAAACGATTTTTCGGCGGTTTCGTCGCATACAAATGGCTCGCTCAAACAACTGGCGTTCGGGTCGCGCACACGCACGGTGCGCACATACGAGGTGGCGGCGTACTCTGCATTGCCTGCCTGAATGGCGCGAATGGTGGCTGTACCTGCGTTGCTGGTCGAGATGGTCAGCACGCCGTCCGCAAGCGATACCACATTGCTGGCGTTGTCCACTATTTCGTAGGTGATGGGCAGCCCTACCGACGATTCGGCGGTGAGCGTTGTCGGCGCATCGCCCCACTTGAAGTTGAGCGACTGTGTCCAACTGATTTTCTGCGTCAGCAGGTTGGTAACCTCCAAACGCAGCGTGTCGCGCACTTCGTCGATGGTCTCGTTGCCCGCTTGGTAGGCGGTGATTTCGGCCGTGCCTGCTGCAACGGCTATCAGTTGCCCGTTCTCGATTTTCAGCACCGATTCGTCGCTCGATTTCAGTTCGGTGAGTTCCAAACCGCTCGAAGCCACCACAAACGGACTCTCTATCACATCGCCGCGCGAAAGCATGGTAACCTCGTCGTCCCACCACACAATGTATTGCGGCTCTGGCTTGGCGTAGCCTTTTAGCGTGATGGTCGTCCAACCCGACTGTTTGTCGTTGTTGTAAATGGTTACTTTGGCGGTTTTGTTGCCTTTGGTTGTTGGGTGAAAGTCCACTGTAATCTCTGCCGTACCATAACTGCACAACGCCGCCGCAATGCTCGTGCTACTCAAACTGAAATCCGTGGTGTTGTCAATCGAAAGGCTCAACGCATTCACATTGCTCCAGTTTACCGAAAACTTGGCATCCTGCGACGAACCGCCCACTTCTACCGTGCCGCAATCGACCGTGCTTGCCGACGGCTCAACATAGGTGGCTTGGGTCAGAACAATGTTACTAATTGTCTTTTTAAGTGTTCCCGTTCCCTTGAACTCTAATTTTGAAACGACTTTTCTGCCAAAATTAAAACTTTGACTTGTCGACGACTCGCCACTGATTATCGTAGCCGAAGAGCCGTCGGAGTAAGTGGCAGTTACAGTTACACCACCAATGGCCAGCGAACCTTTAGTGTAACTGAATGTCAGTTGGTCGCATGGTCTTGCTGGGTTTATCGTGAATGTTTTTGTCGAACTTTTCGACGAATTACTCATGATTTCGTACGATCCGCCGTCGTTTATCAAGTAGCATTCTGCCCACGCTTGCGGCGCAAACGCTGTCAGCAACAGGATAAATGCAACGAATATATGATTTTTTCTCATCTCTTTTCTCTTTTGTTTGGTTTGAAAAATCTCTCGTACTCTCGTGTACGCGTGCGCGCGAGAAACGGTTGCGCACAATGCAGCAAAGCCCAACGCACGAGGGTGCATTAGGGAGTGCAGGGAAGGTGTGGAATTAGCCCGAGTAGAGCGAAATGCGCAGCAGATGGCGTTGCGGCAACTCTTTGGCTGCCTCCATCAACAAGCGCAAGTTGGCCAGATTGGCCGCCATAAACGCATCGTACGCATTATGCGCTCGATGCTCGTACTGCGCCCGCAGTTTTCGGAAAAGTGTGCGGATATCGGGAACAATGTCGGTCGCTACAGGCGCATCGGTCGCACCGCCAGCCACAATCTCGTAGCGGCTTTCGACCTTATTGCGCTTCTGCACAGTGCAGAACATCTCGTCGCGCAGAGTAACGAAACCAGCCCAAAAGAACCAATAAATCAGTCCTTTGTATAGGTTTACGGCAACATCTTTGAGTAAATGTATCAAAGCCATAGGCGTTCCCTTTACGCTGCAAAGTTACAACTTTATTTCTATAATATGCAAAAATCGTTGCAAATACGGCGCGTAAAAAACGCAAAAGCCTGATTTTTAGTAAGTTATAAAGTGTTAAAAATGTTAAAATGTGTTAATTTCGCAGAGATTTCTTGCTAATTTTATGCTGTCGCAACATCTGTTTTTGTCAATTTTTGTTCGTTTTTTGCCTTTTCTATATATAATATGGTGTAAAAACGAAAGTTCCCGACTCTTTTTTCAGAATCGGGAACTCTTTTTGTGTGCCGTTGGCGTTTATTCGTCCTTTTGCGTGGCTTCGTACTCTTTCAGCAGTTTGTCCTGAACATCGGCAGGGCAGAGTTCGTACGAGGCGAACTTCATGGTGAACGATGCGCGGCCACCCGAGAGCGAACTGAGCGATGTGGAGTAGTTCGACAACTCTTTGAGCGGCACTTTGGCGGTGAGTTTCTCAAATCCTTTCACGCTCTCCATGCCCATGATGATGGCGCGTCGGCCTTGCAGGTCGCCCATCACATCGCCCATGCGGTCGCTTGGCACAAGCACTTCGAGGTCGTAGATCGGCTCCATTACTTTCGGCCCCGCATTGCGGAATGCCTCGGCAAAAGCGTTGCGGCCAGCCAGTCGGAACGAGATTTCGTTTGAATCGACGGGGTGCATTTTGCCGTCGTACACAATCACACGCACATCGCGCGCATACGAGCCTGTGAGCGGCCCCTGCTCCATGCGGTCCATCACGCCTTTCAGAATAGCGGGCAGGAAGCGTGCATCGATGGCACCGCCCACAATGCTGTTGATGAATACCAGTTTGCCGCCCCATTCCAGCGGAATTTCTTGCGTGTCGCGCACGCTGATTTTGTACTCTTGACCGCCAAATTTGAAGGTGTCGGGCACCGGCATTCCTTCGGTGTAGGGCTCTACTATCAGATGCACTTCGCCAAATTGGCCAGCACCGCCCGACTGCTTTTTGTGGCGATAGTCGGCGCGCGCCGCCTTGGTGATGGTTTCGCGGTAAGGAATTTTCGGCTCGTCGTACACAATGGGCAGTTTGTCGTTGTTCTCGATGCGCCATTTGAGCGTGCGCAGGTGAAATTCGCCCTGTCCATAAACGATGGTCTGCTTCAACTCTTTCGATTGCTCGACAATCCATGTGGGGTCTTCTTCGTGCATACGGGTGAGAATGGCACTCAGTTTCTCCTCTTCGCCACGCGTTTGCGGACTGATGGCGCGGCGGTATTTTGGGTCGGGATATTTGATGCGCGGGAACTCATAGTCGCAGCCTTTGCCGTCGAGTGTGTTGCCCGTGCGTGTGTCTTTCAGTTTTACGGTTGCGCCGATGTCGCCAGCCACCATTTCGCTCACCTCTTCGCGGTTTTGTCCCGAAACGGAGAATATCTGGCTGATGCGCTCTTTGCCTTGGTTGCGGCTCACATTGGTCAGGTCGTCGCCAGCGTGCAGTGTGCCGCTCATCACTTTGAAATACGATACCTCGCCGATGTGCGGCTCTACGCTCGTTTTGAACACAAAAATGCTGGTTGGTCCGTTGGGGTCGGGCGCAATTTCTACACCTTCGGTGGTAACGGGTTTGGGCATATCGGTAACGAAAGGCACCACATTGCCCAAAAATTCCATCAGTCGGCGCACGCCCATCGAGCGGCCCGAGCAGACGCAGAACACGGGGAATATGTCGCGCCCAATCAACCCTTTGCGAATGCCGTTGCGCATCTCGTCTTCGGTGAGCGAACCCTGTTCAAAGTATTTGTCCATGAGACCTTCGTCGTTTTCGGCGGCGGCCTCAATCAGTTTGTTGTGCAGTTCGTTGGCTCTCTCTTGCTCTGCATCGGGAATTGGCAGAATTTCGGGCGCACCGCCTTCGGGTTTCCAGCGATACATCTTCATCATCAGCACATCGACAACGGCGTTGAACTCTGGACCAACATTGAGCGGATATTGCACCAGCACGGTTTTTGCACCGAAACTGTCGCGCAACTGCTCAACGGTTTTGTTGAAGTCCGATTTCTCGGTGTCCAACTGGTTGCAAAGGAAAATGACAGGTTTTTTGAACTTCTCGGTGTAGCGGAAGTGGTTTTGTGTGCCAACTTCGACGCCATATTGCGTATTCACAAGAATCACGGCTTGGTCGGTAACCTCGAGCGAGGTGATGGCGCCGCCGATAAAGTCGTCGTTGCCCGGACAGTCGATGATGTTCAACTTTTTGCCGAGCCATTCGGCGTGAATCACCGTGGGGAATACCGAGTAACCATACTCCTGCTCCACGGGAAAATAGTCCGACACGGTGTTTTTGGCATCAATCGTGCCGCGGCGTTTTATCACGCCACTCTCGTAGAGCATGGCTTCTACAAGGGTGGTCTTTCCTGCTCCAGAACTTCCCATCAACGAGATGTTCTTGATTTCGTTGGCTTGGTAAACTTTCATTGTGTAATAGATTTTTGGGTTAAACTTGTTTTAGTTTACGAAAAGAGTTTTTTACGCTCAAAATTTTCGCAATTTACAAATTTTTTGATTAAAAAGAAATTTTATTGATATGTTTTACAACATAATAATGCACCTAGCAAAAAACGCGGAACTTTCCGAAAAAAGTCCCGCGCCAGTGTGTCGCTTTTGCTTGCTATTTGGCTATTTTATAGGTGTGTAGCCCATTTTTGTCGGCCACCTGCACAATGTAGATGCCGTGCCGCACGATGGGTACAAAGTGCTCGTTTCCGATGTTTGAGCGGTCGTAAACAATCTGCCCGCCGATGTTGTAGATGCGTATGCGTGCGTTTTCGGTTGCGCCCGCAATGCCAATTCCGCTGCCGTTTGCCCAAATGGTGAGCGCATTGTCAGCGATTTCGGTTATTTTTACATCAATTTCGGGGTCGTCGTTCAGCGGCTCTGGCACAATGTTGGTGTGCGGGTCGTGCATGAGCGTGGTGTCGGTGCGCACGCAAATCTCGTTCGAGTAGTCCGATATGTAGCCGTGGCGTGTGGCGCGCAGGCGGTAGCGGTATTCGGTGAGTGTGTCGAGCCCTTCGACCCACCAACCTTCGTACCAAGGTTCGTTTTGCTTCACAAAAATGGTCTCTTCGGGCGTGTAGGTTGCCGACACATCGTCAAGCGTTACCGAACCATAGACTTTGAATGTGTAGATCCAGCGGAACTGTTTGAACCCATCTTCGTAGGCAAATTTGTAGTCTGGATATTTTTTGTCGGTGGTGCTGTCGGCGCGCAGTGTGTCGATGTTTAGCCATTCGCTGCCATTGTAGCCGTCGAGCGTGAGCGTGGCAATGCTATCGCCGTTGCCTTTGGCTTTTTTGTAGCCCCAGCGGTACATAAACGACAGATTTTTGACAACACCATTGTATGGTTTTGTAACCAATGTGTCGAGTATAGGCGTTGCATTTTTGAGCTTTTCTCCTTGGAACGATACACATGGAGTTGCTACACCGCAAGCCGAGGCGCTGGAACTTGTTCCTGTTATTCCAAACTGCCAGCCAGCCGCTTCGAGCGAGGCTTTGTCGGTAACGAGCTTGTCGAATCCTTCGGTTTCGGTGGTATCGTTGGCGTGCGTAATAATTTTGTAGATGTCAATCAGATATTCTTGCACATTCGGCACACTTTCCCACAGCGGTTCAAAGGCATCGCCCTCGATGTTGTTGGGGTCGAGCGCAATGGGCGCAGGCAGAACATCGGTAGTGAAGCGCACGGCGTTCACAGTGGGCGTGTTGGTCGCGTCCATGGCTGTGATGCGGTAGGTGTACTTGGTGCCTGGTGCAAGGTTGAGAATGCGGCATGTGGCAACATTGCCCACCTCTTGTTGTTTGACAATGTATTGCGTTGGCGCGCCTGTCATGGTGTGCTTGTCCAGATCGGTGTAGTAGTCGGTGGCGAATTTCTCCCACTCGTCCCAATCGAACGACGGCGTAGGTCCATTGACGGTGGCTTTGCGGCGCAGCGTTACATTGGCACCCCATTTTTTCGGATTGTTCGCCTCGCCCAGCATATCTATCTGTATGCCGCTGTGGTAGAGCGCAACAGCATCGTCACCGTTGAACGACAGCAGCGTTTTCTGGTCCGTGCTTGTTTCGCCGCATATTTTGTTGGCGAGTGCTTTTATCGCGTCGCTTGCGCCATAGTGTGCCAATACATACACGCTGCCGTTGGCCAATGTGCCGCTCAACACAAGGTTGGTGTCGCTCTTGAACGAGCCAACACCGTCGTTTTGCTTGCGCAGTTCGTATTTCGACAAATCGACTGCCGCGCCTGTGCCGTTGTAGATGGCGATGGCTTTGTTGAAGCCCGAACCCTCGATGTAGTACGAGAAGAAGAGGTCGCTGGCCTTCTCGCCGCCTTGGTACACATCTACTTTGTAGCCTGCGGCATCGGCTTTGGGCATCCAGTTGAGTCGCGCCTCGGTGGCGGAAACATCGCTGGCGGGCAGGGTCATAAATTCGTCGGTAACGCTGGCGCGCAGCCCGATTTTCACCGCTTCGGTCAAGCCGCCGCCCGAAATGACGATGGTGTCGCTATATTCGCCCGTTTCCGATGCATCGAAAGTGAGCGTTATCTTCTCTTGGTTCAGCGCCTCTTCTTTGGTGATTTTGCTCTTCGAAAGGGCGAACGCTTTGGTGCCGTCCTGAATTTTGAGCGTTAAGTCGCTGTTGAGGTTCAAGCCTTCGACGGTGAAACTGGTGCTTTGGTTGTTGCCTTCCATCACTACGCCAAAATTGAAGCGATCCCAGCGCGTGGGCGATACCAAAAATGGTTTGTCGGTTTCGGGTGCGTCGAACTTTTCTCCCTGTTTATTGCCCCAAATCAGTTCCACCAAATCGGGACAATCGATAAACGGATTGCGGTTGCCCTGTATTTTATAAACCTCTTCTTGGCGGTCGCGCTCTTTTTGGCTCACGGGGTCGGCGCGGTGCCACGCCAGCAGCAGTTCGAGTGCCCACGGTTTCCACACGGGATAGGTGTTGTTGTCCATCATGGGCGACTGCCAAAGGTTCTGTTCGCCGAACTTTTCGTAGGCGGTGACCACATAGAAGTAGGCGCGCGCAAAATCGCCTTTATACTGGTCGGCTGGCTCGAAGCAATTGCCCGAATAGTCGCTCGCACGGAAGGTGTTTTGTCCCACTTTGCTCACACCGTTGTCGCTTGTAGCCGTGCCAACAATGCCGAGTGGCAGGTCGTTTTTTGCCGAGTTGATTCTCCCTTCGGCAGGGAATAGGTGGTTCAAATCTTTGTACGAATTGTACATGGCGCCGCCCCACCACGATTTTGGCAGCGCGTGTTCGATGTGCATGCCGCTCACGCTCATGAAAGTGGGCGTGCCGTCGATGTAGGGGAATTTGAATGTTTCGTTCGAATACATGTCGATGACCGAACTGTCGGCGGCGTTGCGGTCGGTGTAGTAGAAACCTTCCCAAGTGGTGTTTGGGCCGCCGCTGCTGTTGTAGGGCAAAAATCGCCCGTTCGAGATGATTTGGCTGAGTGCCGTTTTCAATGCCTCTTGCGTTAGGTCGTCGGCTTTGTAGTAGTAGCCCACAGGAATTTCGGCAAATAGTCCGAAAATAGTAAACGCCCCAACGAGGCAGGCTGCAAATAGTCGCTTCTTCATAGTATTTGGTATTTAGGGTTAAGTTTACTTCTTTTTGGCCAGCGCGCACACCGACAGCAGCGTGTACCAAACGATGATGTAGGGCAGCGCATTTTGCCGTAGCACGCCACCGAGAATCGCTGTGCCGCCAATGAAAATCCAGCGGACTTCGTTACCTTTCCAGCCGAATGTCTTGAATTTGAGCGAAAACATCGGCAGTTCGCATATCAGCAGGAAACAGGAGAGTGCCACCATCAGCAGAATAGCCCACGGATAGTGCATTGCCAGTTCGGTGTCGTGGTACGAGTAGGACAAACCGACCCAAAAAAGGGCGTTGGCTGGCGTGGCAAGCCCGATAAACGACGATGTTTGCCGCTCGTCGAGGTTGAATTTGGCCAAGCGCAGTGCCGAAAATGCCACCATCAGCAGCGCAAAATAGGCCGACCACTCCCATTCACCGACTTTGAGCAGCGAAAATGCCGCCATGCTCGGCGCAAAACCAAAACTGATAAGGTCGGCCAGCGAGTCGAGTTCCTTGCCAATGCCCGACGAAACGCCCAGCAGGCGCGCCGAAAAACCATCGAAAAAATCGAAGGTGGCTGCCAGCAAAACAAGCAGCACTGTCAGCCCGTAGCGACCGTTGTAGGCCGCCATCACAGCCACTGTTCCCGATAGCAAATTGAGGCAAGTTATGGTGTTTGGAATGTGCTTTTTTATACTCATGGTCGTTTTGTCTCTTTTTGAAAAAGCAAAGGTACAACAAAAAAATAGCATTACCTACTTTTTTTGTCAAAAAAAATGCTAAAAAAATTTTGTAGTGTCGAAAAATGTTTGTACCTTTGCACCCGAAATCATCGCGGAGTAGAGCAGTGGTAGCTCGTCGGGCTCATAACCCGGAGGTCGTTGGTTCGAGTCCAGCCTCCGCAACTAATTGAAAACCAGCCGTTTGACGATTATCAAGTGGCTGATTTTTTTGTAAATGAAACGCACTGTTTATTTTGTTCTGCTATTGCTTGCACTGTTGGCGTGCAAGCGCAAAAACGAGGTTTCGTACGACTCTATCGAGGGGCGTTGGTACCTCTACGCCGCCTATCGTGCTGGTCATAACACCGATATTTTGCCGTTTGCGCACATGTGTGGCTACGACTGCATCGACGATATGGAACTGCTGGTTGGTGCCGACACTTTTGCCATTACTGGCGCAGGTGCTTGCGACGATTTGACCATGCACGGCACTTACACCATGTCGGCCGATGCCATTACCGCCTACGACGACGATGGCGACCCTGTGCCGTTCAGTTTCGACGGTGGTGTGCTTTCTACTATGGTGGAAATCGATGTGCTTGGCGATGTCGAATTGCGTTTTCAAAAAAAATAAGTCGGTGCGTATGCGTCCAAAAATCATCATCGACGATTTTATCCCATATATAAAGGGTGTGTTCGAGCCAGTGGCCGATGTGGTCTATCTGCCGCCGCAGGCTTTCACGCCGCAGGCTGTGCAGCACGCCGATGCGTTGGTGGTGCGCACGCGTACTCGCTGCAATGGCGCATTGCTGGCCGATTCGGCAGTCAAATTTATTGCTACAGCCACTATCGGTTACGACCATATCGATGCGCAATTTTGTGCCGAACACGGCATTGTTTGGACGAATGCGGCGGGTTGCAATGCCTCGTCGGTGGCGCAGTATGTGGCTTCGGCCTTGTGCGTGTGGGCGCACGCCACTCGGTGCGACTTACGCACGCTGACGCTCGGCATTGTTGGCGTTGGGCATGTGGGGCGCGAAGTGCTAAAAACGGCTAATCTCTTGGGAATGAGCGTTTTACAAAACGACCCCGTGCGTGCTGCCGCCGAAATGGCGACCGATTTTGTGTCGCTCGACACGGTGGCTGCCCAAGCCGATGTCATCACCTTTCACACGCCTTTGACGCACAGCGGTCGCTATGCTACCTACCATTTGGCTGATGCCGATTTTTTTGCAAAATGTGTGCGGAAACCATTGATAATCAACGCTGCGCGCGGCGGTGTAGTCGACGAGCAGGCGTTGAAACAGGCACTGCGGTGTGGTCGTGTGGCGGCGTGTGTGGTCGATTGTTGGGAAAACGAGCCGCATATCGACCGCGAACTGCTCGATTTGTCGCTGTTGGCCACGCCGCACATTGCGGGCTACTCGGCCGACGGCAAAGCCACTGCCACCGCCATGAGCGTGCGGGCGGTCAGTCGCTTTTTTGGCTTAGGATTGGACGATTTCTGTGTGTCGCAACTGCCGCCGAAGCCCGTTTGCCGCTGCACTTACAGCGCATTGCCGCAAAAAATGGTCGAAAACTACGACATTCGCCGCGACGATGCCGCCTTGCGCCGCCAACCCGATGGTTTTGAGCAGTTGCGGAGCGGCTATCCGTTGCGCCGCGAAGCGGATTATCTGATTGAAAATCAGTAAGAAGCGTAAATTTTTCAAAAAAATAGTCAATTTGGAGAAAAAGTGGAACTTTTCGAGAAAATAGCGCGCAAAGTCAATGCTGCACTCAAAAATTACGCCCTGATAGCCGACGGCGATAAAATTCTCATCGGACTTTCGGGCGGCAAGGACTCGCTGGCGTTGGTGGAGTTTTTGAGCGAGCGCGCCAAAATCTACAAGCCGCGTTTTTCGGTGGTGGCGGCACATATTTCGGTCGAAAATGTACCCTACCAGTCCGATTTGTCCTACCTCGACGACTTTTGTCGCCAGCACGGCGTGCCGTTTGTTCATCGCACCACCAAATTCGATGCCTCGACCGACCCACGCAAGTCGCACTGTTTTCTCTGTTCGTGGAATCGGCGAAAGGCGTTATTCGCTGTGGCAGAGGAACTTGGCTGCAACAAAATTGCTCTTGGCCACCACCGCGACGATATGCTCGAAACGCTGTTGATGAACCAGATTTTTCAGGGTGCGTTCGCTTCGATGCCGCCCAAACTGCGCATGGACAAGTTCGATATGACCATCATTCGTCCCTTGGCCGATGTGCGCGAAGCCGATTTGCAGGCGTTGGCGGTGCAGCGTGGCTATCGGAAGCAGATAAAAAACTGCCCCTACGAACGCGACTCGCACCGCAGCGATGTACGCCGCCTGCTCGAAGCCATGGAACGCCTCAACCCCAACGCCGCCTCGTCGCTCTGGAACAGCATGCAACATGTGCAGCCGCAGTATTTGCCTCAAAAAGTCGCAAGATGTGAGTCGCAAGTAGCAAGAAAAGTGAGGAGTGAGGAATTAGGAGTGAGGAGTGATGCGGCGAAGCCGCAATGACAATTAGTAGCAAGTAGCAAGTAGCAAGTAGCAAGACATTGATAATTATTTGAAAATTTGAAGATTTGAAGATTATTGCGACATTGTTGATACCGACAACTAGAAATTAGAAATCTAGAAATTAGAAATTAGAAATTAACGCCAATGCGTTAAACCGATCAACCAATCAACCAATCAACCAATCAACCAGAAATCGCTTCAACGCTTCAACAGTTCAACGCTTCAACGATTAAACAATTAAACAATTAAACAGAACTTTGCACACTTTCAAACTTTTTTCGTATCTTTGCAGGTTGATTGAACGACGAGATTTTTATTGCAAAACAATATGCTTACACTCAAACAAATTATCGGAAACCGCGACGAGGTGGTTCGTCGTCTGGGGAAAAAACATTTTGCGCCAGCGGCCGAAATGATTGACCAAGTGATAGCCGACGATGCCGACCGCCGCGCCGCCCAAAAAGAGTTAGACGCCAAACTGGCACAAATCAACCAACTGTCGAAATCGATAGGCGGACTGATGCAACAAGGCAAAAAAGCCGAAGCCGAACAAGCCAAAGCCGAAGTGGCAGCACTGAAAGATGCCACAAAACAACTGTCGGCACAGATGGAAGAGAAAGAGAACGCCATGCGCGACCTGCTGCTGCAAATTCCTAATCTGCCCAAAGAGAGCGTGCCAGAAGGCACTTGCGCCGACGACAATGTGGTAGAAAAAATGGGCGGCGAAATGCCCAAATTCGACGGATTCGAACCGCTGCCACACTGGGAGTTGGCAAAAAAATACGACCTTATCGATTTTGAACTTGGCGTGAAAATTTCGGGCGCAGGATTCCCCGTGTACAAAGGACTTGGCGCACGCTTGCAACGCGCACTCATCAACTTTTTCCTCGACGAGGCGCGCGCCGCTGGCTATCTCGAAATTATGCCGCCAACGGTGGTGAATGCGGCTTCGGGGTACGGCACTGGTCAACTGCCCGACAAAGAGGGGCAGATGTATCACGCCGAGGTGGACGATCTCTACCTGATTCCTACCGCCGAAGTGCCTGTAACGAACATCTACCGCAATGTGATTCTGAACGAAAAAGACCTGCCGATAAAAAATTGCGCCTACACGCAGTGCTTCCGCCGCGAGGCTGGCTCGTATGGCAAAGATGTGCGCGGGCTGAACCGTCTGCACGAGTTCTCGAAAATCGAAATTGTGCGCATCGATACGCCCGAACACAGCGAAGAGTCGCACCGCGAAATGCTGGCGCATGTCGAAGGACTGCTCAAAAAACTGGAACTGCCCTACCGCATTTTGCGCCTCTGTGGCGGCGATATGAGTTTCACCGCTGCACTCTGCTTCGATTTCGAAACATTCTCGGCAGCACAAAAACGCTGGCTCGAAGTCAGTTCCGTGTCGAATTTCGAGGCATATCAGGCCAACCGCTTGAAGTGCCGCTACAAAACCGCCGACGGCAAAACCGAACTTTGCCACACGCTCAACGGATCGGCATTGGCACTGCCGCGCATCGTGGCTACCATACTCGAAAACAACCAAACGCCCGACGGCATTCGTGTGCCGAAAGTGCTGGTGCCTTACATGGGCTGCGAAATCATCAAGTGAATGTGAATAAAAATGGCGAAATCAATCAGTTAAAGAGTTAAAAATGGACATTAGTTAGAGCGCATTTTCTCCGAAGATTTTGAGCGTTTTTTTAGAAGTTTGACGCACTCGCTCATTGCCATATATTTCGCCTTCTACTTTTTGTTGAAAAAAAAGTGTCGTAACGGCTTGATTTAGTAAATTTTTTTACTATTTTTGTCGCTTGAAAATTACAAAAAAAACCAAAAAACAGAATGGGACTATTTTCTTTTACACAAGATGTTGCCATCGACCTTGGTACCGCCAATACCATCATTACTTGTAACGACAAAATTGTGGTCGATGAACCATCGATAGTGGCGCTCGACCGCAGCACAGGCAAACTGATTGCCATCGGTCGGCAGGCGCAGCAGATGCAGGGGCGCGAACACCCCAACATTCGCACCATACGCCCGTTGCGCGATGGCGTGATAGCCGACTTTAACGCTGCCGAGTTGATGATTCGCGGTATGATAAAGATGATTCCGCACCGCAGCCGTCTGGTTACACCGTCGTTGCGCATGGTGGTTGGCATTCCGTCGGGCAGCACCGAGGTAGAAGTGCGCGCCGTCCGCGACTCGTCGGAACATGCTGGCGGTCGCGAAGTGTATATGATTTACGAACCGATGGCGGCTGCCATTGGCATTGGTCTCGATGTAGAAGCCCCCGAAGGCTGCATGGTGGTCGATATAGGCGGTGGCACTACCGAAATTGCCGTTATCTCGTTGGGTGGCATGGTGTCGAACCAGTCGATCCGCATTGCTGGCGACGATTTCACCAAAGATATCATCGAGTATATGAACCGCCAGCACAATGTCAAAGTGGGCGAGCGCATGGCCGAGCAGATTAAAATCCGCGTCGGTTCGGCACTCATCGACTTGGGCGACGAAGCCCCCGAAGATTTCATTGTCGATGGGCCGAACAAAATGACTGCGCTGCCGATGAAAGTGCCTGTATCGTACCAAGAGATAGCGCACTGCCTCGAAAAATCGATAACCAAAATCGAAGCGGCTGTATTGGCGGCGCTCGAAGAGACTCCGCCCGAACTCTACGCCGACTTGGTGAAAAACGGCATCTATCTGGCGGGTGGCGGCGCACTATTGCGCGGCTTGGCCAAACGCCTCACCGATAAAATTCAGATTCCGTTCCATGTGGCCGACGACCCACTGCGGGCTGTGGCGCGTGGCACAGGCGTAGCGTTGAAAAATGTGGACAAGTTCCAATTCTTGCTCCGTTAAAAAGCAACGCCAAGCGTGGCGGCGGGATTTTGCGCCCGTCGCCTTTTGATTTTTTGTAAACAACAAATTTGACTCTCGTTCGATGTCGACCTTGTTGCGTTTTCTGCTTAAATTTGCCAACTTCTTTGAATTTCTATTCTTGGAAGTGGTTGCGTTTTTGTTCATTGTGAACTTCAACGCCTTTCAGCAGAGCGCATTCTACCGATTCAACGCCTCGATGGTGGCATCGCTCTATTCGGCAACGAACGCTTGTGCCGACTACTTCCATCTGACAGCAGAAAATGCGCAGTTGATGGACGAAAACAATCGGTTGCTCAATCGGATAGCGGCTTTGGAGGCGCAACTGCCCGACACGATGGCGGTTACGGCGGTCGAATTGCCCTACCATGCTCGCACGGCCAAAGTGGTTTATGCGTCGGTCAATCGGTTGCAAAATGTGCTGATTATCAATCGTGGAACAGCCGACAGCATTGCCACCGACATGGGCGTGGTGAATGCCGACGGCGTGGTGGGCATAGTCGATGCGGTGTCGAAACATTTTGCGGTGGTGTTGCCCGTGATTAGCACCAAATCGATGGTGAGCGGCAAAATCGCCAAAAACGGCACTATCGGTTCGGTGGTGTGGGACGGTCTTTCGCCCGAATATGCCGAACTGACCGACATTCCGTATCATGTCGATGTGGCGGTGGGCGACACGGTGGTTACCAGCGGCTATTCCGCCATTTTTGCCAGCGGCGTGCCTATCGGCGTGGTCGACGAGGTGGAGGTGAACAACAGCCGCGTATTTTGCAAAATCAGACTGCGACTGCTCGTCAATTACCGCACCGTCGATGCTGTGCATGTAATCGATTGCGCGCACCGCGACGAATTGAAACAAGTAATCTCCGATAATGTTAGTAGCAAGACAAGTTAGGAGTGAGAAGTGGTTTTTGAGTTAGGAGTTAGGAATTAGGAGTGAGGAGTGATGCGGCGAAGCCGCA
>CAVGYO010000002.1:0-44642 GCA_963633255.1 Erysipelotrichaceae bacterium
AACCAATCAACCAAAAATCAATTCAACAGAACTTTCAAACTTGATAAACTGAATCTATGATTTACACAAAAACAGGCGACAACGGCACCACCTCGCTCGTGGGTGGCAAACGCGTGCCAAAAAATAGTGTGCGACTGCACGCCTACGGCACTGTGGACGAGTTGAATTCATTTATCGGACTGCTGAAAACGAAAGTCGGCGACGAACACCGCGCCACCCTACTCGACATACAGCAAACACTCTTTGCCGTGGGAGCCAACCTTGCCACCGACACCACCGACACGCCACTGCACGAATCTGCCAAAATTTCGGCGGAAAAAGTGCATCAGTTGGAAAAAAATATCGATAAAATGACCGAAAATTTACCAAAATTAACACATTTTATCGTTTATGGCGACAACGAAGCGTCGGCCATTTGCCACATCTGCCGCGCTGTAGCACGCCGCGCCGAACGCACCATTTTAGATATTGAAAATCAGCAAGTTATCGACACGGAACTAAAAAAATATATGAATCGACTCTCCGATTTTCTCTTTGTTTTGGCGCGCACACTGGCCAACGAAAAATACACGAAATAAAAAAAATGCGATAAAAGTTGAATTTCGTAAAAAAAACAACTATCTTTGCAAGTTGAAAAATAGTTTATAAGCCACTTTTTGTAGCAAAACGAACAAAATTATTGGAGTCGCTATGTATTGGACTTTGGAATTAGCCTCAAAATTGGAAGATGCGCCATGGCCTGCATCTAAAGATGAGCTCATCGACTATGCTATGCGTTCCGGTGCCCCGCTGGAGGTCATCGAAAACCTGCAGGAGATAGAAGACGAGGGCGACATCTACGAAAGTATCGAGGACATTTGGCCCGATTACCCGAGCAAAGAAGATTTTTTCTTCAACGAAGAGGAATACTAAATAGTTTTTCGACGGAAAAACGCAAAAAGGCAGTCAAGGCACGCAATTTTTCACAAATTTTTCAGTTGTATTGTTGAGGTGTAGCACAACGCACCAAACAAAAACACGGATAGATAGACTTGTGAAACTGCGAAACAAATACTGCCAAAGGTTAAGCCTGACAATCGTCTTCGGCATTGTAGCCTGCACTGCAGTACATGCGCAATTCGACGCACAACTCACGCAGTACTTCTACAACAAGACGGTAATAAATCCCGCTGTTGTTGGCGAACAACAGATGGTGCAGTTATCAGGACTGCAGCGTTTACAGTGGATTAGCATCGACAATGCCCCACTAACCACATTTGTGTCGGTGCACGCACCGTTCAAAATCGGCAAAACAAAGCACGGCGCAGGGGTTCAGTTTGTAAACGATATTTTTGGCTTATTTTCCAACCAGCAAATCAATTTGCAGTACGCCTACAAATTGAAACTGGGCGATGGCTACTTGAATTTCGGCGTAAACATCGGCGTGTCGAATGTCAAATTCAAAGGCGACAGCGTGCGTTGGGTCGAGAGCGACTACCATGTAAAAGACGACGATGCCGTGCCGACAAGTGGCGTTTCGGGCGTTGGGTTCGACTGCGGACTCGGCATTGCCTACACCACAGCACGATGGCATGTGGGCATATCGGCACTGCACCTGCCCGAATCGAACATCGAACTTGGTGCATACGACGGGTTTCACATGACGCGACTCTACACCGCCTCTGGCAGTTACGATTTTCGTCTGAAAAATCCCGACTACACCATCAAAACGGCGGCGTTGGTCATCACCGATTTTGCGAGTTGGAACCCGAGCATAACAGCACTGCTCGACTATAAAGGAAAATACTGGGGAGGCCTCGGAGGGCGTTTAGACGCAGTGTCGTTTCTGCTTGGTATAAAAGTGCTGAATGGCCTCGTAATCGGATACGCTTACGACTTGCCAGTAAACAAAATAATAACAGCGAGCCACGGTTCACACGAAATCTATTTGGCGTACGAATTTGGACTCGGCCTAAAGAAAAAAGGCAACAAACATAAAAGTGTACGAATACTCTAATTTTGAGCATACTATGAAAAAGTCATCTTTCATCATCGTCGTCGCAACGGTAGCCATGCTGACAGGCTGCGCCAAAGCCCCAAAAGGCTTTTTGGGCGGCATCTACGGCAAATCGAAGCCAGAAACAACGCCATACGGCATGGTATTTGTGCCGCGCGGCTCGTTCACGATGGGCCCCAACGACCAAGCAGCCACATGGGGCATGCAACCCAAGCAGGTAACCAAATCTATCGATGCCTTTTGGATGGACGAAACCGAAATTACCAATGGCGAATATCAGCAATTCGTAGCGTGGGTGCGCGACTCTATCGCACTGGTAAAACTGCGTAGCATCGACGACGAAACAGAGGCCGCCAAATACTTTACCACACGCAAAATTTACAAACAGGAAGATCCAGACACCGCCATCAACTGGAAAGCAAAAATTCCGTGGAGCATCAAGTGGAAAGAGGACGACGAGCTGACCGAAGCAAAATACAACGCCATAGAAGAGATGTTTTTCAACGGCGAGGAGAAAACCATCGGACGGCACCTCAACACCCATATACTCAACTACTCGTACAAGTGGGTCGATTACACGCAAGCCGCCCTGCCAGGCAACGAGTTTAACCCCTACACAGGCAGTTACAACCCCAACGCCAAAGTGCGCATCGACAGCGCTTTCATGCGTGGCAACGCCATTGTCGATACGGTTATTATCAAGCCGTTGCGCCACCGTAGCGACCTTGTTTGCAGCAAAATCATCAACATCTATCCCGACACCATGTGCTGGATGCGCGAGTTCACCTACAGTTTCAACGAACCCGCCATGCACAACTATTTCTCGCACCCGAGCAATGGGCGTTATCCCGTTGTGGGCGTGTCGTGGGACCAAGCCGTGGCTTTCTGCCACTGGCGCAACAACCTATATAACTCGGTGCCGGGACTGCCCAGAACGCACGAATTCCGTCTGCCTACCGAAGCCGAATGGGAGTATGCGGCGCGTGGCGGTCGCCACTTGGCACTCTACCCGTGGGGCGGTCCGTACATTCGCGACTCGAAAGGGTGCTTCATGGCCAACTTTAAGCCCACACGCGGCAACTACACCGAAGATGGTTATCTGATTCCCTGCCAAGTGGCCTCGTTCGACCCGAACGACTACGGCCTGTTCGATATGTCGGGCAATGTTGCAGAGTGGACTTCGGACACCTACGACGCTACCGCCGCCACATTCACGCACGACATGAACGCGGCCTACAGTTACTCATCGAAGATGAACGACCCCAAAGTGATGAAACGCAAAGTGATTCGCGGTGGCTCGTGGAAAGATGTAGGCGCATTCCTGCAATGCGGCGCACGCGACTTCGAGTATCAGACCAAGCGTAGCCCAGCCATCGGTTTCCGCTGCGTACGGAGTTACATTGGCGAATAATTACACCATATTAAAATAAGTAAAAAATACAATAACCTAAAAAAAAGAAACTTAAAAAAAATTATGGCAAAAAAAGAGCGTACGGGGTTCATGAAATGGTATTTCAGCCCACAAGGTAAAAAAGTAGTTGGATGCGTTTACTCTTTAGGAGCAGCGGTAGTTATCGTCGGCGCACTGTTCAAAATTCTGCACTGGCCAGGCGCGAGCATCATGCTTATGTTGGGTATGTTTACCGAAGCATTGTTGTTCTCGATTGGCGTGTTGGACGACCCGCACCCCGACCTGCACTGGAATCACATTTTCCCTGCATTGACCGAAGACGATGCAGACCCACTCTATAACCACCTTGGAAATGGCGTTGGCGGTGGACAAGCCGCAGGACAAAATGCTGGCGGCCAAAGCGTCAATCCACTGAAAGACGAAGATGTGAAAGCCATGCAAGACGGTCTGAAAAGCATCAGCGAAGCCGCAAAACAGATTGCTGGCATATCGAAAGTGGCTGGTTTGACCGACTCGTTTGCACAAAACTTGGAACTCGCTGGCACGGCAGCCGCACAGTTTGCCGCCAAACAGCAGAACCTCGACGCAGCATCGCAAGCACTGCTCGCCTCGTACAACGGCATCACCGAAAACATGACGACCGTGCAAGAAAACACGAAACTGTATGTCGAAAAGGCCGAAACCATCAACAAAAACTTGAGCGCGATTAACTCTGTGTACGAAATTCAACTGAAAAGTGTGCAGAGCCAAGCCGAAGCCGTCGAGCAGCAGACCGCAAAAATTGCCTCTGTGGCTAGCGATTTGGACAAGGTGCAACAAGCCATGCAAGTCAGCGCAAAAGACATGGAAAAATATCAGGACGAGACAGCGAAACTCGCCCAAAAAGTTGTCGATTTGAACGCCATTTACGGCAATATGCTCAACGCCATCAACGCTTAAACGCGCGGCAAACATTTTGTTTAACACCCTAAAACACAGATAGATGAGTGGTGCTACGAATTGTCCGGAAACCCCGAGACAAAAAATGATAGGTATGATGTATTTGGTGCTGACCGCCATGTTGGCACTGAATGTGTCGGCCGATATTCTGAACGGCTTTTTGATGGTGGACAACAGTCTGATTACCAACATCGAAACAGGCAACAAACAGGCGGCGACGCTCTACGACGAGATGCACTATCTCTACGAGCAGAACCCCGACAAAGTAGGCGAATGGCTCGAAAAATCGAAAATCACCAAGCAGAAAAGCGACAGCCTGATAGCCTTTATTCATCAAGCAAAAGCCGACCTGATAATGATGGCCGACGGTGTGCAGATTGCCCCCGACACTGTGAACCGATACAAACTGCAGAGCAAAGACAACACCGACATTGCGAGCCGCTATTTCATTGGCGACAACGAGGTGAGCGGTACCGAAAAAGGCCAACAGTTCAAGCAGATGCTCGAAGATTATCGCCACTTTGTAGAGCAGATGTACAACAACGACAGCACAGCCATTGAGATTTACGAAAAGCGTTTTACCACCGCCGATATGCTCAACTCGCACGGCACCGAAACAGTGGCTTGGCTCAACGCACAGTTCGAGTCGATGCCGTTGATAGCCGTAACCACGCAGTTGTCGAAATACGAGAGCGATGTGCTGGCCACGCAAAAAGAACTTATCACCTATTTCAAAGGACAGACCGACGCTGGCGACTTCCGTGTGAACAAAATCGAAGCGTTTGTCATTCCGAACTCGAAACATGTGATGCAAGGCGGTCAATACAAGGCAAAAATTGTGCTTTCGGCGGTCGATTCGACCAAAGTGCCAGAGTACTACATTGGCAGCACCAAATTGAGTAGCGAAACCTACGCTACCAACTGCAACACCATCGGCACATTCCCATTCTCGGGCAAAATTGTGCTGAAAGGCAACGACGGTGTGCCGCGCGAATATCCGTTCAAAGACGAATACACCGTGGGCGAGCCATCGGCTACCATTGCCAACGAGGACATGAATGTGGTTTACAAAGGCTTCAACAACCGATTGAAAATATCGGTGCCGGGCGTGAGCGACTCGAAAGTGCGCGTCGATATTACTGGCGGCACACTGACGAAAAACGGCTCGTTCTACATCTGCAAACCGACCAGCAGTTCCGAAGTAAAAATCAATGTGTCGGCCGATCTCGACGGCAAATTTGTGTCGATGGGTAGCAGTTCGTTCCGTGTGAAATCGCTGCCCGACCCTGCGCCATTCTTGCGCTACACCGACGACAACGGCAATGTAGTGGACTACAACCCGAACATCGACGGCTACAAAAAAGCCCCGAACAAAAAGCAGTTGCTGGCTGCAAAATTCATTGCGCAGTATGCCGATGGTCTGTTGAAAGCCAACTTCCGCATTGCCAACTTCGAAATGGTGGCAACGGTGCGCGGTGGTAACACCACCAAGAGTTCGACTACCAACGCCTTCTCCGACGAGCAGTTGTCGCTGATGAAAGCGCTGAAACCGGGTCAGGAGATATTCTTCAAGAACATCAACTGCGTGGGCGACAAGACCACAACGCTATCGTACCCGCCAATACCCATTCCTGCTAAATAAAAATTAAGATTCGATATTATGAGCAAGCATTTTTTTGTAACAGTCGTAGCACTTTTGAGTTCGGTCAGCACACTTTTTGCACAGTGGCCGGGCGAAGTGGATAGCACCAGTTTCTTGTTTGATGCCGACGGCTCGTTCACGCGCGTGTCGGTCGATATAGAAGATGTGAAAGCGAAACTTGTTACCATTAATCCACTGATAGACAATATCGTGTGGCGCAAAACAATCATTCGTGCCATCGACCTGCGCGAGCGTCAAAACTGGGCGCTCTACTATCCGTACGAGAATATAGACTCGTTGTCGCAAAAAAATCTGTTTTCTGTCATTTTCAAGGTATTGCTCCAAGGCGATGTGAAGGGTTATCTGATACCAGCCGACAAACTGACACCACCGCCATTCACCCAGAAATACCTGTTCGACATACAGAAAGACCTTGTTGAGCGTCTGTTTGGCGACAGCGAAGAGTACGCCGACGACTACAAAAAAATCGAGTTCATCACGCAGGGTATCATCAAATACTACATACAAGAGACTTGGTATTTCGACAAGCACTCATCGACCTTGGGAAGCAAAATTCTCTCGATTGCACCCGTTTACAACAAGGAGTACAATCAGACTTATGACCCCGCTGGCGAGGTGGACGAAGGAGTGATGTGTTGGATTCCGTTTGAGCGGTTGCGCCCATATTTGCAGATGGAATTTATGAAGACCACAGGGCGCAATGTCAATCCCATTGTCGATTTCGACAACTTTTTTGTGAGCAGGCAGTTCGACAGTTACATCATCAAAGACTACGATGTACGCGGCACACTGCTCGACGACCCGAACAAATATCCCGATCCAAACATTATTCGTGCGGAGCAAGAACGCATAGAAAACGAGATACTGAATCTCGAACAAGATTTGTGGCATTATTGAGTGCAGAATAACAAAGCGTACCAAAATTTCAAAGGTCATAGGTTGCAGTGGCCTTTGGATTTTGGCGTTTTGTAACCGAATTTAACACAAAAATAGGTTATCATGAAAAGAAAATCGTTACTCCTTATCTTGTCGTTGGGCGTAGTTGGATATGCCATGGCGCAGTTCAACACAACGACAGCAGGCAACATCTCGTCGTATGGGGCGGTCGACACCACTGCCACCGACACCATCGACGCTGTGCAAGCCGCTGTGCAAGAGGACATTTCGGGCGAGGTTGCACTGCCCGACACCGTTGTGAGCATTGTCGAAGAGAGTAGCACGCTCACCGCCGACACGCTGGTGAACGCCGACACAAACGACACAACCATCGTCGTAACGCAGCAGACAGTAAGCGAGGAGACGACAACCATAACCCCAGCAAAAGCGAAAAAAGAGAAACCCGAGAAACAAAAATATGGCATCAAATGCAACCACTGGTCGATAGCGGGCCATGTGGGCGTGGCGTTTCTCGATGGCGACCAACACCAAGACTACAACGATATGTGGCCGCGCAGCGGTGCCGACTGCTCGTTCGACTTTATGGTGGAATATACCGTAAATCCTGGCTTCGGTCTGTTTTTGGAGTACGCCTACAACCCCTACCGAGGCTTTGCCAACTACTATTACTATGGGGCAAAAGACGATAATGGACTTCAGCGTCGGTATGCCGAATCGATGGATTTCGACGGCATTTCGCACGAGATAAGTTTAGGGTTTTCGCTCAACATGCTCAACATGTTCTACGCCAACCGCCGCCAAACATGGGGTTTGTATCTGAATGCTGGCGCAGGATTTTCGTTCTACGATGTAAAAGCCTACGAACCTGACACAAAAAACATCATCGACAAAATATATGACGGCGTAACGGTGGCACCATCGATAAAAGAGGGTCGTGCGGTAACCTTCCCCATTGGTGCGATGTTGGAATACAACCCCTTGCGCTGGTTGGCCATTGCGCTGAACATAGAGTATCGTTTGCACGCCAAAGACAACTTTGATGCGAGCGAAAAAGGCAACGCCAACGATAACACCATCTATTTGAGTCTCGGCTTGCGCTGGAAGATAAACAGCCCGAAAGACAAGACTCGGCCGCATGTGCGTAACCTCTCGCCAGGCGACTACATCAAACACAAAGATGGCAATGGTTGCTGCGATCAAGTGTCAGAAAATACGCGCCGCATTGCCGAATTGGAACAACTGATAGCCAATATGCACAACGATACAATAGAGATAGCGCAGATGGTAGAAGAAGAGCCTGACGACGACAACGATGGCGTACCAAACAGCCGCGACCGCGAGCCAAACACGCCTCCAGGTTCGTTTGTGAACACATGGGGACAGGCACTCGACCAAGCCGCCATCGAACGCATACTCGGTTATGGTCAGTATCAGGGCGAAATTCCGTCGATATACTTTGAGACTGGCAAGTCGAAAATGTCGTTGCAGTCGCAGATGGAGTTGGCCAAAGTGGCTCGCCGCCTGTATGCCGACCCAGAGTTGCGCCTCGACATTATTGGCTACTGCGACAATGTTGGCACATCGAAAATAAACAACCCATTGAGTTTGCGACGCGCCGAAGAGTCGAAGCGACAGTTGGTAAAGCGTTACGGCATTGCCGAAGAGCGTATCAATGTGTATGGCAAGGGGCAAGTGCCTGGGCCAGTGGACGATTTCGAGCCAAACCGCCGTTGCGATTTCATCATGTACAATCTGAAAGATTCGGAGAAGCACAAGCAAGAGAATGCAAGTGCATTGACTCCCGAAACCGAACAAGCGAAATAACAACAAAGCGCAGCCAAATGGTTGCGCTTTTTGTTTTGGTGTAGAGCGTTACTCCGCCGCCCGCCGTCGGAACTCGGCGCAAACCACCGCAGCCGCCGCCGCCACATTGAGCGACTCGGAAGTAGGTGCGCCATCGGGGAAATTGGGAATGCGAATGCGCTCGGTAGCGAACGCCGCCACCGTAGGCGACACGCCGTTGCCCTCGTTGCCAAGGAGAATGGCGCCGCACGGGCGCAACTGATGTTGATAAAGATTGGTGCCGTCCAAAAAAGTGCCATAAATGGGCAGATTCAGTTGGCGATAATCGGTTAGAAAGGCGGCCAAATCGGCATAATGCACCTGCACGCGTGCCAGTGCGCCCATGGTGGCTTGCACCGTTTTGGGGTTAAACACATCGGCAGTGTCGGGCGAGCAGACCACATGGCGAATGCCAAACCAGTCGGCAATGCGCAGAATTGTGCCTAAATTGCCTGGATTTTGCACCGCATCGAGCAGCAAAATCAGTTCATTTTTCAACCGATGCACATCGAGTGGGCGTTGCGGTTGGCGAAAAACAGCCAGCACCGCAGTAGGTGTAGTCAGTTGCGAGAGGCGTTGCATCTCGCTGTCGGTTACCAGTTGCACTAGTTTTTCGTCGAGCGGTAGGCGGCATTTTTCGGTAGCAAACAGCGCCTCGCACTCGAAAAAATCGAGCAGGTCGCCGACCAGTTTTTCGCCTTCGGCCACGAACAGAAGCCGCTCGTCGCGCACTTTTTTCATCGAGAGCGCGCGGATATTTTTTTGTTGGTTCTTCGATAGCATATCAAACTTTTTCGTTGGTGTGCAAAAAATGTTTTTTGGCACGATTTTCGTTGTGCAAAGATAAGAAATCCGTAGATTTTTTGCTAAATTTGCACCACATTTCTATTAAATTGGCAATTGTTGTAGCCTGTGGCTAAAATGTTACATCGTCGCATTGTGTTAAGTTGCTGTATAGCAGCGTTTTGCTGCTCGTGCAACATTATGCGTTATGTGCCAGAAAGCGATACATTGCTCAACAAAGTTACCATAAAATCGAATGTGCCAGAGGCCACAGCCGACCATTTGCAGTCGTATTTGCGGCAGACCCCCAACTCGCGTTTTATGGGAATTGGTCGCGCCAAACTTGGTTTTTACAGTGCGCAAGATGTAACATCGAACAAATGGAAAGACCGCTGGCTGCGCAAAATGGGCGAAGAGCCTGTGATTTACGACAGTCTGCTGACCCAAACATCGCAAGAGCAACTGACGCAAGAGTTGAAAAACAAGGGTTATTGGGACGCCACCGTCGAGGTGTCGGCGACGGAGAAAAACCGCAAAACCGACCTCACATTTGTAGTTACGGGCAACGAGCCATACCGCATAAAATCGTACAAAATCGATATTCCCGACGACTCGGTGATGTACTACCTGAATCGGCGCAAAACCACGCTGCCCAAGCCTGGCGACCTGTTCGATGCCGATATGTTGGCCACCGAGCGCGAAAACGCTGCGCAGACATTGCGGCGGCGCGGTTACTACTATTTTCAGAAAGAGGCTCTGAAATTTGAGGCCGACAGCGCCAATCACGAAGTGGACATCACGCTGAAACTGCAGGACAATTACAATCAGAACGACTCGATTCGGCGGCAACTATTCACCAAACAGACCGTGAGCAGCGTCACGATTTACGATGTTGCAAAATCGATGAACGACGACGGCAAACTGAACATTGCCGACCTCGACACCACCATCATCGAAGGATTCACGGTGATTCACTCGAAAAAGAGTTGTTTTCGTCCCAAGAAACTGATTTCCAAAGTGTTGATTCTACCCAACAGACGCTACAACGAGGCGCGTGTAGAGCGCACTTATGCCATACTCAATGCGCTGCAAGCCACGAAATATGTCGATATCAACTTCCGCGAGATGGGCGGCGACAGTTTGGCGTGTGTAGTGGTGGTTGCGCCATCGAAAAAGCACTCCTTTTCGGTCGATTTGGAAGGCACCAACTCGGCGGGCGACCTTGGTATCGGGCTGGGCGTAACTTATCAGAACAAAAACGCATTCAAAGGCGCAGAAATTCTGAAAGTGAGTGCACGCGGCAGTTACGAAGCGATGGGCAAACTCGGTGCGCTGCGCAACGCCTACGAAGTGGGCGGCAACGCCTCCATCATTGTGCCAGAATTTTTGATGCCGTTTATGAAAACCGAAGCGCGCCGCCGCATTGGCGGGACGACCGAATTTTCGGTGGGATACAATTTTCAACAACGCCCCGAATACAAGCGCAACATCGCCAACCTCGGCATGAAATATGCGTGGAATGTACACCGCACGCGTTTTGTGTTCGACCTTATCGACATCAACTACATCTACCTGCCGTGGATTAGCGAAACTTTTCGCAGCCAGTACCTGACACCATCGTCGTCGATACGCTACAGTTACGAAGATCACTTCATCATGCGGCTTGGCTTGGGCATACAAAACTCGAACAAGCGCACCAACTCGACCACGCAGAGTTTCTACACGCTGCGCAGCAACATATCCACTGCGGGCAACCTGCTCTACGGCATCAGCAACGCCATCGGGCAGAAAAAGAGCGACGACGGGCAATATCACATTTTCAACATTGCCTATTCGCAGTATGTCAAAGGCGATTTCGATTTTACCTACAACCAGTACATCAACAAAAATATGCGGTTGGTGTTTCACGGTGGCATCGGTGTGGCGTTTCCTTACGGCAATGCGTCGATTATTCCGTACGAAGAGCGATATTTCAGCGGTGGCGCCAACAGCGTGCGTGGCTGGGCAGTGCGTACACTTGGGCCGGGGCGTTACGCCAACAGCGGCTCGGTGGACTATATGAACCAGTCGGGCGACATTCGTTTGGACTTGAACGCCGAGTTGCGGTTCAAACTGTTTTGGAAAATTTATGGCGCGCTGTTTGTCGATGCGGGCAACATTTGGACGATAAAAGACTACGAAGAGCAGTCGGGCGGTTATTTCCAATTTTCGACCTTTTACAAAGAGATTGCGTGCAGTTACGGCATCGGTATTCGTGCCGATTTCGACTATTTTGTCATTCGCCTCGACATGGGCGTGAAACTCTACGAGCCGAGCGGCACAACCACTTCGGAACGCTGGCGCACCGACCTGACATGGCAGAACGACTTTGCACTGCACTTTGCCGTTGGATACCCGTTCTAAAAGTGAGAAGTGTTTTTGAGTGAGGAGTGAGGAGTGAGGAGTGAGGAGTGAGGAGTTTTTAATTGACAATTGATAATTGACAATTTTGAATATTATTGTTGGATAGCGCGCAATTTTCAAATCTTCAAATCTTCAAATCAATAATTAGAAATTTTTATGAAAAAAACGATCATTATCAGTCTGTTGGCGGCCTGCACGAGTGTGGGTTGGGCGTGTACCAATTTTTTGGTGGGAAAAGATGCGTCGGTCGATGGTTCGACCATGATTACCTATTCGGCCGACTCGTATTCGCTATTTGGTGCGCTCTACCACTACCCTGCCGCCACGCACGCCGAAGGCACGATGCGCCCCGTGTACGAGTGGGATACGGGCAAATACTTGGGCGAAATTCCCGAAGCGGCACAAACCTACAATGTGGTTGGCAACATGAACGAACACCAACTGACCATAGGCGAAACCACCTACGGCGGGCGCGAAGAGTTGGTCGATACTACGGGCATTATCGACTACGGCAGCCTGATGTACATTGCGCTGCAACGCGCCCAAAACGCCCGCGAAGCCATACGCATCATGACCGATTTGGTGGCGCAATATGGCTATTGCAGCAGCGGCGAATCGTTTTCGATAGCCGACCCGCGCGAAGTGTGGATTTTGGAACTGATTGGCAAAGGCGTTGGCAACAAAGGTGCCGTTTGGGTGGCGCGCCGCCTGCCCGACGACTGCGTATCGGCACACGCCAACCAAGCACGCATCACGACATTTCCGCTGGAATCGCGCCAAAATCCGAACAGCATCAGCAGCAAGCATATCGACCGTCTGTCGGAACCCGAAATTGATGTGGTTTATTCCGCCGATGTGATCGATTTTGCGCGCAAAAAAGGCTATTTCAAAGGCAAAGACGAGGGATTCAGTTTCTCCGACATCTACAATCCGCTCGATTTTGGCGGCATTCGCTGGTGCGAAGCGCGTGTGTGGGCATTTTTCAACGCAGTGAACGCCAACATGGGGCAATATATCGACTACATCGACGGCAAAACGCTCGAGCGTATGCCGCTGTGGATTAAGCCCGACCACAAACTCTCGCTGAAAGAGATGCGCCAACGCATGCGCGACCACTACGAAGGCACACCGCTCGATATGACTGTAGGCGCAGGCAGCGGTCCTTACGCCACGCCGTTCCGCCCGAGTCCGCTCTCATACAAAGTCGATGGCACAGAATACTACCACGAACGCCCTGTGGCCACGCAACAAACGGGTTTCACCTTTGTGGCGCAGATGCGCAACTGGCTGCCCAACGCCATTGGCGGCATTTTGTGGTTCGGTGTGGACGACGCCACGGGCAACCTCTATGTACCAATCTATTGCTGCCTGACAAAAGTGCCAGAATCGTTCAGCGAACGCAACGGCAGTCTGCTCGATTTCTCGTGGACCTCGGCTTTTTGGGTGAACAACTGGGTGTGCAACATGGCCTACACGCGCTACTCCGACCTGATGCCCGACATCAAAGCCGAGCAAGAAAAGTGGGAAAATTACTTTGAAAACGCCGTGCGCCAAGCCGATTCGTTTGCACAATCGTACGATTCGACGAGTATGGTACAATTTTTGACGGACTTTTCGAACGCACAGGCCGAAACTGCACTCAAAACATGGAAAAAACTCGGCGAACGCCTGATGGTCAAATACTTAGATGGCGTTACCAAACCCGAAACGAATGGCGTTTTCGATCGCGACGAATACAACAACCCGAAAAAAATCATTCGTCCGGGCTACAACGAAGAGTTCAACCGCAAAGAATTTGTGCAACCAGATCCCGAGCGTTTCCGTATGAAGGCAAAAGAGGAACTCGGCACGAAATAGTGTGCGAATTTTCAAACTATCAAAACCTCAAACACAAAAATCGATATGAAAAAATTTAGTTTAATTCTCATCTCAACATTAGTTTGCATTATGACAAACGCCGAAAATCCATTTTTCAACTACAAAAATTGGGACACGCCACACGGCACCTATCCGTTCGATGCCATCAAAACCGAGCATTATATGCCTGCTTTCGAGGAGGCTATGCGCCAAGGATTGGCCGAAATAGACGCGATAGCCAACAATCCCGCTGCGCCAACATTCGAAAACACCATCGAAGCCTACGAAAAATCGGGGCAACTGCTCTCGGTGGTGGCCAGTTGCTTCTACAACCTAACCAGCGCAGAAACCAACGACGATCTGCAAGCCATCGAATTGGAACTGTCGCCAAAAATAAGCGACTACAGTGCCACGATTCTGCTCAACGAAAAACTCTTTGCACGCATCAAAGCAGTTTATGAGCAACGCGACAAACTGAAACTGACCAAAGAGCAGGCCAAAATGCTCGACGACATCTACGAAGGATTTGCCAACAACGGTGCAAACCTGTCGGCCGCCGACAAAGAGACCTACAAAAAACTGACGGCCAAACTGAGCGAACTCACGCTTACCTACGGCCAGAATGTGCTGAAAGCCACCAACGCTTGGACGCGACTCATCAAAGACGAAAGTCTGCTGGCTGGCCTGTCGGACGATACCAAACAGATGATGCGCGCCAACGCCGAGAAAAAAGGGTTGGACGGCTGGCTGCTCGACCTGAAACCGACCACCTATCTGCCCGTGATGAAATACTGCGACAACCGCGATATTCGCCGCGAACTCCACATGGCCTACAACACGCGTTGCATCGGCGGAGAGTTCGACAACACGCAGATAATCAAAGAGATAGTAAACACGCGACTGGCTTTGGCGCAACTATTTGGCAAATCGTGCTACGCCGACAAATCGCTGCACAAAACTATGGCCGAGACCAAAGAAAATGTCTATAAACTGCTCGACCAACTGCGCGACGCATATATGCCCGTGGCACGCGCCGAATACGACGAACTGCAACAATTTGCCGATTCGCTCGGATTTTACGCCACCCTGCAAGCGTGGGATTGGAGTTACTATTCCGAAAAACTGAAAAACGAAAAATATAGCCTCAGCGACGACGAATTGCGCCCCTATTTCGAACTCGAAAATGTGAAAAAAGGCGTGTTCGGGTTGGCCAATCGGCTGTATGGTCTCAAATTTGTGAAAAATCCGAACATTCAAGTCTATCACCTCGAGGTCGATGCCTACGATGTGTTCGACAACAAAGGCAATTTTGTGGCCGTTTACTACTGCGATTTTCACCCACGCGAGGGCAAGCGTGGCGGTGCATGGATGAACGATTTCAAACCGCAATGGCGCGAAGGCAAAAAAGATTCGCGGCCGCACATTGTGAATGTGATGAACTTTACACGCGCCACAGCCGACAAGCCCGCCCTGCTCACCTACGACGAGGTTGAAACTTTTCTCCACGAATTTGGACACGGCTTGCACGGTATGCTCACACGCTGCCAATACGCCTCGATGTCGGGTACCAATGTGCCGCGCGATTTTGTGGAACTGCCCTCGCAATTCAACGAAAATTTCCTCGGCGAGAAGGAGTTTATCGACACCTTTGCCAAGCACTATTTGACAGGCGAACCAATGCCGCAAGCGTTGATTGACAAGATAAAAGCGGCGCAAAACTACCACGCTGCCTACGCTTGCGCGCGCCAACTCAGTTTCGGTTACCTCGACATGGCGTGGCACACGCTCACCGCACCGTTCGATGGCGATGTTATCGCCTTTGGCAATGCGGCCATGAAGCAGGTGAAAGTGCTGCCCGTAGTGCCAGAAACGCAGATGGAGACGGCATTTACGCACATTTTCTCGGGCGGATACGCGGCTGGCTACTATAGTTACAAATGGTCGGAAGTACTCGATGCCGACGCTTTTTCGGTGTTCAAGAAAAACGGCATTTTCGACAAAAAAACGGCCGACAGTTTCCGCAAAAACATTTTGGAACGCGGCGGCACCGAGCCAGCCATGGACTTGTACAAACAGTTCCGCGGTCAAGAGCCAACCATCGATGCACTGCTCGAACGCGATGGAATAAAATAGTCGCAAGACGAGTGAGGAGTGAGGCGGCAAAGCCGCAATTTGAAAATTTGAAAATTTGAAAATTGAAATTTGAAATAAAAAAACCATGGACGAATTTAGTAAATTTGCAACAAAGCACCTGAATATGAACGGGTTGGCACTCGACCAATACCGCTCGCAAATCAGTATGGAAGGCGGCTACATTTCGCCGTCGATTTTGGAGGAACGGCAACTGAATGTTACCCAAATGGATGTGTTTTCGCGCCTGATGATGGATCGCATCATCTTTCTTGGCTCCGAAATCAACGACTATGTGGCGAATGTGATACAAGCGCAACTGCTTTTCCTCGACACGGCCGACCCCGGCAAGGACATTTTCATCTACCTGAACTCGCCCGGCGGTGGAGTACACGCTGGACTCGGTATCTACGACACCATGCAGTACATTCGCAGCAATGTCGGCACCATTTGCACAGGCATGGCAGCCTCGATGGCGGCAGTTCTTTTGGTGGCTGGCGCCAAAGGCAAACGCTCGGCACTGCCCCACTCGCGTGTGATGATTCACCAACCGATGGGCGGCACACAAGGGCAAGCGTCGGACATGGAAATCACCGTGCGCGAAATACAAAAACTGAAAAAAGAACTCTACCAAATCATTGCCGACCACTCGGGGCAGGCGTTCGACAAGATAGCCGCCGACAGCGACCGCGACTACTGGATGACCGCCCAAGAGGCACTCGAATATGGCATGATCGACAACATTTTGACACGCGAAAAATAGCAACTGCGCACAAAAATCTATGGTAAAACAGACAAAAAAAGGCGAATCGCACTGCAATTTTTGCGGCCGAAGCGAACACGAAGTCGGCACGCTATTCTCGGGCAAAGAGGGTTACATTTGCTGCGAATGTGTAGAATTGGCCAACAGCATTATCCAAAGAGAGAAAAAACGATACGAGCGACAGTTCGAAATCGATGGAAGCGCGCTGCCTAAACCGATGGAAATCAAGGCGTTTCTCGACCAGTATGTCATCGGGCAGGACGAGGCGAAAAAGTTTCTGTCGGTGGCCGTTTACAACCACTACAAGCGCATTATGCAGCCAAAATCGGCCGAAGAGGTCGAAATCGAAAAGTCGAACATCATACTTGTTGGTGCTACGGGAACGGGCAAAACGCTCTTGGCACGCACCATCGCGCGCAAACTCAATGTGCCGTTCACCATTGTCGATGCCACCGTGCTGACCGAGGCGGGCTATGTGGGCGAAGACATCGAGAGCATTCTCACGCGCCTGCTGCAAGTGGCCGACTACAACAAGGCTGCCGCCGAGCGTGGTATTGTCTTTATCGACGAAATCGACAAGATAGCGCGCAAAGGCGACAACCCGAGCATCACACGCGATGTGAGCGGCGAAGGCGTGCAACAAGGACTGCTGAAACTGCTCGAAGGTTCGATAGTGAATGTGCCACCCAAAGGCGGACGCAAGCACCCCGAACAAGACCTAATCGCAGTGAACACGCAGAACATTTTGTTCATCTGCGGCGGCGCATTCGACGGCATCGAAAAGAAAATTGCGCAGCGGCTCAACACGCATGTGGTGGGCTTCGGCACAGTGAACGAGCAGAATGCCATCGACCGCAACGACCTGATGAAATACATTGCGCCGCAAGATCTGAAAGCCTACGGTTTGATTCCCGAAATTATCGGCCGATTGCCCATACTCACGCACCTCGACCCACTCGACCGCACAGCGCTACGCCAAATTTTGACCGAGCCGAAAAACTCCATCATCAAGCAATACACCAAACTCTTCGAGATGGACGGCGTTGCGCTCTCGTTCGACAACGACACGCTGGAATACATCGTCGATAAGGCCATCGAGTTCAAACTCGGCGCACGCGGGCTGCGCAGCATAGTCGAAACCATCATGATGGACGCCATGTATGCCACGCCCTCGTCAGGGACGAAAGAGTTGCGCATCACCAAAGACTACGCCCAAGAGAAACTGGAAAAGACGACCATTGCTGCCCACTAAAAGTCTTTTGCGGCGGCAACCAATCGTCAATGGGCGGCGTTGGCTTCCAAGCGGTCGGCGATGAGTGCGACGGTTTGGGTGCGAATTTCGTCGGCCGAGAGGTTTTCGGGGAAAATGGGCGGCAAAAAAGCGACCGTGATTTTGGCAAAAAAGCGCGGCAGTTTGATGCGTTTGAGCACAGCACGCTCCGAACCGCAAATGGCGACGGGCACCACAGGCACATTCAACTCTTTGCTCAAAATGGCGAAACTGTCCTTGAACGCCAGCATTTTGCCCGATTTCGAGCGCGTGCCTTCGGGGAAAATGATGATATTTTTGCCCTTGCGCAGCACGGCGGCCATCTGTTGCAGCGACTCACGCACATTTTTGTTGATGTCCATGAGAATGACATTGTTTTTCTTGGCCAAAAAGTGCGCCAATCGGGTGCGCAGGTGCTTGTCTTTGGCAAAAAAGAAGGTGTTGCGCACCGTTTTGCGCTTCAATTTTGCAGTGATGAGGTAGCCGTCGAGCATACTGCGGTGGTTGGCCACGATGATAAACGGCTGCTTGGGCAAATCGATACTGCCCTGCCGACGACTGCGGTACACAAGCCCGATAAGCGTTTTGGCGGTGCGACTGCAAAACGCCTGAATAAAGCCAGCGCGCGGCACTACAAAGTTCTGCACACGGTTCGAGAGAATCTCTTTCCAAGTAACTTTTTTCGGGTCGCCATCGGTTTTACCGCCGTGCTGCTCAAGGTGTGCGCTCAACTTGCCGAGCGTGTTCAGTTGGTCGAGTTGCGCCTCGTTGAGGCTCACGCCAAAGCGCGATTCGACGAATGTGAGTAGCGCCACTTTGCCCAGCGAATCCATCGCCAAATCGATTTCAAAATCGTCGTTTTCGCCAGCATTCGAGTCGGTTTCTTTGTCGATGTAAGCCTTGAGCGCAGTGTAAATTTCGCTGTGCGGACGGTCGTCGGCAATGGTCGTTTTTTTGTGTTCTTCCACCAAATCGGCCAGTTTGAAGCGTTGCAACTTCATCAGGCGCGTTTTGGGCAGTTCGCCCGACACAATGTGTATTTTTTTGATGCGTTTGTAGGGCGCAACGGTCTGATTGTAGCGCGCAATCTCCTCGCGCAGCACCGTGTCCATATTTTCGAGCGAGCGGTCGCGCACGGCCGACAACTGCGGCACAATGACGCACTGCAACACCGAATCTTTGAGAAAAACGCCCACCTCTTTCACGTATGGCGACAGATGCATAATAGCCTCTTCGGCTTCGGCGGGATTGATGTTTTTGCCGTTTGGCGTAACAATTATCTCTTTGATGCGCCCCGTGAGTTTCAGCCCTTTTTCGGGCGAAAGTTCGCCCATATCGCCCGTGTGCAGCCAGCCATCGCGAATGATTTCGGCGGTTTCGTCGGGGCGATTGTAGTAGCCCTGCATCACATTGTCGCCACGCACGCACACTTCGCCATTTTCGTCGATTTTCACCTCGATATGCGGCAGCGGCTCGCCAGCGTAGCCCACCTGCACATTCCACGGCCGCGTGAAACTTATCATCGGGGCGGTTTCGGTCATGCCGTAACCTTCGAGCACAGTGAATCCCAGCGTTTTGAACACCGTGGCGATGTCGGTTGGGAGTGCGGCGCCACCACTCACCAAAAAGTCGATGTGCCCACCAAATTTTTTGTGTACTTTGGCAAAAACGACTTTCGACAGGCGCGGCGAACCGATTTTCTGCATCAGTTTGAAGAGCGTGCGCGTTGCCCACGACGCATTGATTTGCGCCATAATGCCTTTGGAAAGCAGTTCGTAGAGGCGCGGCACACCGATGATGATGTTTATTTTGCCCTCGTTCAGCGTTTTCAGTATGCTTTCGGCGTTCAATCCGTCGGCTATCGACACGGTTTGCCCCACATAGAGCGGCGCAACCAGCGACCCCATCAGCGGGAAAGCGTGATGCAGCGGCAAGAGTATCATTGTGTTGCGTTCGGGCGTGAAAATGCGCACATCGGTCGAGACGGAATGCACATTAAACAGCGCATTTTTGAACGACAACATCACGCCTTTGGGCGAACCCGTCGTTCCCGAAGTGTAGATGATGAGCATGGTGCGCTCCAAGTCGTCGAAAGTGATATCTTCGGCGGATTCTTGCGCTATATCAGTCAAATCGATGTCGGCTTCGGTAAGCACCTTGCACGCCACGCCAGCCTGCGCCAACGCCTCATCGACCAGAGCGCGTTTGGCAGCCGAAGTGAAAAGCACATCGGGTTGGCAGTCGGCCACGATGTAGGCCAGTTCGCCCACCGTCGATTGCACATCGACTGGGACAGTAACTGCGCCGCTGCGCACGCTGCCGTAGAAAGCAAAAATCCACGCTGCCGAATTTTCGGCAAAAATAAGCACTTTGTTGGGGTTGCCATCGCACGAAAAACGCTGCGCATAGCGCGCTGCGCACTGCAGCAGCCGCGTGTACGAGTAGTGTTCGTCGCAAAAAACGATGGCGGTTTTATCTCTGCATGAAACTAAATTCATTCTCTTTTCATTTTTCGATTGAAACTGTGGGCAAAGGTCGGCATTTCTTTCCGACTAACAAAATTTTGCGACACAAAGTAAACGCTGCCCGCAGGTTATTTTGTCTTAAAAAATGCCAAAAAGATCCAATCCGCTTAGCCGCGCGCAAAACCATAGATATGGTGAATGTGCAGAATGCCGATAATCGGGGCGTCGGGCGTCTCTTTTTCGACCACTGCGAGCGTGGTTATCTTGTAGCGATCCATCAGTTCGAGTGCGTCGTTCACCATCATATCGGCGGCAATGCGTTTGAAACCGTGGCTCATAAAGTCGGCGGCACGGAGCGTTTTCAGGTCGTCGAACCGCTGTGCTGCGCGGCGTATATCGCCATCGGTGATGATGCCCACAATTTTGCCCGCAGCATTCGCCACCATGGTGATGCCCAGTTTTTTGAGGCTCACTTCGGCTATCACATCTTTGAATAGCGTCTCTTCGGTAACAATCGGCACCACCGAGGTCATGCAATCTTTCACCTGCGTGAGCATACGCCGCCCGAGCGCGCCGCCCGGGTGATAGAGCGCAAAATTTTCGGGTTTGAAATTGCGTTTTTCCATCAGGCAGACCGTGAGTGCGTCGCCCATGACGAGTGCCGCCGTGGTCGATGTGGTGGGTGCCAAGCCAATTTTGCAGGCTTCGCGTTCGACATGCACATCGAGCAGATAGTCGCTCTGCTGCGCCAAAGTAGAGTTTTTGTCGCCCGTCATCGCTACAATGGGGCAGTTCATCTTTTTCAGATTGCGCACCACATTCAGGATTTCGTCCGATTCGCCGCTGTTCGATATGGCGATGACCACATCGCCGCGCGACACCATGCCCAAATCGCCGTGCAGGGCTTCGGCAGCGTTGATAAAGAGCGATGGCGTGCCAGTCGAGGCCAGCGAGGCGGCAATTTTTTTGCCGATAATGCCCGTTTTACCGATGCCCGTCAGCACCACTTTGCCGCTATTGGCATAGATGAGTTCGACCACTTGGCGTACTTCGTCGCCAATGCGTTCGCCAACGCGTTTTACCTCCGAAATTTCTATTTGGAAAACCTCTTTGCTGCGTGCAACTATGTCCATGACGGTTACAGTTTTTTCGTTATTGCGTCGATGGCGACGGCGCGTTCCAAAATTGGGCGTACCGTGCTGAGTTTCAGTTGATTGGCGGCATCGCTCCACGCTTCGTCGGGATTGGGGTGCACTTCGGCAAAAATGGCATCGACGCCCACCGCCAAAGCGGCATTCATCAGGTAAGGTGCCATATCGCGGTTGCCGCCCGTCGAAGAGCCGTTGCCACCAGGTTTTTGCACCGAGTGCGTAGCGTCGAACACCACGGGATAGCCGTAGGTGCGCATTTCGACCAAACCCGTCATATCGACCACCAGATTGTTGTAGCCAAACGACGAGCCGCGTTCGCAGAGCATCACATTGTCGTTGCCAGCCGCCACCACTTTGGCAACCACCTGTTTCATGTCCCACGGTGCCATAAATTGCCCTTTTTTCACATTGACAATTTTGCCTGTCTGCGCCGCCGCCACAAGCAGATCGGTTTGGCGCGAAAGGAAAGCGGGAATCTGCAACACATCGACAACTTGCGCCACTGGTGCGCACTGCCAGCACTCGTGAACATCGGTTACGAGCGGCAAATCGAGTTCGTCGCGCACTTTTTGCAAAATGCGCAGCCCTTCGTCGATGCCCACACCGCGCGGCGAAGCGGCCGATGTGCGGTTGGCTTTGTCGAACGACGCTTTGAAAATCAGATTGATGTCCAAATCGAGGCAGATGCGTTTCAACGCCTCGGCGGTCTGCAACACCATCGCTTCGTTTTCGATGACACACGGCCCAGCAATCAGCGCAAAACGCCGATTACCGCCAATGCAGAACTTGCCGTTTACGGAAATCTCCTTCATCGTCGGTTACTTATTGGCGCACCACGCCTCTATCCAATCGACCTGCATGCAGCCTTCGCCGCCCTTTTGGTTTTGGGCGATGAATGCGCTCAACATCGGGAAAAGCGGCTCGGTAGGCACGCCTTCGGTGGTGCGGAACACCTCTATGTTATTGATGCGCCAAATGAGTTCTTTTTCGGTCCATTCGAGCGAATAGATATAGAACTCGTTGAGTTTCAAGCCAGTAACTTTCGACGAAGTGTATTTTTTCTCGAATTTGGTTGCCCAATGCGTGCCGACCTCTATCGATTTGCCGTCGCACACGGCAATGTTGATGTGCGGCAATATGCGTTCGCCCGTGAGCCAAAAGGCTTGCGTGAGGTCTTTGCCCTCGAAGCGAATTTTTGCACGGAAATAGCCGCCTTTTTGCCACACGCCTTTGGTGCCATGCAGCACATCGGATGTAAATTCGAACTGATGATTGACAAAACCGCGCGTTTTGTCCCACGCCAAAGCCAGCGTGCGTTCGCGGCGCGTGTAGATGTTCAACACACCCGAAAAAACGCTGGTGTTGTCGCCATTGTTGTTGGCCTGTTTTTCGTTGGTAAACGAGTGGTTGCCCACAAATTTGTCGCCAGGATAGTTGAAACCGCTCTCCCAGCGCGAGGCGTTGAGCGAGTTCCAGTCGAAACTGTCGAAAAAGGTCTGGCTATATTGGCGCAGACGCGCAAATTTCGAACTGTCGGTATTTTCGTAGAATTTGATGTCCTCGTTGCGCGCCAACTCTTTGTAGCGGCGCTCGAGGGCGGCCTCTTCGGTCTTTTCCCAGCGGTGTGGGTCGCTCCAAAAAGCGTTGGCAGCCGTAAATTCGGGCGTCATCACCTTTGCACGCAGTTTTTCGAGTTCCGATATGATGTACGAATTATTGAAACGCATATAATTTTTGAACTCGGTCGAGCGTTCAAATTTTTTCAGGCGTTGCAATTCGGGGCTTTTGCGCACCTCGTTCTTTTTGCCGAGCAGCACATATTCGGGTTTCGCACGAAACTCGAGATATTCAGCCAGCAAGGGATTTTTCACCGTTTCGTAGTAAAGCACGATTTTTTTGTCGTTTTGCAGTTTGTTGTACTTCTGCATATCGCGATACTCCTGCGTGTCGCGGTATTTGCGATTGAGGAGCGTCTTCTTTTTTGCCTGAAACTCGGCCGACCGCACTTTTTCGAACAATTCGCGGTATTCGGCCAACTCTTTCGAGGCCTCGATGTCGCAATAACGCCTAAATTCGTCGTTCAAAATGGCAAATTGAGCCTCCATCTTTGCGGTGCTCTGCATCTGCCCAAAAATTCTTTTCCAAAAAAGATTCATAATTTTGTTATTGTTGTTGGTTTGGTTATTTGGTTATTTGTTGAAGCGAATATTTATTTCTAGATTTCTAGATTTCTAATTTCTGGTTGTCGGTAGCCAAAACGCCTTAATTTTCAAATTTTCAAATAATTGTCAATTATCAATTATCAATTGTCAATTAAAAAGTCTATGTTCTATATTCTATGTTCTTAAAATCTTTCTTGCTACTTGTATCTTGCTACTTGCTACTAATTATCATTGCGGCTTCGCCGCATCACTCCTCACTCCTAATTCCTCACTCCTAACTCAAGAGCACTGCTAACTACTCACTTCTCACTGCTAACTATTTCAGAGCGTTCGTAGCCATGCGATGCAGGCGGCGGCCGAGTCGCAAACGCGGAAGCCTGCGGTGCGCGACATTTCGCCCAATCGGTCGGCGGTCATGCGGTCGAGTTGCGTGAGTATGCCGTTGTAAAAATTGTCGGTATTGACCAACATAAGTGGTTTGCTATGGTAGCCGACCATGCCCGAGGCCAGCGCATCGAACAGTTCGTCGTAGGTGCCAAGACCGCCAGGCAGAACCACAAACACATCGGCATATTTTTTCATCAATTCTTTGCGTTCGCTCATATTGTCCACAACGAAAAGTTGCGTCGGCAGGTCGCTTTTGCGCCCCATCGCCACAATCCGTTTTGGCACAACGCCTATGATTTTGCCACCTGCGGTGCGTGCCGCTTCGGCTAGCGCATCCATCAAACCGCCAGTGGCACCGCCATACACAAGCGTGTGGCCGCTCTCGGCTATGAACTTCCCTAGCAGGCGCGCCTCCTCGTCGAAACGGCGACCAATCGCCCGATTCGAAGCACAAAAAACACAGATATTCATTCCACTATTCGACAATGTGCAAATTTACGGTTTATTTTTCACACGACCAAATCAGATTTCGCCATTTTGAATTTTGGCATGAATGGCCGCCGCAGCACGCCGCCCGTCGCCCATAGCAAGAATGACTGTGGCACCGCCGCGCACAATGTCGCCGCCAGCAAAAATGGTCGGAATGGCACTCTGCGACGCTTCGTTCACCACAATCGTGCCTTTGCGTCCCAGTTCCAAGCCTTCTACCGCATTGGGAATCAGCGGATTGGGACTTACGCCCACGCTCACAATCACCTCGTCGACATCGACCCATTCGGTAGCGCCAGCAATCGGCACAGGCGAGCGCCGCCCCGACGCATCGGGTTCGCCCAACGCCATTTTTTGCAGCAACATTCCCGTAACACGACCTTTTTCGTCGCCGCGGTACTCTATCGGATTGTGGAGCGTAAGAAACTCGATGCCCTCCTCTTTGGCGTGTTTCACCTCTTCGAGGCGGGCAGGCATCTCCTCTTCGCTGCGGCGATAGACAATCATGGCACGCTCTGCGCCCAAACGCCGCGCCGTGCGCACCGAATCCATGGCTGTGTTGCCGCCGCCAATCACCGCCACGCGCTTGCCTTTCAGCACTGGCGTGTCGTATTCGTCCTTGGCTGCACCCATCAGATTGACGCGCGTCAGGTATTCGTTGCTCGACATGATGCCGATAAGATTTTCGCCTTTGATGCCCATAAAATTGGGCAGTCCCGCACCGCTCGCCACAAACATAGCGCGGTAGCCGTCGGCTTTCAGGTCGTCGAAACCAACGGTTTTTCCAACGATGCAATCTTTGCGGAATTTCACGCCCATTTTCGACAGATTATCGATTTCGACATCGACAATTTTGTTGGGCAGACGAAATTCGGGAATGCCGTATTTCAGCACGCCGCCAATCTCGTGCAACGCCTCGAAAACAGTAACATCGTAGCCCAGTTTGGCCAAGTCGCCAGCGCACGAAAGTCCCGCTGGTCCCGAACCGACCACCGCTATTTTTATGCCGTTGGGGGCGGCGGTGGTTGGCACGCTCATCTGACCGCTTTCGCGCTCGTAGTCGGCAGCGAAACGCTCCAAATGACCAATTGCCACAGCCTGTTTCTTCATTTTCAGGTGGATACATTTCGATTCGCACTGCTTTTCTTGCGGGCAGACGCGCCCACAAACGGCGGGCAGTGCCGAGGTGCGTTTCAGCACTTTGGCGGCTTCGAGAAATTCGCCGCGCTCGATATTTTTGATGAATCCCGGAATGTCGATATTCACCGGACAGCCCGTAACACACTGCGGATTCACGCAGTCGAGGCAGCGTTTCGACTCGAGCAACGCCTGCTCTTCGGTGAGTCCACGGTTCACCTCTTCGCTGTTGTGGCTGCGGTAGTCGCCCGCCAGTTCGTTCATCTGCACACGCGCAATAGCCGTGCGCTCCTTCGGATTCATCGTTTTGCGCAGGGCTTCGCGCCAAGCCGCATTTCTATCTTGTTGTTCCATTTCAGAATTTCAAATTTCAAATTATTTCCCGTTTTCCCCTTCGGGGAAAAGCCAAGCAACCAATAAGTCTATTTTCTATGCTCTAAAAAAAACACTTCTAATTCCTCATTTGTTTTCGCCCAAATAGCGTTCTTTTGCGGCTTGTTCTTCGGCGCGATAAGCACCGAGGCGCATCATCATCTCGTCGAAATCGACTTGATGTGCATCGAACTCTGGACCATCGACACAGACAAATTTTGTCTGTCCGCCCACGGTTACACGGCACGCTCCGCACATGCCCGTGCCATCGACCATAATCGTGTTGAGCGAGGCGACAGTCGGCACATTGTATTTTTTGGTGAGCAGCGACACAAATTTCATCATGATGGCAGGACCGATGGTTACGCAAAAATCGACTTTTTCGCGGTTGATAACTTCTTCTATGCCGTTGGTTACCAAACCTTTATGTCCGTACGAACCATCGTCGGTCATGATAACGACCTCGTCGCTCACGCGGCGCATTTCGTCTTCGAGAATTATCAAATCTTTGGTGCGTGCAGCCAGCACAGTAACCACGCGATTGCCCGCTTTGCGCAGGGCTTCGGCTATGGGCAACATCGGCGCAGTGCCTACGCCACCGCAGGCGCACACCACCGTGCCAAATCGCTCGATGTGCGTGGCGCGCCCAAGCGGTCCAACCACATCGGTAATTTCGTCGCCCACATTCAGCGCACACAGTTTGCTCGACGAAACGCCAACGGTTTGCACTACCAGCGTGATAGTGCCGCGCTGGGTGTCGGCATCGGCAATGGTGAGCGGCATTCGCTCGCCGTTTTCGCCCACACGCACAATGACAAAATGACCGGCTTTTCGCGCCTTGGCAATGAGCGGTGCCTCCACTTCGAGGCGCACAACATTTGACGAAAAATAGGATTTATCGACAATTTTGTACATAACAGGTATTTTTTTCAGATCAACCTGCAAAGATACGAAATTAGTTTGAAAGTGCGAAGGTGAGAAAGTGTGAAGGTGTGAAAGTTTATCAAGTTTGTAAAGTTTTTCATTTGAAGATTTGAAAATTGCGATGGTATTGGTCGAGTTCACTCAATACCGAAGGGGCTGACTTTGCGTGAGGCTGTTTTTTCTTGTCCCCTCGTATAGCCAGACGCCTCGACCGCTATTTTGGAGCAGCGATTCGCCCTGTTTGCAACTAATCGGTCCTCAATCGACAATCATTTTGGCGATGAATACCTGCCCATCGGCAGCAACAGCGCGCACCACATAGACACCCGAGGCAAACCCTTCGGGCAACGAAACAACATCGGTCGCCACATTGGCACGATAGACGCAAATGCCCTGCGCACCGCATATCGACACGGACAAAATAGCATCGGGAAGATATAGTTCGAACGGGGCAAAAGCCGCCACAGGATTCGGATAAACAACCAACGCCGACGGCGCTACCGACTGCGGCTGCTGCGGCACAAAACCGCACGAACGGAAGGTACGCCCATCTTCGGTTGTCAAATCGACGGTATAAACGGCGTCCCAATCGAGACCGCCCGCCTCGTAGAGATGTTGCAGCGTGGCATCAGCAATTTTTTGCCCATTTTTGTACCACTGATACGCCACAAAACGCATCGGGTGGTCGCTGTCGCCGCTGTTGTTCACCACTATCACATCGTTCCACTTCTGTACCAGATAGCGCGCTGCGTCGAATCCAATCGTTATCGCCAACGGCAGCGACACACTGGCGCAACCGTCGGTAGCACGCGCATCGTAGAGCCGCAGCGTGGCGGCATAATCGCCCACTGGCGCATCGGGCGGCACGGCTACCGCAATCGCATCGGGTAGCAGAAGCGCGTTTGTAACATTCTCGAAACCAGCCTGTTGCGCCGATTCATCGAACAACAGATCGTAACGGTCGGGCTGACCAGCCAATAGTTCGTAGACCACACTCAACGCCGCCGAACGGTCGCAGTATGTGTCCAAATTCGGCACAATTACTTGCGGTGTCGGGATCAATGTGAGGTGCAGCACAAACAGACTGTCGCAGCCTTGTGCAGTCGTATATTTTTCGGTATAATCGCCACTCGCAGTGCGCCATTTGCCCTGCCAAAAAAGCGAATCGCAAGTTATGCTATCCTGTTCCAATCGGTACGGTTCGCAAAACGAAAGTGTCAGTGTAACAATGCTGTCGCAACCGTTGGCGGCTTGTGCCACCAGCGTATCGCGGTACTCGCCAGCGACGGTATAGACACGACCGTGCCATGCAAACGATGCTCCTTCGGTCACTGCTGCCGTATCGCCCAAAGCCACTGGTAAAAGGGTGAGTTTCAGTGTGATAATGCTGTCGCAACCGCACGCTGCACCGCCCGAAATGGTATCTTTGTAGATGCCACTTTGCGTGTAAGTTTGGCCGTGCCACACAAACGATGCACACTCCACCGCCGTGGTATCGGCAAATTGCGTGTGGTTCAAAGTCAGATCGAGCGTAACCAGACTATCGCAGCCCGCTGTGTTGGTCAAAAGGTGCGTGGCACTGCTGTTCGATGCGGTGTAAGTCATACCATCGATCCAGCGGAAAGTATCGCAAGCGGTATGCACATCGGTGCCCGTTGTCGATTTTTGCACAGTCAAATGCAGCGTATAAACGCTGTCGCAGCCTTGTTTGGTCGTATATTTTTCGGTGTAATCACCGCTCGCTGTGCGCCATTTGCCCTGCCAAAGAATCGAATCGCAAACCGATTTTGTTTCTGGAAAATTGTACGATTGACAGATGGTCAGCCGCAGGCGGTCGATGCTGTCGCACCCATTCAATGCACCATTGATAATTGCGTGGGTGTAATCGCCTGATACTGTGTAGATTGTCCCATTCCACTCGTATTCATCGCACACTATCTTCGTCGCCCAATCGCTTGTGCGTATGTCGTAGATGAAGGTAGAATCGTTGTAACTCGCTGTCTTTGGCGTGCCTTTGTCTTGCCACGAGGCGGCTTTTTTTGTGCCACACAGCATATATTTCAGGCAGGTGGCACGGCAGTCGTCGAAAGTTGTGGTGGCGCTCGTCGCTGCCGATGGGTCGCAGCCAAAGCGCACCGAATCGAGGGCGGCGCACTGTTTGAAAGTGTTGTTGAAGTCGTTAATTTGCGTGTATTTGTCGAAATTCAGCACTTCGCGCAACGCACTGCAGCCCGAAAAAGTGGAGTTGAACTTGGTGGCCGACGCCTGTTCCACTGCCGACAAAGTTACCATTTCCAACGATGCGCAGCCGTTGAATGCCGACTCGAAATTATTCAGAGCCGTCAGCCTCGAAAGGTCAGCAGTGCGCAGGCGATTGCACATGTAGAACATCTGTTTGGCGTTTTTGGCCGTCGTATTTTGGGGCAATTCCACCGATTCGAGCGACTTGCAATCGCGGAACATCGCTTCGCAATTCGACAGATTTGTAAAAATGGTCAAATTGACAACCGACTGCAACTTTTCGCAGCCACGAAAAGCCTCCGTGCCGCTGCCCGACATGGTTTGTGGCGTGGTGCAAAAGGTTACCGCAGGAAGCAATGCACACCCATAAAACGCCCCCGAAATGGCCGAAATGTTGGTGAATTTGTCGAGATTTTCGATGACCTGCAACTTGGCGCACCCTTTGAAACGATCGACAAAACTATTTTCCTGCGTATTTTCCGTAGCGGCAAAGCGTATCTGCTCGAGATTTGTGCAGTTCTCAAACATATTGTTGCCCCCGGACAAGGCCGCAAAATGCGACAAATCTACCGCCGTCAGTGTGGTGCAGCCCTCGAAAGCGCGCGTGCATTTCACCTCGTTCGTATTGGTCGAGATCGCCGAAAACGCCACCGACTGCAGTTGTTGGCAGTTGCGAAAAATGGTGTCGATCGAGGTGATATTTTGCAGATTTTCGAGATTCACCACGCGGAGCAATTTTGGATTGTAGGCAAAAGCAGTCCGCAAACTCACCTTGCTGGTTTGCACCGAATTCGGCAGCAAAACCTCCTCCAAAAGCGGACAATGGGAGAAAATGGAGTACATGCCAAGGGGAATTTCGCCCGAAAACGCTGCCGCCGACATATTCACTTTTTGGAGTTTTGCCGATTCGTCGGTAGGAATAACGGCACGCAGTTTCAGCAAATCGGACTCTTTCCAACTGCCCGACACAACAATGCTATCGCACGCCGCCAGCGACACCAACGACGATGCGTTGTACGAAACGGACGCATCGCCTGTCCACGCCACAACCGTCTGTGCGCCAAGCGGTGCAAATGCGCCCAAAGCCCAAACTATGCAAAACATCGAAAGGCGGTAAATGTTTTTCATACGCCACAGGTTTTAGGTTAAGATTCGCAAATATAAACACTTTTTGTAACAAAAACAAACTTTTGAGCAAAAAAAAGAGGCGGCGGCTGCCGTCTCTTGTCTTTTTTAGCAATTTTTTTGTTTTTCAGAAGGTGTAGCGAATGCCTGCCACCAACGCCCAATCGAAAAACGAGATCGGTTTGTAATCGCTGCGAAACTGCATGCCGTAGCCTGGACGAAAATCGAGCGAGAAAGCCAGCGGCGCATCGTCGAGACCGAGTTCTGCGCCACCAATGGCGTTGAAACCCCACTTGCCGTAGGTTGGTCCTGACGAACCAAAGTCGCGCGCAAGACCAAGGCTTATGCCGCCACCAGCAAACCAAGCCACACCGCCCCAGTTCCAGCCCGTGATGCTGCCTTGGTAGAGCGCATTCGGATTGACCTCGAAAGTCCAGAAATCCATGGCCGTCGAATAACTATCATTGCCGCCCTGCGTGCTGAGCAGACGAAAGCCCAAATCGGTTTGCAGCGCCACATCGTTGGTCAGAAAAACTTTGTAACTCGCGCCCTCGAAACTGCCCACCGACAAGCCAATGCTGTGTTTGTAGGGTTTCTGCGCCTGCACCGCCACTGCCACAAACAGCAGCGCAACCAATAAAATCTGTTTCGCAAAAGTTTTCATTTTGATTTGGTTTGTAAGTTTTGTTGAATCGTTGAACTGGAGATTTTGTAAAATCCTCTCACTCATAAACTCTCATCTGTTTTCAATTAAAAGCAGTCCCGTCCCTTTTCAGGAACAGGACTCTTCCACTTCGAGTTTATGGACTCGATTACGCCTCGATGGGAGTAACCGAAACATACGATTTGTCGTCGCGTTTTTTGCGGAACACCACAATACCATCGACCAGCGCAAACAGCGTGTGGTCTTTGCCCATGCCGACATTTTCGCCTGGGTTGTGGCGTGTGCCGCGTTGACGCACGATGATGTTGCCTGCTTTTGCAAACTGGCCACCAAATATCTTCAAACCGAGTCGCTTGCTTTCCGACTCACGACCGTTCTTCGAACTACCTACACCTTTCTTATGTGCCATTTTCTTCTAATTTTTTAAGAGTTACGCAACAATTTCGTTAATCAAAATTTCCGTAAAGTTCTGACGATGACCGTTCAACTTACGATAGCCTTTGCGGCGGCGTTTGTGAAACACAAGCACTTTTTCGCCACGCACATGCGACACAACTTCGGCAACAACTTTTGCGCCTTTCACAACGGGTGCGCCCACATTTACTTTGCCTTCGTTGTCGATGAGCAGTACTTTGTCGAACTCAACTTTCGAGCCGCGTTCGGCCTCTTCCATGCGGTGAACAAAGAGTTTTTGCCCCGCTTCTACCTTGAATTGCTGTCCAAGGATTTCTACAATTGCATACATTTTTTTACTGTACTTTTTAGTTAGATCGGGGGGCGAGATGCCGAAAATCTCCATCGGCAGCGCTACTTGCAAGCCCCTTTACGAATCGGACTGCAAAATTACTACATTTTTTTTGTTTGACAAAATTTTTTGCCAACATTTTTTTCTAAAGCGAAATATAGCAAAAAAATGCGCCGCCAAACAATGTTTTCGACGACGCTTTTTTCGTTTCTACACACACGCTAACTGAACATCTGCTTGAAGCGGGCAAAGAAATTGGTTTTGGCCGAGGCCGAAGGCTGAAAATTAGGCGATTCGGCCATGCGTTCGATGGTTTTGCGCTCGTCCAACGACAGATTTTCGGGCACATATACGCCAACATTCACAAGCAAATCACCTGTGCCATAGCGGTTTACATCGGGCAGACCTTTACCGCGCAAGCGCAGCACTTTGCCCGGTTGTGTGCCTTTGTCAATTTTCACTTTCACCTTGCCATCGACGGTCGGAATTTCGACAGTGCCGCCCAAAATAGCCGTCGGAAGTGGCAGCAACAGGTTGTAAATCAAGTCGTTTTCGTCGCGTATCAGGTCGGGGTGCGCCTCCTCTTCTACCACGATGAGCAGATTGCCGTTTTCGCCACCGCGCCGCGCTGCATTGCCCTTTCCCGACATCGCCAACTGCATGCCATCGGCCACGCCAGCGGGAATTTTTACGGTGATTATCTCTTCGCCGCGCACAATGCCTTCGCCGTTGCAATAGGGGCATTTATCGACCACCACTGTGCCTTCGCCGCCGCAGGTCGGACAGGCCGATTGCGTCTGCATCTGCCCGAGAATGGTGCGCTGCATCTGCGTAACATAGCCCGTGCCGCGGCAGGTGCTGCAAGTTTGCGTGCGTCCGTCGCGCGAGCCAGTGCCTTGGCAGTGTGAGCAGGGAACATATTTCGACACTTTCAATTTTTTCTCAGTGCCCGAAGCAATTTCGGCCAGCGTGAGTTTCACTTTCACGCGCAGGTCGGTGCCACGACGCACACGGCGTCCGCCACGACGCGCCCCACCGCCACCGAAGAAATCGCTGAAGCCGCCACCGAAACTGAAATGTCCGCCAAAAATGTCGCCAAACTGCTGGAATATGTCGTCCATATTCATGCCGCCTGCGCCACCAAAACCGCCACTGCCGCTCACGCCTGCATGACCAAATTGGTCGTAACGCTGGCGTTTTTGCGGGTCGCTCAGCACCTCGTAGGCTTCGGCGGCCTCCTTAAATTTCTCTTCGGCTTCTTTGTTGCCCGGATTTTTGTCGGGGTGATACTCGATGGCTTTTTTGCGATACGCCTTTTTTATCTCGTCGGCCGACGCAGTTTTCGCCACGCCAAGCACTTCGTAATAGTCTCTTTTTTCGCTCATACAACGATTCTCCCTATTTTCCGACGACCACTTTTGGGAATCGGATCACTTTTTCGTTCATTTGGTAGCCCTTCTGCACGCAATCGACTATTTTGCCTTTCAACTCTTCCGATGGCGCAGGAATGGTCGTTACGGCTTCGTGAATTTCTTCGTTAAATGGCTGATTTTCAGTTTCTACAACCGACACGCCCTGTTGTTTGAGCAGTGTCAGAATTTTTTGGTAAATCAGATTTACGCCTTCGCTCACGGCCGCCACATCAGAGGCGGTTTCCATCGATTTGAGGCTGCGCTCGAAGTCATCGACAATGGGCAGTAGGTCGATTACCACGCGTTCCGAGGCGTTTTTTATCAGGTCGGCACGCTCGCGCATCATGCGTTTGCGGTAGTTGTCGAACTCGGCCATCAGGCGCAAGTGCGTGTCGTTCAGTGCGTTATATTTCGCTTCGTAGTCAATTTTTGGCGTCTCTTGCTGTTCGGATTCGGCTGCTGGAGCCGCCTCCGTTGGTTGCTGTGCCTGTGCTTCGGGCTGCTGCACTGTTTCGTCGGATTGCGGTTTTTGTGTTTGCTTCGATTTTTTCATAATATCTCGTTTTTTCTTTTTCACAAAATAAGTTGGCAACTTTTTACCATCAAAAAGTTTGCCAACCCAAAGATGCGCATTTTTGTGCTAAAAACTGACAAAATGTCAGTTTTCTGTCGGTTCAAAAATCAATTTTTGTGCTTCGGCATCGAAATCGACCTGCAACACATCGCCTGCTTTGACACCGCCCTGCAGGAGTCGCTCTGCCAAAACATCTTCGAGATAGTTTTGAATGGCGCGTTTGAGCGGGCGTGCGCCGTACTGCACATCGTAGCCTTTGTCGGCCAAAAAGTTTTTGGCGGTTTCGCTCAATTCGATTCTAAAGCCCAGATTTCCAATGCGTTTGTAGAGTTGCTCGAGTTCCAAATCGATGATTTTGAAAATCGATTCGCGGCTCAGTTGGTCGAAAATGATCACATCATCGACGCGGTTCAGGAATTCGGGCGAAAAGGTTTTCGACAACGCTTTTTGAATCACATTGTGCGCATATTCGTCGCCGTTCTGCGATGGCTGCGCAAAGCCGACTCCGTGTCCAAACTCTTTCAGTTGGCGCGTGCCGACATTCGAAGTCATGATGATAATCGTGTTTTTGAAATCGACTTTGCGGCCGATGCTGTCGGTCAAGTGGCCTTCGTCAAGTACCTGTAAAAGCATGTTATAGACATCGGCGTGCGCCTTTTCTATTTCGTCGAGAAGCACGATGGAATAAGGTTTTCGGCGCACTTTTTCGGTCAGTTGGCCGCCCTCTTCGTAGCCCACATAGCCCGGAGGCGCGCCAATGAGTCGCGACACGCTGAATTTTTCCATAAATTCGCTCATATCGACGCGAATAACGGCATCGGCACTGCCAAACATCAGTTCGGCTAGGCGTTTGGCCAAGTAGGTTTTGCCCACGCCCGTCGGTCCAAGAAAGATGAACGAGCCTATCGGTCGGTTCGGGTCTTTCAGCCCCACGCGGCTGCGCTGAATCGATTTCACCAACTTGTCGATGGCGGCATCTTGCCCGATGACTTCGCCTTTGAGCAGGTTGCCCATCTGCAACAGGCGCACGCTTTCGGCCTGTGCAATGCGTTGCGCTGGCACGCCCGACATCATCGACACAGTTTGCGCCACATCGTCGGCGGTAACCGTTATGCGGTCGGCATTTTCGGCGGCGAGCCACTCCTGCTTGGCGCGGTCGAGTTCGTCGGTCATTTGGCGGATTGTATCGCGACATTCGGCCGCCATTTCGTATTTTTGCGACGCTACAAGTGCGTTTTTTTCGCCATTTTTCTCTTCGATCAGGCGTTCCAACTCTTCGATACGCGGCGGGACATGCAGATTTTGCATGTGTATGCGCGAGCCCACCTCGTCGAGCGCATCGATGGCCTTGTCGGGGAAGGCGCGGTCGCTGATGTAGCGTTCGGTCAAATCGACACACGCTTCGAGCGCCTCGTGCGTGTAAGTTACCTGATGGTGATCTTCGTAACGGAATTTGATATTTTCCAAAATTTGGAGCGTCTCGTCGCGCGTGGTCGGCTCAATCATTATTTTTTGGAAACGGCGTTCGAGTGCGCCATCTTTTTCGATACTTTGGCGGTATTCGTTGAGCGTGGTTGCGCCCACACACTGAATTTCGCCGCGCGCCAAAGCGGGCTTCAGCATATTGGCAGCGTCGAGCGAACCCGATGCGCCGCCTGCACCCACAATCGTGTGTATCTCGTCGATAAAGAGAATGATGTTCGGATTTTTTTCCAGTTCGTTCAGAATCGATTTCATGCGTTCTTCGAACTGTCCGCGGTATTTTGTGCCAGCCACAATGGCCGCCATATCGAGCGCCACCACGCGTTTGTCGAATAGCACGCGCGACACTTTGCGCTGCACAATGCGTGTTGCCAGCCCTTCGGCGATGGCCGATTTGCCTACGCCCGGTTCGCCTATCAGCACGGGATTGTTCTTTTTGCGGCGACTCAAAATCTGCACCACGCGTTCAATCTCCTTTTCGCGACCGACAATCGGGTCGAGTTTGTCCTCCAGAGCGGCTTTTGTGATGTCCTTGCCAAACGAGTCGAGCACAGGCGTGTCGCTGGTGTTTTTGCTGCTCGATGTGGTGGGTTTTGCTGTGGTATTGGCGGTTGGGCGTTCGTCGTCCAAGTCGTCTTCGTCGTTGAAAACTGCGCCCATACGCACATCGCGGTGTTCCGACACGCGCGCACGGACGGCCTCGTAGGTTACGCCCTGTTCGAGCAGCGCATCGACGGCCGCACCTTCGCCGTTTTTCAGAATGGCAAGCAGCAGATGGCGTGTGTCGGCGGTGAGTGCCGCCATGGCACGCTGTTCCAAATCGATAAGTTTCAGCACACGGTTGGTGGCCTCCGAAGTAACGATTGGCATAGCGGACGCATTGGGTTGGCGAATGGTGCTCTCGATGGTCGTTTTCAGTTGGTCGAAATCGACTTTGAAGGCGCGCAGCAACCCGACTGCCGTCGCCATGTCGATGCGCAGCAGGCTCAAAAGCAGGTGTTCGGGCATCAGTTCGCGGTTGCCGAGGCGAGCCGCCTCTTCGCGCCCAAACTTGAACACTTGCAACAAATGTTCCGAAAATTTATTATTTAATGGTGTATCTGCCATATTTTCATTTACTAATCTGTGTAGCGTAACGCTTTTCGGCCTCTTCGCGCAGGTTGTCCATAAACCCTTTCATGCGCCATTCGACGATATTGCGGAAACGCTTCTGCGTGATGAATATGTTGAAAAACCAGCCGAAACGCACATGAATTTCGACACTCATTTCGATGCTGTCTTTTGCCAAACTTTTTACAAAAAATGTGCCATAGGCTTTTTTCAACACTGAATTGGAGTAAAAAATATCGACATCGACGCGTGTTGTGCCGTCGTCGAGTTTGGTTTGCAGCACCTTGCTATCGATGGGCACATTGCGAAATTTGGTTACATGCGGCACATCGATATCGACTACCATACGGCAGAGACCTGACATTTTGTCAAAAGTCGATTGTTTGACAATGAGCACCACTTCGTCGCGAACATCGTCCTCGCCCTGCTGCCCCAGCCCTTTGAACGCCCAAGTGAACAGGCGTTCGTAGTCGGAGGTTATCTGATCGACCAAATCTTCGACTACCGAGTCGCCAACCACCATCGGGGCGGCTGCATCGACTGCGCAGTAACTGATAAATTCGCCTTTGACATAGCGTGTCGAAATGGAGTCGCTGGCTGCGACCAAGCCCATCACCGACAAAAAACCGATTATGAAAGCAATGCGTTTCAAACCTCAAAAAAAATCAGAATCCGTTGTAAATCATTTTGATACGCATCGGCGACAGGGTATTGTTTGCGCTGCGGAGGCTAAGACCGCTCAAATGCCGGAGCGGACTCACCGACGATATGTTGCCCGACGAATTGTAAAGCACTTTGCACGGCACGATGGCAAAGGTCTCCTCGTCGTCGGTTTGGTCGTAACCAGCGCGCACTTCGTAGGTCATCAGATAGGCCAAATCGAATTGGTATAGTTTTTTGTCGCTGTCGTATAGCGCCACTGCGCCCAGCGAATCGACGCTTTGCGGCACAAATTCGTCGGTGGCAAATTTGGCGAGTTGCGACTCGCGCAGCAGCAGCAATGCCGACGGTGTTGGCAGTGTCAAATCGCCATCGTCTTGCTCCACCACTTCGGCTTCGAGCACAGCACTATTCACATTATATAATTTATCGCCGATATTGGCGCGAATGCGTTGCCGCATTTTGCCCACAGGAATTTGCACGCGCGGATAGAGTCCTGCCGGCGATTTCACGAGCAGAATGGTGTCGTCGGCCAGCGGGTCGGCCACAAACTGACCGTGTTCGAAGCGGTTCAACTGGCGCACTTCGCGGTTAGCAGGGAAAATAATCGATGTATGGAGCAGCGTATCTTTGCCGTTGCGATGAACATTGTAGTGGTAGAACAGTTTCATCGCAATTTGGTTGAAATAGAGCATGGTCGATGCGCCATACTTGGTGGTGATGTAGAGCCCTTTGAACTCGTCGATGAAGGCTTCGCGCGACTGGTAGGCGGTTTGCGGCAGATTGAAAAAGCGGTTCATCTGCTCGTCGGAAAATTTGTATCGGAACGACGGCACATAGCCGCTGGCGTCGAGCACCGAGTCGGGCAGCGTTTGGTCGACCGATGTGATGACGCGCCGCCCCATCAGCACCGATTCGTCGGTAAAATCGGACACATCGAGATTGGAATAGTAGATTTGGTCGTAGGCGATGGTCTGTTTGTCGATTTCGTAGATACTGATTTCGAGCGGTGCCGTTTTGCTGCCAAAGTAGGAGTTGTAGTACATGTAAAGCACCAGCGAGTCGGGCGTTGGCATCAGCGAGTCGGGCGGAAATTCGTAGCCCACAGGCGGCGCAAATTGCACCAGCAATTCGGCTTTGGTTGAGCCAAAGCGTTCGCTATAAAACTCGCCCAACGCCATGGCCGATGTGTCGCACTGCGCCGAGATAACATTGTCGTAACTCTCGTTGGCAGACACCGAAAAAGTGTCGGTAAAAACCGTTATGCGGTCGGCTTCGGGCTGCACTACAAGCCCCGCCTGTTTCGAGTCGGTGCAAGCAAATGCCACCAACGCAGTCAGTGCGAGCAGCGTGTTTCGTATCTGACGAAGATTTTTCATCGTTTGTTACAAATTACATCTCTCTAAAAACCACATCGACATCGGCATACAGTTGCGTGTATTTCGAGCGAAAATCGGGGGCATAAGGTGCAAATGGTTTGCCTTCGGCCTCGGCGATTGCGGCAAGCATTTCGTCCTGTTCGGGGCTGCCAGCATCGGCCATATCCGAAAAGCGGACCGCCAAGCGTGTTACATCGGCATAGCCCACTTTGCCCGCTGCGAGCAGCGCAACATCGTTGGACGACACACCTTTGGTGATGGCGTGCTTGGCAAACACTTTGCCAAACGTTTTTTTGAATGGATTATTGTATGCCGAGTAGACTATTTTTGCCTTTTCGAAGAATGGGTCGTCGCGATAGGCGGTGTGTATGTAGAGCGGCACAAGCGATGTTATCCAGCCGTGGCAATGAATGATATTCGGTGTCCAGCGGAGTTTTTTGATGGTTTCGAGTACGCCACGGGCAAAAAATATCATGCGGTCGTCGTTGTCGGCAAACTCTTTGCCGTGTTCGTCCACATCGGTGCCGCGGCGGCGGAAATAGTCGTCGTTGTCGATGAAATAGACCTGCATGCGCACCGACGGCAGCGTAGCCACTTTGATGATGAGCGGGTGGTCGTTATCGTCGATTATCAGATTCATGCCCGAAAGCCGCTGCACCTCGTGCAATTGGTTGCGCCGTTCGTTGATAGTGCCATAGCACGGCATGAAAATGCGAATTTCGCAGCCCTGCTCTTGCATGTATTGCGGCAGTTCGCGGCAGATTTTAGACATCTGATTTTCAATGAGATACGGCGTTAGTTCTTGTGCGATAAACAAAATTTTTACTGGCTCTTTCATAATCTTCCCCCTATTTACAAAAACTTATGCAAAGATATAAAAAATTTTTGTGACTTAGACAAAAATCGACAAAATATTTTTTTAAGAGGCTGATTATCAGTGTATAAAAAGTGTGAATGTGTGAATGTAGGGGCGCGGCATGCCACGCCCTGAAAGTTTATCAAGTTCATAAAGTTGTAAAGTTGAAAGTTTTGCTGAACTGTTGTGATTTTTGAGTAACTCTTAATTAAGAATTTTGTGGCGAGATTAGCCATTGTGTTGCAGTGTGATGTAGAGCGTATCGAGGGGGCTGTAGCCGATTTTTTTCAACAGAGATTTGTTTACATAAATGGTGCTCATTTTCGGAATATCAAATTCGTCGTCGACTAACTCTCTGAAACGCAGGGTGTTTTTGGTTTCTCGCTCGAACACGAAGCGCACCGTTACTCCGTCGTCCATGCCATATCGCAGTTCGGTAAATTGCGGATCGAGTTCTGTTTTTTCCCAAATTCTCTTGTTGTTGTGTGTTTTGGCAATCAATTCGTCGGTGCAGATAGAAAAACGATCTGGATTCAGGTGGTCTGCCACAGTTTCTACGGCATAGAGAAAGTCCGCTTCGGCATTGGGAGCGACCATGGCTTCGACCTCTTGGATTAGTTCCATCACTTCCCCTTTGTCGCTCGGGCGAACGCTGACGCCGCTGTTGATGGTTATATTGCTCACGCCATTGATTTTTCGCAATCTCGGCATAATGAGCATTTCCAATCCTTTTTTTCGCAGATCCTCTATCGCATCCATCATTATTTCGGCCACCAAGCACTCCAAATCGGAATACTTTTCGGCTTTGCGCAATAAATTCATAGCGTATTTATACATTTCGCCCTGTTCTTGTTTGTACAACATTTTCAAATTCGCAGCGCGCATCTCCGTTGCTTGTCGCTCTGCTTCGGTGAAATCTTCCGTTTCCAGTTTTTCAAATACAGCAGCATATTTTGCACCCAATTCTTGGTCGCATACCGAATTGTAAATCGAGGATCTCCACCATTGCATTCTGCCTTTGAGTTCTGTTTCGAGTTGTTGGCGTTTTTCGGTTGTCTCGGCACACTGTATGGCGTTGCGCCACTTTCGTATCATCGAGGCATAAAACAGTGCCCTCGGGTTCTTGAATCGCTCGCTCATCTCTGTCGCGCGGTTTGGTTCGGCTTGTGCGTCAGGCTGTGGAACTTCCTGTTCGAGCGATGGCTCTTGCACTGGCTCTGCTGCGGGTTGTTCTGCTGGTTGCGGTGCAGGTTTTTGTTCGGCTTTTGGCGCAGGTGCTGGCTGTGGCGTTTCTGCTGCAGGTGCTTGTTGCTGCGGCTGCTCTTTCAACAATGCACGCCACGCATCGAGCCGTGCTTGAGTCTCTTTTAATTGGTATCGCATAGCGGCTATACTGTGCGTTCCATTGACACTATAGAGTTGTGCCTGCATATTATCAACAGCCGACTGGTAGCGATTCACATAGGCTTGCGCCGTCTTTTGCGCCATTTCTTCGCCATCGTTCTCTACTGAGTACTCGTACTCCTGCTGTGGAGTCATCTTATCAAAGTCGGGCGTGCCGTCTTTTTTTAGCGGATAGCGTGGCTGATTTGCTGCTTCCTGCTCGGCCATCGCCTGTTGCTGCGCTGCTTGCGCCTTTGCAGCGGCTTCCTGCTCGGCACGCTGCTGCGCTGTGTTTTCTGTATTTTTCGGAGGCAGTACGCCTGCCGTTACAAGAAGATTTTTTACTCTGTCTATCAATTCCATAATTCTCACTGATTTTCAAATGGTTATCAATTTTTTTTTTAGGAAAGAGTTCAAGACAACCCCGAAAGAGACTCCTCCGAAGTTGTCTTGAGTTTTCTCTTTTTCAATGCTCGTACCTGAACGAGCGGTACTTTTCTTGATACTTTCTCATTTTTTTCATGGTTGTTTTGCTCACTCCGATGAATACATCGTCGGAGTCCCACTGCACCTCCTTGGGCGCACCAAAAAGGATTCCCTTGTCGAGTGCCGCCCCAATCAACAGCCTATCAAAAACGGTGAAGTAGGGAATGCAAAACGAAGCCTCGCTCTCCAAATCTGCTGCGTAACAGAACATGCGATACGAGTCGTTCTTCTCACGACTGTCGGCAAACTCGATCCAACGCACACAGTGATTTTCAAACAAATCAACACCATGTCGTATAAGCAGTACATAGTCGGCTTTGGGAATACTGCCCGTTATCTTGTAGCCTTTTGATTTAACAGCACCAATAGCCATATAAAGAAAATTACATTGTTCGCGGTATTCTTTGGTACCTTCTTCCGCCCAATCGTCGTCAACAACGATAGCCAATGTCGAACCAGGTTTAGGGACTTTTCCCTTGGAACCTGCATAACAATATTGGCGTTTGGCTGCCATTATACTACCACAACACATTACTGCGCAGACTGCTAAAATAAGAATTTTTTTCATGATTGTAAAATTTTTGTTTTGATTTTTCAGTGTAAACTCAATTTGTTTAGTCCAAATTTGCTGTCGCACTACTTGACGGCAGCAACTGTTACCTCGAGTGCATCGCCTTCGTGATAGCCCAGTGCCCTTACGGCATGTTTGCTCACATAGATGTTTGAGATTGTCGGCACTCCCCAACGATCCAACACCTGTTCGGTAAATCGAAGGTGATTTTTTGTCTCACGCTCGAAAACGAATCGCAATTTCAAACTGTTTGTTTCCATAATCAATGAGCAGTTTACCTATACACCGCAAGGTTTTTTTAAGGATTTGAAAAAAATTTTTTGTTCGAGCGCAAGTATATGAAAAGTTGCCTCCCGTGCGCGTACCCTATAAAAAGCGCACGCGCGCATTATGCGCACGCGCGCGAAGCCAACCCCTAAAAAATGAACAAAACAGAAAAATCACGAAAAAATTTAACAATTTTTAACTTTTTGTGGTAAAAATCGGCACATTTTGGTACAACCGTCGAACACTTTCACACCTTTACACCTTCACACTTTTATACTTTCAAACTATTTTCGTACCTTTGCACACGGACAAAATATCGGACTATGAAATTGAAATTTTTGACAATGATGGCACTATTGGTTGGCACAACAGCGTGCAACACAAGCGACAAAAACGACGACTCAGCCCCAATCGGGCGCAACGATTTGACGCTCGAAAGCGACCGCATGACCCCAGAAGCACTCTGGGCAATGGGACGCATTGGCAGCGTAGTTCCCGACATCGAAGTGGGCAATACCGCCTACACGGTGTCGTACTACAGCGTGACCGAAAACCGCTCGACTACTTGGGTGCGACTGGCGGCGCCGAAAGATGGCACGCTCGAAACCTACGACGAATTTGTGGGCAGCGACCCTGCTTGGTGGGGCAATGCGCAACTGACCTACCTAAAAGGCGGCAAACTCTATCTGACCGCGGGAATGTCGAACGACAAAGAACTCTGCCTCGAAGGATTCGACAAAGAGATAGAGGGCTACCTGCTCTCGCCATCGCGCACAAAAATTATTCTGATAGCGCAAGTAAAAACTGTGCCGACCACAGCCGACAAATATCCCGATTTGCCGCTGGCAACTGGTCGCATTGTCGATGATTTGATGTACAAACATTGGGACGAGTGGGTCGAAACTGCACCGCACCCATTTGTTGGCGACCTGACCAACGACGGCAAGTCGCTGCGCGTGAGCAATATCGTCGATCTGCTCGATGGCACGCCCTACGAATGCCCGATGAAACCCTTTGGCGGCGTGGAGCAGTTGGCGTGGACGCCCGACGAAACGGCAATCGCCTACACTAGCCGCAAAAAAACGGGATTGGAATATGCCATTTCGACCAATTCGGACATCTATATGTACGACCTCGCCACACACCAAACACGCAACCTCACCGAAGGCATGATGGGCTACGACATCAACCCACAATTTTCGCCCGATGGTCGGTGGTTGGCGTGGGAAAGTATGGCGCGCGACGGCTATGAATCGGACAAAAACCGCCTGTTTGTGATGAATCTCGAAACGGGCGAACGCACCGACCTGTCGGCCGATTGGGACCAGAGTTGCGCCACGCTCGTGTGGGACTACAACAGCGAAGACATCTACTTGACCAGTTGCCAACACGGCACCACACAAATCTACAAAACCAGCATCGCTACGCACCAATTTGCGCAGATTACCGACGGCATTCACGACTACGAATCGATAGCCCTCACACCCGACGGACTTGTGGGATTGCGCCACAGCATGAGCGCGCCCAACGACATCTACACCATCGACCCGACCACGGGCGCACAACGACAAATCACCTTCGAAAATAAGCCGCTGCTCGACCAAATGGCGTTGGGACGCGTAGAGCCGCGCTGGATGACCACCTCCGACAACAAACAGATGCTCGTCTGGATAATCTATCCACCGCACTTCGATGCCTCGAAAAAATATCCCACGCTACTCTACTGCGAGGGCGGGCCGCAATCGCCTGTGAGCCAATTTTGGAGTTACCGCTGGAATTTCCAGATAATGGCCGCCAACGACTATATCATCGTTGCGCCCAACCGCCGCGGACTCTACGGATTTGGGCAAGAGTGGCTCGAACAGATTAGCGGCGACTACGGCGGGCAGTGCATGAAAGACTATCTCACCGCCATCGACACATTTTGCAAAGAGCCGTTTGTCGATACCGACCACTTGGGCTGCGTAGGCGCAAGTTTCGGCGGATTTTCGGTCTATTGGCTGGCAGGACACCACAACAAGCGTTTCAAAGCGTTCATCGCGCACGACGGCATTTTCAATATGCAACAACAATACCTCGAAACCGAAGAAATGTGGTTTGCCAACTGGGACATGGGCGGTGCTTATTGGGACAAAAACAACGCCACTGCGCAACGCACTTTTGCCACATCGCCACACCTTTTTGTCGATAAGTGGGACACGCCAATTCTCTGCATTCACGGCGAAAAAGATTACCGCATACTCGCCTCGCAAGGCATGAGCGCATTCAATGCTGCCAAACTGCGCGGTGTGCCCGCCGAACTGCTCATCTTCCCCGACGAAAACCACTGGGTACTGAAACCGCAAAACGGCATTCTGTGGCAACGCACCTTCTTTGCATGGCTCGACCGTTGGTTGAAGGAGTAGATTTTGAGAAGATAGACTTTTTAATTGACAATTAGTCGCAAGATATGAGTAGCAAGTAGCAAGACAAGTTAGAAGTTAGTAGTTAGTAGTGAGAAGTGCTTTTTGAGTGAGGAGTGATGCGGCGAAGCCGCAATTTCAAATTTGAAGATTTGAAGATTGTCGGTGTCCAAAATCATTTGCACAATAATCAACCGATCAACCGATCAACCAAAAATCAATTCAACGATTCAACAGTTCAACG
>CAVGYO010000003.1:0-43044 GCA_963633255.1 Erysipelotrichaceae bacterium
AGTATGCTGCGTCCCTACATTTTTGTTGAGATGCCGAATTTTCCTCGATTTTTTTGTTTGTCGCAAGGATTTTTATTTCCACCGCACTTTTCCCGTGAGGCCGCGCAGGGCGGTGTAGGCGATGTAGATGGGGTAAATTGCGCTTAAAAGGGGCGTGTAGAGTAGTAGCCTACTTTGCTGCGTAAAGGGCAGGAAAATGGCTAAAAACGCTGTATCTATCGCAAATTTTGCACCGAAGGCAACAAAAAACGGCACCAATGTGGCAAAATGCAAAAAAATGCCGATAAAATCGACCAAAATCAGCAGCGATACCAAAAAAACGACACACGCCACGGCAATGGTCGCTGCATCGGTGTAGGCGGTGGCTTTGGAACTCCACCGCGTGCGTTGGCGCACAAACCGACCGAGCGTGGGCTGCGGCTGCGTGGTTACTACGGCGTTTCCGCTCTTCAAAAAGGCGATTTTACCGCCATTTTTCTTTATGGCGTGCAGCAAAAACACATCGTCGCCCGAAGGCTGGTCATCGTGTAGCAGGCTGTCGCATTTTTGCCACATCTGTTTTTTGAAGGCAAGGTTCGCACCGTTGCACATGATGGGCGTGCCTACGCCACACGCGCCCGCCGTGGAGGCCGCCAGCGAGGCAAATTCCAGTGCTTGCAGTTGCTGAAATAGTGTGCCGTTGTGCGCCATTTTCACGCTGCCAATCAGCAAATCGGGTGCATTTTCGGCAAAAAAATCGGCGATGGTTTGCAGGTGTTTCGGCGGCAGCGTGCAGTCGGCATCGGAGCAGACAATCGTGGCGTGGTGCGTGCGGGCAATGGCTTCGCGCAGAGCATTTTTTTTGCCGTCGCCAACCGTGTCGAAATAGCGTGCGAAAGTGTGTTTTTGGCAGAATTCATCGAGAATTTTTGCGGTTGCGTCGGTCGAGTGGTCGTTGGCGAAAACGACCTCGAAGTCGGTGTGCGTTTGTTGGGCGATTGTGGCCAAAAGGTGCGGCAGGTTTTCGGCTTCGTTTTTGCAGCAGACAACGAGCGAAATGGGCGTTTCTATCGGCGTTTTTTCGCTAAAATGCGGCAGTCGCAACCAGCCGATGGCAAATGCAACGACCATCAGCCCATAAAGCCCAACAAAAATGTATGTTGCGATGGATAAAACGACCATTTTACCACACTTTTTTTATGCCGCCGCCAGCGTAAAAACCGAGATGCGTGCCGTGGGCGTCTGCGCTAATATCGCCTCGGCGCAAGCGATGAGCGTGGAACCAGTTGTCAGCACATCGTCCACTATCAGCACGCGTTTGTTGGCAAACAGTTGGGCGTCGTGCAGCGCAAAAATTCCCTTGGTATTTTCCCAACGCTCATAAACCGATTTCTTTGTCTGCGTGGGATTTTCGATGGCGCGGTAGAGATTTTTCGTTTCCACGGGCGCACCCATCACCGCTGCCAGTCCTTGGGCAATGCATTCGGCTTGATTGTAGCCGCGTTTGGCAAATTTTTTCGGGTGGAGCGGCACAGGCACAATGTAGTCAAATTGCCGAAAGTCAGGCGATTCGAGCAGTTCTGTTGCGGCATATTTTGCCATAACAAAACCGATTTGCGTGCCGTTTTTGTACTTCAACTGGTGGAGAATGGTGCGGTAGCGCGACCCTTTTTCGAAGTAGTAGAAGGCGGAGGCGCGCTCGATGGTCGCCTTGCCCCAAAAGCGTTTTTCGAGTTTATTGTCGCGCTCGAGGTGCAGGTGTGTGCGTGGCAGGTGCAGCAGACAGTCCATGCAGATGGCCTCTTCGCCAACGGCCAACACTTTGCCGCAAGCGCAACAAAGGTTCGGGTAAAAAATGCCGATGAAATGGTCGAAAATCTGCTTTATGTTCATGCTAAAAGAGTGCAATTATTTTTGGAACAAAAATGACCAACCCAACGCACGCTGCCGCAATGGCGCACACCAAAACGGCACCCGCTGCTGCATCTTTCACAAATTTTATGCGCTCGTTTTGGGCGGGTTCTACCGCATCGGCCAACTTTTCGATGGCGGTGTTCATCAGTTCTGCACCGACGACCATGCCGCAGCAGAGCAGCACAGCCAACCATTCGGCGACAGAGATGCAAAAAACGAAGCCTGCAACCACCACGCAAACTGTTGCACAGAGATGAAATTTTATGTTGCACTCGCTTTTAGTGGCGGCTACAAGCCCCGAAAATGCGTATTTGAATCCTCTGAAAAATTTTCTCATAAATCGCTATTTTGTCCGATTTTACCGATAGATTTTGCATATTTATTATTTAGACTGAGTCTAAATAAGCATTTTTTTACGAAATCACGCCCCAGTTGATGGTGCTTTTGGTCAGTTTGGCCAGTTGCAAATTTAGGCATTTATTTTCATCTGAAGCCAAATCGGGGTCTTCGGCGAGCAGGTCTTGGGCGATGGTGCGTGCGGCTTGCAAAATTTTGCCGTCGTGGGCAAGGTCGGCTATTTTCAGGTCGAAGGGCAGTCCGCTCTGAATGGTGCCGTCGATGTCGCCGGGACCGCGCATGTTGAGGTCGGCTTCGGCAATCACAAAACCGTCGGTAGAATCGACCATAATTTGCAGTCGGCGGCGGGTGTCGTTTTTCAGTTCGTAGCGCGACATCAGTATGCAGTAACTCTGGTCGGCACCGCGCCCCACACGCCCGCGCAGTTGGTGCAGTTGCGCCAGCCCGAAGCGTTCGGCATTTTCGATAACCATCACGCTGGCGTTCGGCACATTCACGCCCACTTCTATCACGGTGGTCGCCACCATTATTTGCGTTTTTCCTGCGACAAAATCGGCCATTTCGCGCTCTTTGTCGGCGGCTTTCATCTTGCCATGCACCATGCTGATTTTGTAGTCGGGAAAGGCTTCGCGCACCTGTTGGTAGCCGTTTTCGAGGTCTTTCAGGTCGAGTTTTTCCGATTCTTGAATGAGCGGATAGACGATGTAAACCTGCCGCCCCGCATCGATTTGCTTTTTCAGAAACTGATTGAGCGCGTTGCGTCGGTTGTCGAAATAGTGGTAGGTGGCAATCGGTTTGCGGCCGGGCGGCAGTTCGTCGATAACCGAGACATCTAAATCGCCGTAGATGGTCATGGCCAGCGTGCGCGGAATGGGCGTGGCGGTCATCACCAAAATGTGTGGCGGCTGTATGTTTTTGCTCCAAAGTTTGGCGCGTTGTGCCACGCCAAAGCGGTGTTGTTCGTCGATAACTACCAATCCGAGATTTTTGAACACGACACTGTCTTCGATCAAGGCGTGTGTGCCGATGAGCAGTTGCAACGAGCCGTCGCGCAGTTCGCTGTCGATGGTTTCGCGCTCCGATTTTTTGGTCGAACCAGTGAGCAGCCGCACATTTAGCCCGATTTTTTCGACCTGTTCGGAGATGGATTGGAAATGCTGTGTTGCCAAAATTTCGGTGGGTGCCATAATGCAGGCTTGGAAGCCGTTGTCGATGGCGATGAGTGCGGTCATCAGTGCCACCATGGTTTTGCCGCTGCCCACATCGCCTTGCAGCAGGCGGTTCATCTGCCGCCCCGAGGCGAGGTCGGCACGAATCTCTTTCAGCACGCGTTTTTGGGCGTTGGTCAGTTCGAAGGGCAAAACTTCCCGATAAAATCGGTTAAAATAGTCGCCTATCTTGCCAAAAATGTAGCCTTGGTATTTCTGTTCGCGCAGTTTCGACTGGCGCACAATGCTGAGTTGAATGAAAAACAATTCCTCGAATTTCAGGCGGCGGCGCGCTTGTTCGAGTAGGCGTGCATTTTTCGGAAAATGAATGTTGCGAATCGCCTCGTTGCGCGGCATCAGCGCATATTTTTGGGTGAGCGACGGCGGCAGCGTTTCGGGAATTTGCAGCGTGGGGTCGGTCAGTGCGGTGTAGATCATTTTGCGCAGGGCGGCGGAGTTGAGAAACGACGATTTCATCTTTTCCGTCGTGTTGTAGTGCGCCTGCAAGCCTTGCACTTTTTGCTGATTTTCTTCGGTAAAAAGGTCGATTTCGGGGTGCGCAATGTTCAGCATACGCCCGTAGCGTTGCGGCTTGCCAAAGATGATATAGGGTTGGTTGAGGCGGTACTTGTCTTCGACGAATTTCAGCCCTTTGAACCAGACCAGTTCCATCGTTCCTGTGCCGTCGGTGATGGTGGCGGTGAGCCGCTGCGAGCGTCCTTCGCCGCGTTTTTCGAAGGCGACAATCTGCGCTTTCAGTTGAATGTAGGGCAGTGTTTCGTCCACCTGACCGATGGTGTAGAAGCGGCTGCGGTCGATGTGTTTGTAGGGAAAATAGGTGATAAGGTCTTCGACGGTGCGTATGCCGAGTTCGCTCATGAGCGTGGCGGCGCGTTTGGGTCCCACGCCGGGCAGATAGTTTATGTCGGTATTTAGCACCATGCAAAAAATGACTTAATGACTTAATAACTCAATAATTTAATGAGTTGATTTTTTGTGACCGATAGGGCGAAAGGTGCGCTGCGTTCAGTTTTCGCGCTCCAAGACGAAGTCTAAAAGTTGCAGCAGCGATTTTTTGGTGTCGGAATCGGCAAAAATAGCCAAACAATCGAGCGATTTTTGGCGAAACTCGTCCATTTTTTGCTGTGCGTAGTCGATGCCGCCGTTCTGCTCTACAAATTGCTGGATAAAAGTGCGATTTTTGTCGATTTCATCGGCATTTTTTACTATATCGACAACCTGTTTTGCGTCTGCTTCGGGGGCGCATTTCAGTGCGTAGATGAGCGGCAGCGTGAATTTGCCTTCGCGAATGTCGTTTAGCGTGGGTTTGCCGATGTGCGCTTGTGGCGTATAGTCGAAAATGTCGTCTTTTATCTGGAAACAGATGCCGAGATTTCCACCGAATTTTTGCAACGCTTCGATTTGTTGCGGTGTGGATTCGGCCGACAAGGCTCCCGCCAAGGCGCAGTTGGCAAATAGGGTCGCTGTTTTGCAGCGCACAATTTCGTAATACGCCACCTCGTCGGTGGGTTGGTAGGCGTGTTGCAGTTGTAGCAGTTCGCCGCGCGTAATCTCTTTGCCGAGTTCGGCCAAGCAGCGCACCAAGTTCAAATTTTCGGCGCGCACCACCAATTCCATCGATTTGGTGAGCAGGTAGTCGCCCACGAGAATGGCGGTTTTGTTGCCAAATTGCGCATTGACCGATGACCGACCACGCCGTTCGTTGGTGCTATCGACCACATCGTCGTGCAGCAGACTGGCGGTGTGCAGCACCTCGAAGGCGGCTGCCACCAAGTGCGATTTGATGTTGATGCCGCCCGCCATTTGCGCCGCCAAAAGTGTGAGTGTGGGGCGAATCTGCTTGCCTTTGCAGCCTGCCACATGGCTCAAGGCGGAGCGCAGCAGCGGGTCGTGCGACTGGAACGCATCTGCAAACAGCGTTTCAAATTTTTGCCATTCGTTGGCGATGGGTTTTCGTATTTCGTTGAGTTCGACCATTCGGCGTGTGGATTGTTTCAAACTGCAAAGATACGAAATTAGTGTGAAAGTATGAAAGTGTGAAAGTTTATCAAGTTCATAAAGTTTATCAAGTTCATAAAGTTCATAAAGTTTATCAAGTTCATAAAGTTGAAAGTTTTTCTATTTGAAGATTGATTTTGCCGCATAAGCCATCACCAATGCGTTAAACTCATTAACTTATCAACCTTTCAACTCATTAACGACCAATCAACCGATCAACCGATCAACCAATCAACCAGAAATTAGAAATCAACAACCAATCAACCTCACTTTCCCAAGAGTTTTTGTTCGAGTTTTATCAGTTCGTCGCGGTATTGTGCGGCTTCGATAAAGTTGAGGTCTTTGGCGGCTTTTTCCATCAGGTGGCGGGTGTGGGCAATGGCTTTTTCCAAGGCTTGCGGTGTCATGTATTGCACCACAGGGTCGGCGGCGAGGCTTGTCGTTTCGGGTTCTACATAGAAATTTTTGGTGGGCTTCGCTTTTTGTGTCGGCAGGGTCGAGATGCTGTTTTTGACGATGGGCGTGGGGGTGATGTGGTGCTCCTCGTTGTAGCGCAACTGCTTTTCGCGGCGGCGGTTGGTCTCGTCGATGGTGCGTTGCATACTCTCGGTGATGGTGTCGGCATACATTATCACTTTGCCGTTCACATTGCGTGCGGCGCGCCCTGCGGTTTGCGTGAGCGAGCGGTGGTTGCGCAGAAATCCCTCTTTGTCGGCATCGAGTATGGCCACGAGCGACACTTGCGGCAAATCTAACCCTTCGCGCAGCAGATTGATGCCAATCAGCACATCGAACAGGCCGTTGCGCAGGTCGTTCAAAATCTCGACGCGTTCCAGTGTTTCGATGTCGGAGTGAATGTAGCGGCAGCGCACGCCCATCTTGGTAAAGTATTTGTCCAACTCTTCGGCCATGCGTTTGGTGAGTGTGGTTACCAGCACACGCTCGTCGCGTTCGGCACGCTGGGCAATCTCTTCGAGCAGATTGTCGATTTGGTTCAGGCTTGGCCGCACCTCGATAACGGGGTCGAGCAGTCCTGTGGGGCGAATGACCTGTTCCACCACCACGCCTTCCGATTTTTGCAATTCGTAGTCGGCGGGCGTGGCGCTCACATAGATGGCTGTATGCACAAGGCTTTCGAACTCGTCGAATTTCAGTGGGCGGTTGTCGAGTGCGGCAGGCAGACGAAATCCGTAATCGACCAAATTTTGTTTGCGCGAGCGGTCGCCGCCAAACATGGCGTGTACTTGCGGCAGGGTAACATGGCTCTCGTCCACTATCAGCAGAAAATCTTTCGGAAAATAGTCGAGCAGACAGAACGGTCGCATGCCCGGTTTTCGTCCGTCGAAGTAGCGCGAATAGTTCTCTATGCCAGAGCAGTAACCCACTTCGCGTATCATTTCGAGGTCGTAGTTTACGCGTTCGTAGAGGCGTTTGGCTTCGTAGTGTTTGCCTATTTCGTTCAGATAATCGACCTGCTGACCGAGGTCGAGCGCAATTTGGTCGAGTGCCTGATTGATGCGTTCGCGTGTGGTAACAAAAATGTTGGCAGGGTAGATGTTGAATGCGTCGTAGTGGGCGAGTGTGTGGCCGTTGGCAGGGTCGATGGCTTCGATGCTCTCCACCTCGTCGTCCCAAAACACGATGCGCAAAATGTAGTCTGTGTAGGCAAGAAAAATATCGACGGTGTCGCCTTTTGCGCGGAAATTTCCACGGTTCAGGTCGAGTTCGTTGCGTGTGTATAGCCCATCGACGAGCCGCCGCAGCAGGTCGTCGCGCAGCAGGCGTTTGCCGCACTCCACCGCGATGGCTGTGTCGTGAAAATCTTCGGGATTGCCAATGCCGTAGAGGCACGACACCGACGAAATCACCACCACATCGCGCCGCCCCGAGAGCAGTGCCGAGGTGGTCGAAAGGCGCAGTTTCTCGATTTCGGCGTTGATGGCCAAATCCTTTTCGATGTAGGTGTCGCTGCTTGGAATGTAGGCTTCGGGCTGGTAGTAGTCGTAGTACGACACGAAATACTCCACCGCATTTTCGGGGAAAAACGACTTGAATTCGTCGTAGAGTTGCGATGCCAGCGTCTTGTTGTGGCTCAAAATCAGTGTTGGGCGGTTCAGGTTTGCCACCACATTGGCCATGGTGAATGTCTTGCCCGACCCTGTAACGCCAAGCAGTGTTTGGTATGGCACACCGCGCTCCACGCCTTCGGTCAGTTGGCGAATGGCTTCGGGCTGGTCGCCCGTGGGTTTGTAGTCGGAAATGAGCGTGAATTTTGCCATAAAAATTGTTGATAAATTTCCGAAAGATGACGAAAACACGACGATTTTTGCACTTCGGAGTCGCTGCAAAGGTACAATTTTTCTGAAAAACAGGCATTTTTTGCCCAAAAGTTATCATCGGCAGTAGTTCATAACTTGTTGATAACTTGGCATTTTTGTCGATAAATAGGCTATTTGTCGATTTTTTTTGCAGATTTTGTTAAAAACACACACTATTAAGAGAAAAAATATCTATATTTGCTCGATAAAACTGTTTATAACTTGCCGTATGTTGCGGACAAGCCAGAAAAACAACGAATAATCACTCCAAAAAACTGATATTATGAAACGCTTCAGTTTGAGTTTTGCTATTATTATTGCCACGCTGTTGGGGTACGCTCCATTGGCCAAGGCCGTAACTTGTACCGTAACTCAAGACCCAAGTGGTGATCTTTGCGCCAACACGCAGGTGAAACTGACTATCTTTCCCGACGATGATGGCAGTTACACCTACAGGTGGAGTTGGAAAGACAATTTGGGCGTAACTCAAACGAGAACCGGCGCCTCGTTGTCCGATTATCCGACCAGCACCACCGAGTATTCGTACTGGGTGTACGACGAACTCAATTCGCTTGTAGATAGAGGCACGAAGTCGGTGAATGTATCGACAGCCCCAACGGTTACAGTCGATAAGTCGGCAGCGTATGTGCTGAATGGCGGCAATGTCTCTATCACAGCCACAGGATCGTCTGGCACTGCCTCGTACGAGTGGTTCGATGCCTCGGGCGCATCGGTTGCTAATAATCAAACATTGAGCCTTACAAATGTAACCGCCGACGCACAATACAGCGTTGTAGCCAAAGGAGTGAATGGCTGCACAAGCACAGCGGCAACGGTGAATGTTTATACCTACACAGTTACTGCCGACCCAGCCACTGTGTGCTATGGCGAACCAGTAACACTGACTGCTTCGGCCGCTCCTGGCTCGAAATTCTATTGGGACGATGGCGCAGAAGGACAGACGCACGTGGTCTATCCCAAAGGCACACCGCAAACAAAATACACTGTTACAATCAAAGATGCTTACGATGCATTGGTTGCCACGCAGGAGATCACCGTCAATGTGAATGCCCTGCCCAAACCGACCCTTACGCCCACGGCATCGACTATCTGCTTGGGCGACGGAGTAACGATTATAGCCACTGGAACAGGCACTTTCTCTTGGAGCGACCCAGCGGGAAGCGGTAATTCGCTCACCGTTTCGCCTACCACTACCACCACCTATTGGGTGCAACTGACCGATGCTACCACAGGTTGTGTCAGCGAAAAAGTGTACTGCACCATCACTGTGAATCCCGCTAGTGCAATCTCTATCAATGGCGCGAGCCAGACTTGCGCAGGCAATGCGGTAACACTCACGGTGTCGGGCGGCACGCCCAAACGCTGGTTCGACGAAAGCGGCGCCACGCTCTCGACAGACCCATCGTACGACTACACGCCGACCGTTGTGGGGGCAAATATCATCTATTGCGAAGCAACCGATGCCAACGGCTGCTCTGTAGTGGCGAATAAAACCATCACGGTTGTGCCTGCACTCACGCCGACCATCTATGGCGATTTGGTTATCTGTGCTGGCGAATCGGCCACCTTGAGCGTTTCGACCGAAGATGCCACCTACCTGTGGAGCACCAACGAAACCACGAAATCGATTACCGTAACGCCAACCGCCGATAAAGACTATTATGTCGATGTAACCAAAAATGGCTGCACTACGCGTAAATCGCAAACCGTCAAAGTCAATACAAACCCGACCATCTCGTTTACGGGCGGCACCACCATCTGCAAAGGCAGCACCGCTTCGGTTACGGCAGTGGCTACGGGCGGCAGCGGCACATACACCTACGCTTGGGACGACCCGAACAGCACAACTAGTGCCACACTGAATGTGGCACCCACCGCCACCACCGAATACACCGTAACGGTTACCGATGCCAACGGTTGCAGCAGCACGAAAAAAGTAACCATCGTTGTAGAGAGCGAAATTGCCCCAACCATTTTGGGACCAACCCAAGTTTGCAAAGAGACCAACTTCACGCTCCGCGTTTCTGATGGCGATGCCTTTGCGTGGGACGACGACGCTTCGACCACCACCGCCGAGATGACCGACAAACTGACTACCGAACGCACCTACACAGTAACGGTGAAAAAAGGCAGTTGCACCTACACCCTTTCGTACAATGTTACCGTACTCGACGGACCTACGGGCGAAATTAGCGGTCTGCTCACTGTTTGTCAAGGCAAAAGCACTCGACTGACCGCTCCTGTGGGCGAGTCGTATGTGTGGAGCAATGGCGCAAACACACAATATATCGATGTATCGACAGCAGGAAACTACTTTGTAGATGTAACCAAAAACGGTTGCACCATACGCCGAACCGCTACCGTTTCGGTGAATACGCCCACTGCGGCCGACATCGCGACACCCGAAGGCACTACACTCTGCCCGAATGCCACCGTTGGTCTGAAACTCACCGCCTCGGCTGGTAAGTCGTGGAAGTGGGAACCCACAAGCGAAACATCGCAAGAGATTACCGCCAAACCGACCACCACAACGCTCTATTCTGTAACCGTAACCGACGCCAACGGCTGCGAATCGACAGCATCGCAACTCATCACCGTTGCGCCAGAGCCGACCAACCTCGACCTGACCGCATCGAAAACCACCGCTTGCGTAGGCGATGCTATCACACTCACCGTAGTGAACGCCCCCACGGGCAGCACCATCACCTCGAGCGACGGCACAGTAACTGGCAATGTGGTTACAATCGTTGCTTCGGTGAGCAAACAGGTAACCGTTACCGTGAAAGACGCTAGCGGTTGCACCTACACCCTAATTAAAAATATAACCGTGTTGGCTACTCCTACGGGCGAAATCACCGGCGGATTGTCGTTCTGCCAAGGCGGTAGCACTGTGCTGGCCGCCCCCGTTTCGCCAGCCGATCAGACCTACACCTACTTGTGGAACACAGGCGAAAACACGCGCACCATCACCGTATCGACGGCGGGCAAATACTTTGTTACCGTGTCGAACGGCTCTTGTTCCACAAAATTGGCAGAGGTAACCGTTACCCAAAGCACGCCAACAGTGCCGACCATCAACGCAAGCAAAACGACCATTTGCGCTGGCGAGTCGATTACACTCTCCGCATCGAACTACGGCACCATCACCCAATGGAGCGACGGAGTGCAGAATTTTGGCACTGCCACCACCATTCATGTGAATCCAACTGCCACCACCACTTACGAACTCACAGTAACCGACGCTAACGGCTGCACGGCAAAAGCCTACCAGCAGATTGTTGTGAACACGCCCATTTCGATAAAACTCACGGGCGACAACTCGGTGTGCGAGGGCGGCACAATAACCGTAACAGCCAGTGGTGCGCCCAGCGGCAGCACCTACACATGGTCGAAAACTGGCACGCTCAGCAATGGCAATGCCACACTCACATTCACGCCAGCAGTGAGCGAAACAGCCGTTTCGGTAACAGTAACGCCAGCGACTGGTTGCGGCACCACGCAGACACACACCTTCTCGGTAACGCCACAGCCCACGGGCGAAATCACTGGCGTAACATCGGTGTGCAGTGGCGGCTCTACCACACTGTATGCGCCAGCAGGCGAATCGGGAACTACCTATTTGTGGAGCAATGGCGAAAAAACACAGTCGATAACAACGCCAGCACTCTACACCAACACCGAATACTCGGTTGATATTGTCTATCCGAGCGGTTGCAAACTGTCGCCGACACCTGTAACCGTAACCGTAAATCCTATCCCGACGGGCGTTATCACGGCTTCGAGCGAGGTGGTTTGCGTAGGCAATGAAGTAACCTTCGAAGTGAATGTGGCGGGTGCTACCGCTTGGGCTTGGAGCAATGGAACATCGGGCACAAACAAAATCTCGGTAACGCCAAACGCCAGCGGCAATGTGCAGTACTATGTCGATGTTACCGCCAATGGTTGCACAGGTCGAATCTACAAAACAATAACAGTAGTAGATAAACCCACTGCCTCTATCGACAACGCCGCTTCGACCAGCACATTCTGCGAAGGCGAGAAGGTTACCATTGTGGCGAAGGGCGGTGTGCGCTACGAAATGAACGGCACAACGAACACCACAGGTGTGTTCACCGCAACGCCAACAGCCACTACTACCTACACCATCTCGGTATTCAACGCCAACGATTGCGAAAGCGTGGTTGAACATACTGTTACTAAACTTACGCCCACATCGGAGCCGACCATCACTGCCGATGGCAATTTGAACCTGTGCGTAGGCGATTCCCGCACATTGACTATCAACAATGGCACCATTGTAAGTTGGAGCAATGGTTCGAGTACACCGAATTATACATACACAGCAGTATCGGGCGACATAGGCAAAAAAACAATCACCGCCACTGTGCTCGACGCCAATGGTTGCCAGAAGTCGCTCTCCGTCAGTCTGACCATATCTGCCGTGCCTACGGTAGCCATTGCAGCGACCAACGCTACCATCTGTAAAGGTCAATCGACAACCTTGACCGCTACGCCCGGTTTGAAATCGTATGCGTGGAGTTCGGGCGAGGAAATCAACGAAATAGTGGTTACGCCTCTTACCACCACCGAATATACAGTTACCGCCACCAACGAAGGCGGCTGCTCGGCCACGGCGAAAATTAAAGTTACTGTTCTCACACCCGAAGCTGTGTCGATCTCTGGTCCAAACACCGCTTGCGTAGGCGAAACTGTAACGCTGACAGCAATTGGCGGCACGGCTTGGAGTTGGTCGCACGGCTTGGGCAGTGGTAACACAGCCTCTGTAACGGCTGGTTCGTCCACCACTTACACTTGCGAAATAACCGATGCCAACGGCTGCAAATCGACAGCCTCGCACACACTCACGGTCAATACCGTAGATGTGCCGACCATATCGGGCAATCTGAATGTCTGCAAAGGCTTGAACACTACACTGACAGCAAGTTCGGCCGATGCCTACGAATGGAAACAAGGCACCACCGTGCTTGGCACGCGCCAAACCTTGGACTTGACCAATGTTCAAACCTCGTCCGACTACACACTGACTATCACCACAAACGGCTGCTCGGCCTCGCGCACCGTCCGCGTAACAGCGTGCGACCTGCCCACCGACGCCAAAATCACTGGTCCAGATAAGGTTTGCGCTGGCGAAACGGTAACCCTGACTGCCACAGGCTCAGGCACATACAAATGGAGCACAAGCGAAGAGACCAACACAATAACCGTAACTCCGACAACCGACAACCACATCTACCAACTGACATTGACCGACATCAACGGCTGCACACAGACCGTCCAGAAAAACATCACCGTCAATGCCAAACCATCGGTAACGATAGACGGCCCCGACGAGGTCTGCGCTGGGAAATCTGTAACTCTGACCGCCTACGGTTCTGGTACATTCCTATGGGACGACGGCACCACTACAACGGCCACACTCACTGTAACACCGACCGTAACACGCAATTACACCGTAACCCTCACCGACGCCAACGGCTGCAAAGCCACCGCATCGAAAACCGTAACCGTGAAGACCTTGGCTGCGCCGACCATTGCTGCAACCAAGACCGACATCTGCAAAGGCGAATCTGTAACCTTGACCGCTTCGGGCGCTACAGGAGTTACCTTTGAATGGCCCGACTTGGGTAGAACAGGCGCGAGCGTTACTGTTATTCCGACGACTACAACGCAATATAGAGTTACCGCCACCAACGCTGCGGGCTGCACAGCCGATGGCTACATCACCATCAATGTACACGAGCAACCGACCGTAACCGTCAATGTAGAACCATTGTCGGCGGCCATCTGCTCTGGCGAATCGGCTACCATCACCATCACAGGCGGCACGGAATACACCTGTGGCGGCGAAACCAACACAAGCGGTATATTCAATGTACGACCCACTGCAACTACACCATATAATATAATAGTGAAAAATGCGGCAGGTTGCGTTACCACCACCTCGCAAACCATCACTGTTTACGACAAACCGAAGGTCAGCATCTCTGGCTCAACCACCGCTTGCGTAGGCGAAACTGTAACACTGACGGCCAAAGGCGGTACGGAATACCTTTGGAGCAATGGCATAACTTCGCAGACAGCCCAATACACCGTAACTGGCACAGACCAAATGTCCGTTTGGGTGAAAGGCAAAAACGCCAACGGCTGCTGGAGCGACCAAGTAGCGTACATCATCACCATCAATCAGAAACCGACCATCGATGTTTCTGGTACGATGGACATTTGCATTGGCAAATCGACAACACTCACCGCTTCGGGCGCAAGCACCTACATTTGGAGTTGGTTGGGCGGCACATCTACAGGCAACACACTGACCGTTTCGCCGACCACCACGACGGTTTACACCGTAGAGGGTACTGATGCCAACGGCTGCAAAAACACCACATCAGTTACGGTGAATGTTTATTCCGAACCAGCGGTTGGTATCACGGGTCCGACCGAGGTGTGCGAAGATGGCGAAATAACCCTGACCGCCACTGGTACTGGCACATTCAGGTGGAACACCGGTGCCACGGAAGCCTCTATCAAAGTGTCGAACGCGGGAACATACAGCGTAACCCTCACGGGCGAAGGCGGCTGCACAGCCACAGCGCAACACACCGTGAAGACCAAATCTATCGTAGCAAAAATCAACGACCTGATTGACGGCACAACCACCATTTGCGCTGGCGAGTCCGTCGCTCTGACCGCTACTGGCGGCAACGAATATCTTTGGGACAATGGATTGGGTACAAACGCTAGTATCAATGAAACCCCAACCACCACTACCACCTATTGGGTAAAAGTGACTGACAACACCTCGGGTTGCAGCAAGCGTGTTAGCCACACAGTAACTGTGATGCCCGAACCGACACTCTCTTTTGTTGGCGAAACCACTATCTGCCACGGCGGCACTGCTACCATCACCGTTTCGGGTGCGAAAGACTATGTCTGGGCTGACGGTATTGGCTCAGGAGCAACCATTAAGGTAAGCCCGACTGCCACCACCGACTACACTGTTACCGCCACCGATGCCAACGGCTGCAAAACAACAAAGACGATAACCATTACTGTAAATCCGTTGCCTGTAGCCAACATCACGGCCAATAAGACCGAAATTTGCGTGGGCGACCAAGTAACCCTGACTGCCACGGGTGGCGACACCTACAGGTGGGGCGACGGCACAACGAGCGCATCTATCACTGTAACACCCGACAATACAACCGAATACACCGTGATAGCCTACAAAAATGGCTGCCAAAGCGCACAAGTAGCGAAAACAATCACGGTGAACCCCCTGCCGAATGTGGCAATCACCCCCTCGGCAACAACCATTTGCAAAGGCGAATATGTAACCCTGACAGCCACAGGCGCCACCACCTATGTGTGGAGCAATGGCGAAAAAACACAAAGCATCACAGTGCCTGTAACATCGGACATTACCTACACCGTTACAGGTAAGAAAAATGGCTGCGAAAGCACGGCTTCGCAACGCATCACAGTGAATACGCCGCCCACGATAAACATATCGAGCAATACGGGTAAATTGTCCATCTGCAAAGGTGAATCCATTACACTGACGGCCAGCGGCGCAGTCAATTACACTTGGGCGAATGGCTATGGTTCCAATCCATCGATTACGGTTAATCCTACCGCCGACACCTACTACGAAGTAACTGGCACCGATGCCAACGGCTGCAAAACAACTGTCAGTGTTACCGTCAAGGTTTACGACAAACCGAACCCGACAATCGTTGGCGCTACCGAAATTTGCGAAGGCTCTTACACCACTCTGACGGTGAATGACCCGAACGCAGTAGCATGGAGTTGGAGCACTGGTGCTACTACCCAAAGTGTCGATATCTATCAAGCGGGCAATTATACCGTTACAGTAACTGGTCAAGGCGGCTGCACAGAAACCGCTACGGCTATCGTTACCTACTTGACACCAGTAAGCGGTTCGATTGCTGGTCCCGGCAAGGTTTGCAAAGGCGAAAATGTAACACTCACTGCCAACGGTGGCAAAACCTACAAATGGGACGACAACGCCTACGACAGCGAGAAATTAGTCATCTCGAACATTCAAACAACAGGCACCTACTGGGTAACCATTACGGGCGCAAACGGCTGCACGCAGCGGTTGAGCCACACGGTATATGTAAACGCTGTTCCATCGGTAAGCATTAGTGGTAACCTGACCTTCTGCGAAGGCGGTAGCACCACACTGACGGCAGTTGGCGATGGCACTGTGGTGTGGAGTACAGGTAGCATCGAAAAGACCATCCCCGTCAATGCTGCAGGCACTTACGAAGTTACTCTGACCGATGCCAACGGTTGCAAAGCCAGCACATCGGTAGAAGTTAAACGCAATGCGCTTCCAAAAGCAGTTATCAAGGGCGATGCCGCTGTCTGCGAAGGCAAGCCAGTTACACTCACTGTTTCGGGTGCCGAAAGTTACACTTGGAGTACGGGCGCAACAGGTGCGTCTATCACTGTGAACCCAGTAAAAACAACCACTTACACCGTAACACCGCGCACTGGCAACTGCGTGGGCGATCCTGCTTCGCACACCGTAACCGTCAATCCGAAACCAGTCATCACTTTCGATGGCGATTTGGAAATTTGTGCTGGCGAAAAGGCTGTGATCACAGCCGATGGTGCCGATACCTACACTTGGGGCGATGGCACCCCTGGTGCAACATACACCACGGCTGCACTCGATGCAAGCACCACATTCACGGTAACGGGTCGCATTACAGCCACTGGCTGCGAAGCACAAGCGCAGGTTACAGTTACGGTAAATCCGAAACCGACCATCTCTATATCGGGCGACAAAGAGGTTTGCTCTGGCAGTTCTGCCACACTTACCGTTTGGCCTAATGGTGGTACTTATGTGTGGAGCAATGGTTCGAAAGAGCGCACCGCCACATTCGACAATCTGATAAGCGACAAAGACTATTGGGTAGAAGTTACGCTGCCAAACGGCTGCACCGACCGCTACTACGGCACTATCAAAGTCTATCCGATTCCGCAGGCCGAAATCACGACAAACACAGGCAAAACCACCGTTTGCAGTGGCGATCCGATAACGCTCACCGCTTCGGGCGGCACCACTGGCACATACACCTACTTGTGGGCGCACGATGGCAGCCGCAGTGCCTCGGTAACTGTTAATCCAACTGCCGATGCCACCTACAGAGTTACAGTGATTGGCGCAGGCAACTGTCAAGCAACCGCCACTATCGACATCAAAGTGCTGGCACTGCCTATTGCCAAAATCACAGCCGACAAAGCCGTTGTTTGCGAAGGCGACGAAGTTACACTCTCGGCTTCCGACGGTGTGCAGTGGCAGTGGTATGTAGGCAATACCGAAATACCCGGTGCTGTCGATCAACACTACACCATAACCAATGCTGCCTACGGCACAACCACCTACAAAGTGGCGGTTTACAACGCAAGCGGCTGTAAGATAGAGACCACTTATGCCCTAGTGGTCGGGCGCAAACCCGATGCCACCATCAGTGGTAATCTGAACATCTGCAAAGGCAGCAGCACCACGCTTTCTGCACCAACTGCAGACAGTTATCTGTGGACTACAGGCGAAAAAACCAAAACCATTACTGTTAATCCATCGGCTACAAAAGACTATGGAGTAACTGTAACGGTGGGCGACTGCCAAGCATCTCAGTCGGTTACTGTTACTGTCAATGCGCTACCAGCACCGACACTCACTGCCGACGACGCCGAAATCTGTGTGGGCAATTCTACCACCTTGCGCGCTGGCGCTGGCTACAGTTACTATGTTTGGAGTACGGGTAAAGAAGGCCCGAACTTGCAGAGCATTGGTGTATCGCCTACCGAGAAAACCACCTACACCGTTACCGTAACCGATGCTAATGGTTGCACTGGTGTGGCGCAAACCACTGTCGATGTTACGCAAGTGGCAGCACCAACCATCACGGCATCTGCCACCACCGTTTGCGCTGGTAGCGAGGTTGTACTGACATCGAGCGCAGCCAAATACTATCAGTGGAGCAGCAATGTAGATGTAACGCAACAGCAAAACCAAACGGTAACTGTTTATCCGACGCAAACCACCATTTATACCGTAACCACCACCAACAAGGCTGGTTGCCAAAGTTCGAAAGACATCACCATCAATGTTACCAAACTGCCAACGCCGAAGATAACTGGCGCAAGCAATATGTGTAAAGGCGGCGACGGTGTAGAATTGACCGCTACCAGCGATGTGGCTGGCGCAACATACACTTGGAGTACGGGCGAAACAGGTGCGTCTATCACGGTGAAACCATCGAAAACCACCACATACAAAGTTTGGGCTTCGAATGGTACTTGCAAAAATCCAACACCAGCAGAATTTACGGTCAATATCACCGATCTGCCAGCGGCACAAATCACAGGCAAGAGTGCTATTTGCTTGGGCGAAAGTGTTGAACTCGAAGCCACGGGCGGCATATCGTATCTGTGGCAAGGCATCGAAGGCGCAGCCAAAACATTGAGCAAAATCACTGTTACACCTACACAGACCACCACCTACACCGTTACCGTAACCGATGCCAACGGCTGTTCGAAAGATGTGTCGTACAAAGTAACGGTGAACGACTTGCCGAAGCCGACCATTATAGGTACTGCCAAAATCTGCCGTGGCGAATCGGTAACCTTGACTGCCTCGGGTGGCAATAGTTACGTGTGGAGTACAGGCGAAATCACGAAACAAATTACCAAAACGCCTGCGCTGACCACCACTTACACTGTGGAGGCCACCAATGCCAACGGTTGCACCAGCGAGGCCGAATTTACCGTGGAAGTAGTGCAACTGCCCAAGGTACACATCGACGGCCCGACAGTTGTCTGCTCCGAAACAGCGACAACCCTGACGGTTGTTTCCGACGACGGACGCACCTACACCTGCCGTTGGAAGCACAACAACTCGACCAACTTGGCCGAAACCGTCAAACCGATAAACAACACCACCTACGAAGTCGAAGTGTTCGATGGCACCTGCTCTACAACACTTACGCACACAATTACCGTCAATAAATTGGAAGACCCGAAGATTGACGGTCCAGCCCAAATTTGCTTGGGCGAATCTTCGACGCTGAGCGTATCGAATGTGCCGAATAACTTTGTATCGTATAAGTGGAATACGGGCGAAACCACCCAAGAGATTACCGTAACGCCCGCCGTAGTGGGCATGAGCACCTACACGGTAGTCTGCACCGATGTGAACGAATGCACCAGCGAAGCCACTATCGACATTGTGGTTAGCGCACTGCCCGATGTAACCGTTACGCCTTCGACCGATGTGCTTTGTGCTGGCGACAACGCGGTAACACTCACCGCTTCGGGCGCAGGCATCAATGGCAAATACAACTGGTACGAGGACGATTTGGGTACTGTGCCGCTGCCCGGTGGCGAAGGTACAGCAACCTACACATTCAACAATTTGGACTACACACGGAAAGTCTATGTGGTAGCCATCTCGAAACTCGGCTGCAAGAGCGCACCGAAAGAGTACGAACTGGTAGTTACACCAAAACCAACCCCAACTATCACCTCGTCGGTACCTGCCAACATCATCTGCGACGGCGGTACAATAGAACTCGAAGTCTCTGACCCCGATCCCGATGTAACATTCGTTTGGGCCGACGGTACTAAGGGAACGCATTTGACCGCAACCGCTGCTGGCGAATACCGCGTAACTGCCACCAACAAGGCTGGTTGCAAGCAAGATGCTGTTATCAACATCGCTGCCGAAGCACTGCCCGCTGCTAAAATCACACCATCGATAATTGCAGGCGAGGGTGCTGGCGATGGCACAAACATCTGCGCTGGCACACGCGTGAAACTGACTGCCGAACCAGAATCGACACCGACACTTATTTATACCTACAAGTGGAACACTGGCTCGACATCGCGCGACATCACTGTGAACCCGACTGCCACCACCACTTACGAAGTAACGGTAACAAGTGCTTCGGGGTGTGCGCAGACCGCCACTATCGAACTCAAGGTGAACGAGTTTGTAACCATCGAAGGACCAGCCGAGGTTTGCGCTGGTAAACCGTATGTGCTGAACGCTATTGGCAACAACTTGAGTTACTACGAATGGACGCGCAACGGCGAAGCAATGACCGCATTCGACGGTAAGGCAAGCATCAATCCTACCGACGAAGTGCCAAACGGTCAACCATCGGCAGAGTATGTCTACATTGTGAAAGCCGTTTACGACAACAACTGCGAAAGCGAAGCAACCTTTACAGTTAAGGTGTATGCGAAACCGAGCGACCTCACTATCAATGGCATAGAGGGGGCTAACGCCATCGATTCGGTATGCGTTGGTTCGGCGAAGCAACTCTCTGTGATTCCGACTGCAGGCTCTTCGCTCACAGGCGCAACCTTCCTGTGGACAGGTGTAGGCATTACCGACCCAACAGCCGCCACGCAGACCATCACACCGACTACAGTTGGCGAAGAACCGTATAGTTGCCAGATAACCATGCCAGGCGGCTGCGACACCACAGTCAATATCAAACTGAAAGCCGTGCCGCTGCCCGAATTGGCACTCTGCACCGACACCACTATCTGCTTCGGCACAGAGGCAACACTCTATCTGACAGCCAAAAACAACTGTCCAAAAGGCACTACCATCACTTGGACAAGCGAGAACGGCGGCGGTGGCGCCAGTGGCGATGTGGTAAAGGTTAGTCCAACCACTACGACCACCTACACCGTTACAGCCACCACACCAGCACCGCTCGGTTGCACGGCTACGGCCACGGTTACAGTCAATGTCATTCCGCAACAACAACTTAAGGTTACGCCAACACCTGCACTCATCTGCTTAGATGCGGCTGGTGTCAGCGAGGACGATTTGGACCTGACCACTGTCAGCAACGACTCGGAAGGTCGCCTATTCAAAACCTACAAGTGGTATGCCGCCGACGACCCGACCGACATTCTGGGTAATACTGCCACCGCCACTGTGCCGAAGGCCAAAATCACCGCCACACGCACATACATTGTGGAGGTAACCACGCAAGAGGGCTGCACCGCCTCGGGCAGTGTAGAAGTGCCTGTAAGTGGCAAACCATCGGTAGCGATTAAGGGCGATGGACAGGTTTGCGAAGGACAGTCGCTGCAACTGCAAGCCGACAATCCAGTGAATGTAACGCGTTACGAATGGACAACCAACGCCAACCCGACGCCATTTGCTTTCAACTCGAGTGTTACGGTAAGTCCAACGGCAACCGAAGACACCTACTACTTGACCGTTTACAACGACAAAGGTTGCTCCTTCACGGTAAATCCTGGGCATAAAGTAACGATTCTCGATGCACCGAAACCGCAGATTGCCGCCGACCACAACCCGATTTGCGAAGGCGACGATGTGGTGCTGACCGCTTCTGATCTTGCAGGCGGCACTTGCACCATGGTATGGGACGACGGCTCGACCAACCCAAAACGCACCATCAAATCGCTGACCGCAACGACCATATATAGCGTTACGCTCACCAACCAGAACAACTGCGTCGAAAAAGTGGAATACACGGTTACCGTCAATCCGCTGCCGAAACTGAAAATCACGGGCAATACGCAAGTGTGCGTTGGCGACAGCGTGCTGTTGAGTGTCGAAGATGCCAACGGCACTGCCAACACCTATAGTTGGACGGGCGGCACATGGAAAGAGGCCACCGACCGCGGTTCGGTCAACAACAGCAAAGTGTGGGTTTATCCGACCAACACCGTCGATAGTACCGCCTACTGTGTAACCTCGGTCGATGCCAATACCTGCAAAAGCAAAGAGGTATGCCACAAGATATTGGCTTATGCCAAACCGATACCAAAAATCAACGGCAAACAGATGGCTACCGACACCATTTGCGTGGGCGAAAGCCTGATACTCGAAGCCACTGGCGGCACCAAGTTCAAATGGAGCACCACCGCCGAATCGCAACAGATAACCACGCCTATCTACAACTCCGTGAACACCTACATATATTGGGTAGATGTGTATAACGAAGCCAACTGCGTAGAGCGTGATTCAATCTGGATTTATGTATCGGCACGGCCGAATGCTTACATCGAAGACGTAACGCCTAGTACTCAGGTTTGCGAAGGCACCGAGGTAACCTTGCGCGCCTCCGATGCGCCTGCGGGCAGCACCTACACCTACGCTTGGGTAAACAACACGGGCGCAACCATCGAAAATGCCAATCAACAAGAGATAAGCGTGAAACCAGCGGTAACCACCACCTACACGCTTACCATTACCGATGTGAAGACGGGTTGCACCCAAGAGCAGCAGCAGATCGTCTATGTCAATCCGCAAGCGAAGGTGAACTTTGCTACGGCACCCACAACGATTTGCGAAACCGACGGTTTTGAACTCACCATCGAAGGCGATGTAACAGGGCAGACCATCGTATGGGAGAAACTGCGCAACGGCACGGTTGTAGATGTTTCGGCTTGGAATGGCCGGACGAGCATTACCGACAAACCCGATGCTAGTCCGTATATCTACCGCGCTACACTCACCAACCAAATCACAAAATGCCAGACTGTGCTCGAACACACGCTCACCGTGGTGCGCGTGCCGAAACCATCGATACAGATTTTGGGCACCACCACCGATACTATCTGCCAAGGAGTAGCGGTTACGCTGCGTGCCAATAACGACGAAGGGCGTTTCACGGCAGGCGATGTGAACTTTGTATGGAAAGTGGGCAACGACACGATTTCGGAATCGGTAAATCAGAAAGAGATAACCGTGAGACCGCGCGAAACCACCATCTACACGCTGGTAATAGAAGACCTTGCCAACCACTGCATCGACTCGTACGACACCATCATTGTGGTGAACAAAATTCCGCAAGTGAGCATCGTAGAGCCTGATAATCAAGTGATTTGCGAAGACGAACCGTTCACACTCACGCTGCAAGGTGCCGATGGTTATGGCATATCGTGGCAGAAGTACGACAACGGTACATTTGTGCCAGGCTGGACGAAAAACGGTGTGAACACCTTCACCGATTATCCAATCAAGGGTCAATACGAGTATAAAGCCGTTATCGACAATGGCAAGTGCGACACTACTATCGTACGCCGCTTGCGTGTGAACTCCGTGCCGAGGCCGTCGATTACATTCCCCGGCTCGAACAAGGACACCATTTGCGCTGGACAAGAGGTGTGGCTCTCTGCTACAACCGTAGAAAACAACTGGAGCACGCTCAACTACACCTACGGCTGGTTGCACGACACCGACACGCTGACCAAGAACAACAAAGACCTGAAGATAACGCCGACCGCTACAGAAACCTACACCTTCTACATGATCGACAACTACTCGGGCTGCCGCCGTATAGCGGATACCACCGTGGTGGTACGGGCAATGCCGTTGGTTGAGGTTTCTACGCCAAGCGAACAGTTGTGCGAGGGCGAAACCTACACGCTCGATATGACGAACTTGAGTCCCATCACAACGCTTGCCGACTACACCATTGTGTGGACCAAGTACGACAACCTCAACAACAAGTTGGGCGAACAGACGGGCGGTGCTACTTACAGCGACACACCAACCGAAGGCGACTACATCTACTACGCCAAGGTAACCAGTTTCAACAAGTGCGACACGATTATCACACGCAAGTTGAAGGTAAGCACAGTGCCAGAGCCGAAAATAGACCTTGCAAGCGGCACTACCGAAACCATCTGCGAGGGCGACCAAGTGGTACTATATGGCCAAAATTCGACGGGTAACTACAACTTTAACGACTACCCGATGACATGGTACGCCACCACCAAAGATGGTAACGACACCATTGTACAGACAAACAGCCAGATGCTGACACACTTCCCGCAGCAGACCACCACCTACAAACTGGTGATAACCAATGCGATGGGTTGCATACGCGCGGCGACGATGACCATCACCGTGAAGCCGCGCCCAGCAGCGAAACTGCAAGTAAATGGTGTAGATGCACCGGCCAAAGACACCATCTGCCGAGGCGAAACTATCGACTTGCAGATAGTCGATACGCTCTATAGGACCACCGAAGGCTTGAGCGTACAGTGGAAACGCAATGGCACTATCGTAACCGAGTGGGCAGACCAATTCTTGATACGCGACTACGAACCAGTAGGAAACGAATCGTACGAAATTACGGTGAAAAACACCGAGTGTCCGATAGTACTCACCTATGATTTGAAAGTGAACTACCTGCCCGACCCAACGCTCGAGATTCGCACTGGCGAACAGGTGAACTGCGCTGGTACGCCAGTAGAGTTGGGCGGCAAACTGCCACAAGAATTTGATTACATCTACCGCTGGACATCGCAGCCAGCAGGCGAAGTATTTGCCGATTCTACCCAACGGACACTGACAGTATATCCGACCACATCGACCACCTACTATTACACGGTATCCGACCCGAAGACAGGCTGCTCGCGCTCCGATAGCATTTCGATTACCGTAAACAAACGGCCGAATGTAACGCTGGCAGTTGTTTATCCCGAAGGTGCTGTGGACAACCGCATCTGCCAAACCGACTCGGTAACGCTGCGTCTGGTGGGCGACACCGACGGCTTGACAACCCTGTGGTACAAGGGCGGCAACCCGATGGCCGACTGGGCCGACAAACTGGCCGTGAAGGACGCACCCGATGCTTCGACGGAATACAAAGTAATAGTGAAAAATGCGCTGTGCGACTTGACACTCGACACCCAAATCGTGGTTAGTCAAGTGCAAAGTCCGAGAATCTACAGCGTGGGCGACATCTATACCATTTGCGAAGGCAAGGGCGTAGAGTTGAAGGCGTATGAAGCGCAAGAGCCGCTCAAATACGATTACATGTGGACCAGTAGCAATCCGAGTGAGGTTATCACAATCCCGACGCTCGGGAATATCACGGTTAATCCAACCATCACGACTACCTACACCTACACTGTAACCAATAAGACTACGCTTTGCTCGCGCTCCGACACGCTGCGCATTACCGTGAACCTGCTGCCAAAAGCCACACTCGAGGTGAAATATCCAACCACCGTACGCGACGATGGCACCATTTGCGCTGGCGATCCATTCACACTGAATGTGAACACCACAGAGGCATACGAACTTACTACCAAGTGGTGGGCTAACGAAACAGAAATGCCCGACTGGGAAAATATGACTTCGATACCAAATGTAACAGGCAGCGAACCGACCACTTACAAGGTAGAGGTGCGCCGCAAGGGCTACGACTGCCCAACTACGCTTGAGCAGACGGTGAAGATGCTCTATGTGCCAGATCCAACCATCGAAATAGCGACTGGCAGTTCGCCTATGTGCGAAGGCAACGAATTGACCATCGAAGCGAAAGAAAAGACGCAAAATACCGCCGATTTTACCTACCGATGGGAATCGAGCGTAACGGGTGAACTCGATGCATACGGTGACCCAGTGAATGGTCAAAGCGGTCTGCAAATCTATGTGAAACCGAAAGAGAATACCACCTACTCGTATACGATTACCGACCCGAACACGAGTTGCTCGCGCACGGGACAGATAACGATAATCGTGAACAAGAAACCAAATGTGAACCTCGTTACAGGCAGCAACACGCTGGCCAACGATACACTCATCTGTGGCGGACAGCCAGTCGAGTTCCGTGTCGATGGCACTTTGGAGGGGCTTTCGTTCGCATGGTACAAAGACGATGTACAACAACCCAACAACACGGCGCGCTACATCGATATACCAGAAAGCGATGCCAAGTACCATGTTATTGTTACCAACGATGCTACAGGTTGTGCAACAGTTGCTGCAGACCATACGGTGCAGGTAACAGTGAACAATATGCCTGTGCCGAGTATCGAGATTCTTGAAGGTACAAACATCATCTGTGCTGGAACAAGCGTTACGCTGAAAGCCATCGAAGACCAGCCACACGATGCTGTTACCTACCGCTATCTGTGGTATGCAGAAGGCAAGTCGATGGGTTCGGCGCAAGAGATAAAAGTTACCCCGAAAGTTACGACCACCTACATGTACACGGTTTATAACACTAAAACGAGGTGTACACGCACTGTCGATACCACCATCGTGGTGAACCAGATTCCGCAGGTAACGCTCGAAAAATCGCTTGCCGATGGCGCTGTTTACTGCGCTGGCGACCCGATAACCTTGTCGGTGAAACCGCTCGATGGCACCAATGCTGCCGACCTGCAGTACACATGGTTGCGCAATGGCGCAGCGTTGAGTGGCGAAACATCGGCCACACTCACCGACTACCCGATGGGTGCAGTAGGAAATGAGAACGACACCATCTACAACTACGAAGTGGTGGTAGAGAACAACGCAAGCCACTGCCAAGCCGACGCAACGAACCTCAAGTTTACTGTAAGGGTGAAACCGCTGCCAGTGCCGACAATTGTTGCGTTCGACAACGCCAACAACCAACTGACACCAGGTCAGCAGGTTTGCCCCGATCGTCTTATCCGCTTGCAAGGCACTGCGCTGTCGGGTAAATTGTTCTCGTACAAGTGGTACTCGCAAAATCAGGACGATGCCGACATTACCGTTACCGAAAAACCGAACGAAGTGTGGGTATCGCCATCGACCAAAACCACCTACACACTCGAAATCAAGAACTTGGAAACGGGCTGCACGCGCTTTGCTACCTACACCATCGATGTGATGGTAACACCGCGCATCAAAATTGTGTCGTCCGCTACCATCGATTCCGAGACAGGTAACTCGGTAGCCTGCTTGAACAGTACGCCCGACATTACGCTGAAAGTGGTGCAGGAAGATGGTACAGTTATCGACGACCTCTACTACAACATCGCTTGGACCGACGAGGCAGGCAACGACCTTGGCTATTTGCCCGAACTGCCGCTCACCACCGACGCCGTTTCGACACACACCTACACGGTAACTGTCGAAAATACCACTACGCTGTTGTCGGATTTGCAGTGCCCAGTAACGGCAACACACACCGTGCAGATAATGGACGCACCTACCAATGTAACCATTGCTGCTACTACCAGCAACGGCACACTCCTGCCCGACGATGAATACATCTGCGCTGGCGAGCCGATTACACTCACCGCCGCCGAGCAGACACGCACCAACTACGCATGGAGCGACGACCAAGGCACTGTTTATGCTGCCAACACCGACAACAATGCGCGCGAAATTACGGTGAAACCGCTGAAAACCACCACCTACTATGTGAAGGTTACCAACTTTGGCGGCTGTGTACACACCGTGAAACGCACCATTCTGGTGAATCCGAATCCTGTGGTTCGCATCGATGGCGCAACATCGCTCTGCTTGGAAACGGCAGGTGGCGATACCATCACGCTGACAGCCACATCGACTCCTTACGAGAAGAACAATACACGATTTGTTTGGAATTACGAGGTCGATGGCGCTGCCAATACCTTCGCGGGCAATCCGCTCAAATTTGCACCGCAAAAAGCGGGTGAATTTAAGTTTACCGTGACGGCTTACCACACCGCCAACAGCAAGGAGTGCGCTTCGACACCAGTAACGCACACCGTGCGCGTGAACTCCGTGCCAGAGGTTCGCAATAGCGACCTGCGCGTTATTTCGTCGCTCGACTCGACCGCCAACGCCTGCATCGATACGAAATTCGAAATTGAAGCTACCGCTGGCTACACAAGGTATGTGTTCGGTGAATACGACAGAGACAACAATAGAGCAAAAGAACTCCAGAACAGCACGAGCAACATCTTCAGTCATACTCAATCGTCCGAAGGTGAATGGGAGTACTACTGCGATTTCTACAACGATGCTGGTTGCAGCCGACGCATATTCATCGATGTTACTGTGAACAAGAAACCAAGTGGCATAGCCATTACGCCTACAGGCGGCGACTACACGGGTTACAACACCAACACCAACCCGCCCGAAGCCACCATTTGCCAAGGCAAGGAGATTACCCTCACAGGAAGTGCAACAGGCGACGGCAACCGCTACTCGTGGCGCAATACCGACGATCAAACCTATTCGGGACAGGCTATCACGGTAGCACCAACTGCCACCACCACCTACACGCTGATGGTAACCAACCAGAGCGGTTGCAGTGTAACGAGCAACTTCACGGTGAAAGTGGTGCCGATGGACAAACTGACTGTAACAGCCAATGGCACTACCGATTCGCTGGCTATCTGCGCTGGTAGCACCAGCAAGGTAACGCTACGCGTAACAGGTTCGTCGGAAAGCACCTACAACTGGTACTGTCTGGAAACGGGCGAAAAGCAGACGAATAAACCGTCGGCCATACAGATAAATCCACCGACAGAGTCGCAGACATGGAATGTCGAAGCAACATCGAGTGCCAACAAGAGTTACGGCACCGACTGCAAGAGCATTGGCAGTGTCAAAATTCATGTGCTGCCGAATCCCGACAATAAGTCTGGCGAAATTGTGGTGAACGACGGCAAACGCGATGTTTGTGCGGGTGCTACAGTAACGCTCACTGGCAAGCACGACGATGCGGTTACCTATCGCTGGAGCACTGGCGAGGTGAAACCAGCCATCACTGTGCTGATTCCGAACTATGAATACGACACTACCATCACCTACTGGGCTATTGGTCGCAATGCGCTCAACTGCGAAAATACGAGCGACACCATCAAGGTCGACCTCCGTGTGAAACCGCAACCCGAACCAATGGTGGGCGACACTATCTGCTACGAACAGCAGACCATTCGCCTCGAAGCCAAAGACAAGACCCTGTCGTACACTTGGTACGACGAAAATGGTCGTGAAGTGTCGCGCAAGTACTTCTACGAATTCAAACGCGATACGGCTGGCATTTACAACTGCAAACTCATCGCTATGAGCGATGCTGGTTGCGAAACCACCATCACTGTATCGGTAACCGTGCGTGAGTTCAAACCTGTAGTGATTGGGCTTGCCTATGTCTGCTCGGGACAATCGGCCAAACTTTGGGTCGATGGCTGCTCGCTGATTGGAGGCTATCAGTTCTCGTGGACCTACGCAGGCAATGTTATCAGTCAAGAAGATACTATCAATGTGGCGCAGTTGGGCACCTACTTTGTCGATGTGCTCACGCCGTGGGGCGTTGTGGGCTCTGGACAGAAGACTGTTAATCAGAGCGTAACGCCGGGCGTTAAGTTTGGCACACCGCCGCCTTCGTGCCGCGGCGACCGCTACGCACTGCTGCCATTCACCGTTACAGGCGGAATGCCTACGCTCTACACGCTCGACTTTAGCGAAGAGGCGCTGGCTGCAGGCTTCCAAAATGTGATTGATGGCGCTATCAGCAGCGACCAAATCTATATCGATTTGCCGAGCAATGTGCCAACAGGCGTTTACAAAGTGCGTGTGTCGCTCACCAACGGCAACGGCTGCGAAAGCGGCTTCTACGACCTCACATTCAGCGTAGGCGAAGATATGATAGAGGAGGCATGGGACGATGTGCTGATATGTAACGACAAGAATAACGAGTTTGTTGCCTATCAGTGGTACAAGAACGGCGAACGCATTACGGGCGCAGTAGAACAGTACTACTCCGAACTGGGCGGCTTCGGCGGCGACTACTATGTGGTGGCTTATCGCAACAGCAATTCGTCGATTACATCGTGCGTCAAGTCGTACAACAACAAGCAGAATGTAACCATCTCGCCCAACCCGCTGAAACGCCATCAGACGCTGCGTGTGATGCTGCCGTTCTCTGCCGAAGTGCTGTTTGGCTCACGCATCGAAATTGTCGATGCTATCGGTCGCATGCTCTACATCAACGACAATGTTGAAGCCGAAACAGGCATTGTTATCGACTACCCAGCAGGCGTTTACATGGTGCGCATCAGCATGCAGAGTGGCGAGGTTATCACCGAGAAATTTGTAGTACAGTAGAACAATACGAAAGAGATTTTTTGAAAACGATATGAAAGTTTTGAAAGCGAAAAGAGTGGCGCTTGCCGTCGGCCTTTGGGTGGCGGCAAGCATAGCCGCATCGGCCAAAACACCAGCCTACATCGACCTCGAACTGGGCGGCGGCGCAGTGTTGATGCCATACAACAGCAATGCAAAAGCGCACGGCGTATTTTCGGGCGGCACATTCGATGTGGGCGCAAAATACTCGTTGCTGTTTCACCCACGCAAAGGGTGGGGCGCAAGTTTCGGCCTCAATTTCTCCACCTTCCAAGGTGTGAAAGTGCTGAACGACAGCCTATTCAATTCCGCTATCGACGACCAAGGGCGTGCCTATACGCTCCGCGCCGATGTGAGCAACTGGACCGAACGGCAGCAACAGTATTCGTTCTCCATACCGATAAGCATTTTCTATCAGCATCAACGGCCGCGCCATTCGGGCTGGTTCACCTCGTTTGGTGTCAAACTCTATCTGCCGTTCTACACTGGCTACAAGGTTACGCAGGGCGATATCGTTACCAAAGGTTTCTACACGCAATGGGGCGGCACCGATGTGTACAACGGTCAGAATGGTCGTTGGCTCAAAAACCTGCCGCAACACGGTTTCGGTCAGTACAATGCGCTGTTGCCGCGCGGCGAAAATCAAGCCAATTTCATGCTGAGCGGTCAGGTGATGTTTGGCGCCATTCTTCGCCTCGACAAGAAAAACGAGATGTATTTGGCCGCCTACATCGAACACGGTTTCTACGACATGTACATCAATCGCGATGCGAAGGGGTTGTTTTCCTCTATCCAAGGTGCCGATTCGTACGAATACAACGGCTACTATTCGAGCGTTGCCACACGCACCATACCGATAATGTTCGGCCTGAAAGTGGGCTGGCGCTTCAAAGATGTGCACGATTGTAACTGCATACGCCAGCAGTAGGGTAGTGCAGCAAACAAACGAAATGGGTTCGATGTTAGTCGAACCCATTTTTTCGTTTTTCGTACCGGAAGTGGGACTTGAACCCACACGAACATTACTGTTCAACGGATTTTAAGTCCGTCTTGTCTACCGATTCCAACATTCCGGCTCTCGCCCAAAAACGATGTGCAAAGATAGTAAAAATAATTGACAATGGACAATTGATAATTGACAATTAAAAAGTCTATGTTCTATATTCTATGCTCTATGTTCTCAAAATCTCACCTTGCGCCCCACATAGTTTCCGACAAAAAAATCGCCCTAAAATTTGGTACAACAAAAAAAAATCGTACCTTTGCAGCGATATATTTGTGAGGGGTTCCAACGCCTGTTGGGATTCTTCATTATTTTACACCATGCAAGAAAAAAACCATAAATCTAAAAAAACAAAGTTATGGCAGTAGTTTATATGACCGAAGAGGGTTACAAAAAGTTGTTGGAGCAGATTCAACACATGGAGATGGTGGAACGCCCGATGATTTCGCACCAGATAGCCGAAGCGCGCGACAAGGGCGACCTGTCGGAAAACGCCGAATACGACGCTGCAAAAGAGGCGCAAGGCATGCTCGAAATGAAAATTTCGCAACTCAAAGAGCGTGTAGCCAACGCCCGCCTAATCGACGAGAGCAAACTCAAAACCGATGTGGTGCAAATAATGAGTCGCGTGCGTGTGCGCAATGTGGCCAACGGTCAAGAGATGGAATACACCATCGTGAGCGAGAGCGAAGCCAACTTCCGCGAGGGCAAACTGGCCATTGCAACGCCCATTGCCAAAGGGCTGCTCGACAAAAAAGTGGGCGATGTGGCCGAAATTCAGGTGCCCGCTGGGCTGCTGCGGCTCGAAATTCTCTCCATCTCAATCTAATCGACTATGGCAACGCTTTTCACACGCATCATCAACGGCGAAATTCCTTGCTACAAAGTGGCGGAGGACGAACACTATTTCGCCTTTCTCGACATCAATCCGCTGGCCAAAGGGCATACGCTGGTTGTGCCAAAGGTGGAGGATGACTACATTTTCAATCTCGACGACGAAACCTACACGGGCTTGATGCTTTTTGCCAAAAAAGTGGCGAAAGCGCAGCGGCTTGCCATTCCTTGCAAGCGCATAGGTGTGGCCGTGCTGGGCATGGAAGTGCCGCATGTGCATGTGCATCTGGTGCCGATGCAGCGCGAGGGCGATATGAATTTTGCCAACGCCAAACTGCACCTGCCCGCCGACGAAATGGCCGAAATAGCCGCCGCAATAGCTGCAAAAATCGACTAAAAAAACATTTTTTTGCAAAACCGCTTGTCGGTTCGCCAAAAATGTGTACCTTTGCACGCTCAATTTTAGGAGTGATGGCGGGATAGCTCAGTTGGTTAGAGCGTCGGATTCATAACCCGGAGGTCCCGAGTTCAATTCTCGGTCCCGCTACCAAAACACTGCGTGCTGAACAAATCTGTTCGGCACGCAGCGCATTTTATTCCACTAGTCGAGATTCTCCGTTGACAAAGATTTTTCGTGGATGGACTTGGAACGAGGCGGAGGAAATGTCCCATTCCGTGCGCCGGTATTCGGGCGGCAGCACGATGTCGGCCATTCCGAGAATGGTGTAGAAGATGTTCTCCGCGTGCGTGGCCATTGCCGCGTGTTCTTGGAGCATGGCGATTTTCTCCTTGCTCTGCTCGCCGTACGAATCCGAATACCAAACGAAGAAGGGTACATGGTATTCGTTGGAGTCGCAAACGGTGCCGTGCCACCCTTGGGTGGCTGTGATGGTTTCCCCATGGTCGGACATATACCAAAGTGCGCTTTTCCCGCGTTGTTTCAGCGTATCAACCAAATCATTCAACAAATAGTCGGTGTATAGAATGGTGTTGTCGTACGAATTGATGAGGAGGCTGTCGCTTTCCGCCTGTTTGTCGTATTGATTGTTGGGATGCCAAACGTCGAACTCTTTCGGAAAATTGTGGTAATAACAGTGGGAACCTGAAAATTGGAACAGGATGAATGTCTTCTCGTATAACCGTGAAACCGAGTCGATTTTTGCGATTACTTCGGCATCGGATGCCGCGTCGATGGCGTAGTCCACGCCTTGGTAGAGGTATGCGCTCGAAGGCTGGCAGAAAAGCCCCCTTTTGATGACGACGGTTGTAAAGCCGTTTTCCTTGAACGGTTGCAGGATGCTTTTTTCCGTATATAGTATGGGGTTTTCGTCTGCTGTCGCGCGTGAAATGATGATGGGGACGGAAATGGACGTTGCGCAGCCTCCCGTATAGTAGTTTTGGAAAAAGATGATGTTGTCCTGCTTGCCTATCAATGGCGTTGTGTTGCGGTGGTAGTGGCCGTTTAGCGCGAAATTCGCGTAGCGCACCGATTCGCCGATGGCCAAAATATACGTTTCCTTTCCTTCCGTGTTTTTTGCGCGTGTCGAGTGAAATGAAAAATCGTTGTTTTTCGCACTCTTGTAAAGTTGCCGCGCGGTGATTTTCCCAAGATGGACGATGTTCAACGGCGGCACTTCGAGCGTGCTGTGGAATATTTGCTCTTTGAATGTGTACCAACTTGTTGTCTTGTCCATATTTTCATAGGGTAGAAGTCCCAATAGCATGGCGGACAGGCAAATGGCAAACGTTTTGCAGCGTATGGCGAACGCGGTGTTTGGCGACATGGCGTAGAAAACGCATATTCCCATGAAGAGCAAAAACGTGGGAATGAGATACCACAACGCATCCAAATTGTTCGCCGCAAATGTCGCACTCTCTTCGGTCGTTGTCGTTATCAGTGCCATGAAATGGTCGCGGCTCATGTAGGTCCCAAAACTGCAGACCATGACCAATTCGGTGAGTGTCATTGCCATGAAGAAGGACAGCAGGCTTATGCTTACCGCCTTGTTCTTTATCCATAAAATGCCCGACGTCAGGCACATGCAGACCAATAGTGGGCGGACGAAACTTAGCCAAGTTTCGCCGTAGTCGGCAACGATGAACTTAATGCAGACAGGACTGAAAAAGAAGCATGTGAGTAATGCTCCCATTACGAAATACTTGTAGTTTTCAGGCTTTTTTTGCGCCATGTGGTGATAGTGTTTTTGCGCACAACTATCAATCACGGCGCAACAAGAAAAAAGTGCGAGTTTCTTATCGCGTACCAAGGCAACCGACCAAGGAGACCTTTTCCAAACTAAAAAACCCACACCATTTTGGTGTAAGCATTCCATATCGTTTGGAAAGGTGTTCCTTGCGAAACGCCTTACATCATTATTCTGCCGTTTATCTCCAAAAAAAATGGTCGGTTTTTCGGTAAACGCGAAATAATAGTTAATGCTTAGTTAAAGAGAAAATATGTTCCGCTGCCGCCGCAACATATGGCAAAGGTAGTTATTTTTTGCGAAATAGCAATATCGGTCGAGGCGGAGATAACGAGTTCGCACTTTTCGCTGTCGCTGTTGCTATTTCGCAAAAAAATGCCTACTTTTGCAGGTTAAAACACGATGTTTTGTAAAACGCAAGCGACTATGAAAAAATTCAACGAATACGACCATTTCGACTTGTCAGAAATCAACAAGGAGATGCTGGCGCAATGGGAGGCGCAGGGGCTTTTCCACCGCAGCATCGACGAACGCGAGGGTTGCCCCACATTCATCTTCTACGAAGGACCGCCCTCGGCCAATGGTATGCCAGGCATTCACCATGTGATGGCGCGCACCATCAAAGATACTTTTTGTCGCTACAAAACGATGCGCGGATTCCAAGTGCGCCGCAAAGCGGGTTGGGACACACACGGATTGCCCGTAGAACTCGGCGTGGAAAAGATGCTCGGCATCACCAAAGAGGATATCGGCAAAAAAATCAGCGTGGACGAATATAACGCCGCTTGCCGCCGCGAAGTGATGAAATACACCAAAGAGTGGACCGCACTCACCCAGAAAATGGGCTATTGGGTCGATTTGGACAATCCGTACATCACCTACGACAACAAATACATCGAAACGCTCTGGTGGCTGCTCCAGCAACTCTACAACAAAGGGCTGCTCTACAAAGGCTACACCATTCAGCCCTACTCGCCAGCCGCTGGCACAGGTCTCTCGAGCCACGAACTGAACCAACCGGGCTGCTACCGCGATGTGAAAGATACCTCCTGCACAGCGCAGTTCAAAATTACAAATTGCGCGCTAAAAATCGACAGCAACTTGCCGCTCTACGCCCTTGCGTGGACCACAACGCCGTGGACACTGCCCTCGAATACCGCCTTGTGCGTCGGGCCAAACATCGACTATGTGGCGGTTGTGGGCGAAAATCCTTACACAAAGCGTGCGGCCGTTTATCTGCTGGCCGAAGCGCGTTTGACCGCCTACGCCAAAGAGTTGGGCGAACAGCCCGAAGTGCTGTGGCGCGGCAAAGGCACCGATTTGGTCGGCATCGAGTACGAACAACTCATTCCGTGGGCAAATCCCGGCGAAGGCGCATTCCGATTCATCGCTGGCGATTATGTTACCACCGACGATGGCACAGGCATTGTACATATTGCACCCACATTTGGTGCCGACGACGCTTTCGTTGCCAAAAAAGCGGGCGTGCCAGCCTTGACTTTCACGACCAAAAACGGCGACACGCGCCCCATGGTCGATATGACGGGCAAATTCTTCTTGCTCGAAGATTTGGACGCCGATTTTGTGAAACAGCAGATAAATGTCGATTTGTACAAAGCGTTTGCTGGTCGATTTGTGAAAAACGCCTACGACCCGAACCTCACCGACAAGGACGAAACGCTCGATATCGCCCTCTGTCTGATGCTGAAACAGCAAGGTTTGGCGTTCCGTATCGAGAAACATCTGCACAACTATCCGCACTGCTGGCGCACCGACAAACCTGTGATTTACTATCCGCTCGATAGTTGGTTTGTGAAAACCACCGCCGTGAAAGACGAGATGATTGCGCTGAATGCGACCATCAACTGGAAGCCCGAATCGACTGGCTCGGGGCGTTTTGGCAAGTGGCTCGAAAACTTGAACGATTGGAACCTCTCGCGCTCGCGCTATTGGGGCACACCGCTGCCCATTTGGCGCACCGACGACGGTCGCGAAGAGATTTGCATCGGCTCGATAGAAGAACTATTCGCAGAAATTGAAAAGTCGATTGCTGCGGGATTTATGCACGAAAATCCGTGGCCAAAATTCCGCGTAGGCGACTACAGCAAAGCGAATTACGACCCGAAAAATATCGACCTGCACCGCCCCTACATCGACAGTGTGGTGCTGGTGTCGCCGTCGGGCAAGCCCATGCACCGCGAACCCGACCTGATAGATGTTTGGTTCGACAGCGGATCGATGCCCTACGCACAAATTCACTATCCGTTCGAGAGTTGCCAGACCCCCAACCCCCAAGGGGGCTTTAAGGAGGCGAATCCAATACTGTATGGTCGCTTGAAGGAGTTGGCCGCCGAAAAGCGGAAAAATGAAACGGCTGCCGAAGCAAAATTGTGGGAATATCTCAAAGGATTACGAACAAAGGAGCATCGATTTACAAGGCAATATATCATCGACCAATACATTGTAGATTTTGCTTGCATTCAGAAAAAAATTGTGATTGAGGTCGATGGAAAATATCACGATACTGTAGAACAAAAAGAATATGATGCGCTGCGTACTGCTGTAATCGAAAAACATGGCTTTTCCGTATTGCGTTTCAAAAACGATGAGGTGGAAAAAGCAATGGACAGAGTGATTGCGACCATCGAAAATGCACTCGAGAACAAGAAAAACTCTCCCCTTGGGGAGTTGGAGGGCTCTTTCCCTGCCGATTTCATCTCCGAAGGGGTCGATCAAACGCGCGGCTGGTTCTTTACGCTCCACGCCATCGCCACAATGGTTTTCCACTCGGTGGCGTTCAAAAATGTGATTTCAAACGGCTTGGTGCTCGACAAAAACGGCAACAAAATGTCGAAACGCCTCGGCAATGCAGTCGATCCTTTTTCGACGATTGAAAAATACGGTTCCGACCCGCTGCGTTGGTACATGATGACCAATTCGTCGCCGTGGGACAACCTGAAATTCGATGCCGAAGGCGTGGAAGAGGTGCGCCGCAAATTCTTCGGCACGCTCTACAACACCTACTCGTTTTTTGCGCTCTATGCCAATGTCGATGGCTTCACGGGCGACGAAAAGGCGGTGCCGCTGACCGAGCGTCCAGAAATCGACCGCTGGATTCTATCGCTGCTCAATACACTGACCAACGAGGTTACTGCGCACTACGAAAACTACGAACCGACACGCGCTGGACGCGCTATCAGCGATTTTGTGCAGGAAAATCTGTCGAACTGGTATGTGCGCCTCAACCGCAAGCGTTTTTGGGGCGGCACAATGGACGCCGACAAACTGGCGGCCTACCAAACGCTCTACGAATGTTTGGTTACGGTGAGCCAACTGATGGCTCCGATTGCACCGTTCTATGCCGATCGCCTCTACCGCGACCTGACGGGCAACGACAGCGTGCATCTGTCGCTCTTCCCCGCAGCGCAACCCGACCGCGAAGACAAACACCTCGAGGCGTGTATGCGTTTGGCGCAGCAAGCCACATCGATGATTCTTGCACTACGCAAAAAAGCGAACAAAAAAGTGCGCCAGCCGCTGCAAAAAGCCGTTATTCCCATGGTCGATGCCACAGCCAAAGAGGAACTGCTCTATGTGGCCGATTTGGTCAAAACCGAAGTCAATGTGAAAGAGTTGCAGGTGGTGCTGGCCGATGAGTCGGACATTCGCCTTGTGAAGCGCGTGAAACCCAATTTCAAAACGCTGGGCAAACGCTACGGCAAACAGATGAAAGAGATTGCCGCCGCCATCGGTGCGCTGGCGCAAGAGCAGATTGCGGCTCTCGAACGCATGGGCAGTCTGACACTGCCGCTGCCCAGTGGCGATGTGCTGGTGGAACTGGCCGATGTGGAGATTGCTACCGAAGATATGCCAGGTTGGCTCGTGGCCAACGAGGGCGCACTCACCGTGGCACTCGACATCGAGGTGTCGGACGAACTGCGGCAAGAGGGTTTGGCGCGCGAACTGGTGAACCGCATCCAAAATCTGCGCAAAGCCAACGGCTACGAAATTACCGACAAAATAACCGTACAGGTCGAACATTGCCCCGAAATGGACGATGCAGTGGCGAATTTTGGCGACTACATCGCTGCGCAAGTGTTGGCAACATCGCTCACGCTTGCCGACCACCTCGACCACCCGACCGAACTCGATTTCGAGGAGTTTGTGGTGAAAATCGACCTGCAAAAAGTGTAAAACGCTATGAAAAAACTGCTCTATTTTCTTCTTGCGACGCTGCTTTTGGTCGGCTGTGCTAATCCACGCGCCATCGATAGCAGCAAACTCGAAGGTCGCTACAATGTCGATTTGCAGTCGTTTGTGCATAGTGCTTTCGACGGCGACACCGATGCCGATGTGTTTGGCCGCAGTGCTATTGCGCTGATTGCCAACGCATTGGAACTCAATGTCAATTTCTACGGAAATGGCAAAGGGGTGCTCGAAGTGGACGGCTGGGGCATCGGTTTTGTGGAAAAATACTTCAATTCCGACCTCGACAAGGTGAACGAGTTTGCCTACCGCATCGACAACGATTCGGTGCTGATGGTGAAAAACCAAGAACACGATTTCGAGCGCGTGGGCGTGCTGCGCAAACAGGCCGACAACTACGACTATCTGCAACTTGTCGATGACGACGGCTATACCATTAACCTGATAAAAACTGCCGAAAGTGAAAAGTGATTTTGACGATATTCGCCCCTACAACGCCGACGAACTGCCAGCCGCATTTGCACGCGTGTGCGCCGACCAACGCTTTCGGAGCGCATTGGCAACGGTCGTCCCAGAAGCACACATCGATGCGCTGCTAGCAAAAATTAGTCAGACAACATCGGCTACCGAGTTCCAAAAAGTGTTTGTGAAACCGCTGCTCAGCCAGTTGATTGCCAGTCGCACCGACGGCCTCACTTACGACGGCCTCGAACAGTCCGAAACGCCGTCGCTCTTTGTGTCGAACCACCGCGACATTGTTATCGACCCTGCTTTTCTCGACTATACGCTGTTTCTCGCAGGCAACGATTCGGTCGAAATTGGCATTGGCGACAATCTGCTTTCGCTTCCGTGGGTGCGCGAGGCGGTGCGTATCAACAAGTGTTTTGTGGTGCGGCGTGGATTGCCACGCGGCGAACAGGTGGCGGCACTCAAAGAGTTGTCGGCCTACATTCGCTACGCTATCTGCGAAAAACACGCCAGCGTGTGGATAGCGCAACGCGAAGGGCGTGCCAAGGACAGCAACGACCGCACGCAAGAGAGCATTCTCAAAATGTTTTCGCTGAGCGGCGATGGCTCGTTCATCGACAATCTGAAAGCACTGAACATGCGCCCTGTGAGCATTTCGTACGAGTTCGACCCGTGCGACTACCTGAAAGCCAAGGAGTTTCAACAACGCCGCGACGATGCCGCATTTGTCAAATCGGCACAAGACGACATCGACAGCATGCGCACGGGAATTACGGGGCGCAAAGGCCGTGTGCATTACGCCTATACGCCCATTATCAATGCCGAACTCGATGCGCTGGCGGCTACCACCACCGACCGCAAAGAGCAGGTGGCAGCGGTGGCGACACTCATCGACCGCCGCATACATTTCAACTATGTGATTTACCCAATAAACCGCGTGGCTTACGACTTGCTGACGGGCGAAAATCGGTTTGCAAACGCCTATTCCGATGCCGAAAAAGCGGCTGCAACCGCCTATCTCGATGGGCAGTTGGCCAAAATCGACCTGCCAAACAGGGACGAAGCCTTTTTGCGGACAAAACTGCTCGAAATGTATGCCAATCCGCTGAAAAATTGGCTTGCAGCGCATAATCTTTGACCGTTTTTGTGAAAATTTCGGCGCAAAATATCTTCACAGCCTTCAAGTGGCTGATTTTGGTGTCGGCCTACGCATTTTTGGCCTACAAACTGGTCGTGTTCGATGGCTACACCGAATTGGCAGCGCATTTTGCGCAGGCTGGCGCTGCACAACACCTCTTTTTGTTGGCTGTTTTTCTGCTTTTGCCGCTCAATCTGGCACTCGAAGCCGCCAAATGGCGCTGTCTGCTGTCGGGGTTGCAGCCCATGTCGTTTCGCTTTGCGCTGAAATCGGTTCTTGTTGGGCAGACGGGCGCATTTTTCACGCCAAACCGTTTGGGCGATTTTCCTACGCGTGCGCTGCTCTTGCGCAGCGAAAATGTTGTGCCTGCGGTGGCGTTGGGCTGTGTGGGCAGCGCAGCGCAAACGGCGGCAATCACGCTGTTTGGTGCGGTGGCGGCGGTGTTTTATGTGGTGTTGGCGCAACCCGATTTTGTGTTGGCGGCATCGCGTGTGTCGCTCTGGCTGTTTGTGGCGGTTGTGGCGGCAGTGGTGATTTTTGCGGCAATTTCGTTGGCGTGCTACGGCCGTTTTGCGGCGCATTTGCAGCGGTGTAGCAACCGTTGGGCGCACCTGCTCGGTGATGGCTTGGCGCACCTCTCGCTGCGCAATGTGTGGGCCGTGTTTGCGCTGTCGGCTGCGCGGTTTGTGGTCTTTTCTACACAACTCTACGCCATGCTGCTCTTTATGGATGTCGCCATTGTGCCGCTGGAGGCGTTGGTGGCCATTCCTACCGTCTATCTTTTGGTAACTTACACGCCGTCGTTTGCGTTTAGCGAGGCGGTTGTGCGCGGTTCGTACGCCATTTTGGTGCTGTCGGCGTTTTCTTCCAACGAGGCGGGAATGGCGTTTGCAAGCGTGTTGCTTTGGGCGGTCAATTACTGCCTACCGATGTTGGTCGGTTCGTTCCTTTTTCGGCGCAATAAAGCCTGAATACCCCACACCAAACCGCATACCACGACCAAACTCACCGCACCCAGCCACCAAGTTGCGCCAGTTCCAATGACATCGATATCGAAAGGGAGAGCGATGCCAAATAGCATCACTGTGAGAGCATTGTTTACAAAATGCGCCACCACGCTTGGCCAAATCGAGCCAGTCAGCCAAAACAGATAGCCCAACGCTGCGCCAAGTAGCATGCGCGGCACAAATCCGTAGAATTGCAGATGCACTGCGCTGAAAATGGCGGCTGTGAGCCAAATAGCGGCGTGGGCGTTCATCGACTGCGCCAGCGTTTTTTGCAGCGCACCACGAAAAAACAGTTCTTCGGCAATGGCGGGCGCAAGTGCCATCACTAGCAGATTCACCGCCAAATCGCCGAGATGGTCGGTTTGGAGCAGTTGCGCTGTCAGTGCGCTCGTGGCGGCCTCCATTTGGCGCATCCACTGCTCGATGCCGCTCATAAAGTGTGGCAGCGTGAGCATATCGTTCAGCCATTTGGTGAGATTGACGGCAGGCAGTGCGCACGGCATCAATGCAATGATTATCAGCCATATACGCCAATCGCAGCGGAGCGAGGTGTGTGTTTTTTCGTCGTAAATATGGCAGAAAATCAGGGCGGGCAACCCAAATGTCAGCACGGTTTGCAGCAGAAGCAGCCAGCGTTGTGCGTTGGTGCTTACTGCGCCGCACCACAGTTGAACGCAGCCACTGACAAACAGCCCGACCAGCGCAAAAAACACCAGCCACGCCACTCTGACGGTTACAGACGGGGATTTTTGAGTCAAAACAGCGGCAGTTTATTCGGGCAAACGGGCAATGATGGTCTCGTTGCCGCGCGTCTTTTCGCCAAGACTGACAAAAATTTCGGAGCCTTCGGGCAGAAACAGATCCACGCGCGAACCAAACTTGATGAATCCCAAATGTTCGTTCACATGGCAAGCGTGATTAGGTGCGCAGTAAGTAACGATGCGTCGCGCCAATGCGCCAGCAATTTGCCGCACCAGCACCTGTTGTTTCGATTCCGTTTCGATAAGCACCGACGAACGCTCGTTTTCGCTGCTCGATTTTGGCAGATAAGCCGCCATGTGTCGGCCGCTGTGGTGCTTTACATAAGTTACCATGCCGTCGATGGGCACCCAGTTGGCGTGTACGCTAAACACCGACATAAAAATCGATACTTGTATGCGCCGCTCGCCACCGAAACACTCGTACTCTTCGGTCGGTTCAACCACCACCACGCGTCCATCGGCAGGTGCCACTACCAAATTGGCATCTTCGACAAACACCTCGCGGCTCGGATTGCGAAAAAAGTACGAAAAAAACGAAAATACCAGCACCGAAAGCACCAAATTGATGACAAACAGCGGCTCGGTAGGCGACTGAAAATAGGAAACAATGTTCAGCGCCACCAGCAACAGCAGCAGCGTGAGCAGAATGGCGTAGCCCTCTTTGTGTATTTTCAGACGGCGAAAGCGAATGCGTTTTCCTTTTGTTCTCATGGCCGATTACAAAAACATTAAGTAGATATAGATGATTGGCCCAGCCAGCAGCAGACTGTCGAAACGGTCGAGAATGCCGCCGTGCCCGGGAATGATATTGCCAGAATCTTTTTTGCCGACAGCGCGTTTGAGCAGACTCTCCATCAAGTCGCCAAGCGTGCCAAATACCACCACCAACGCTGCGAATACCAGCCATTTCCAAAGATTAAGACCTGCTTCGTGCGCAAAACGGAAGTAGTAGAGCAGAAATCCGGCCAGCAGCGCAAAGGCCGCTCCGCCCAGGAATCCTTCCCACGATTTGTGTGGCGAAATGTGTTTCAGCAAGTGGTGCCGCCCAGTGGCACTGCCCACGAGATAGGCAAAAGTGTCGTTTGTCCAGATGATGATGAAAATGGCCAACAGCAGCAGCGGATGCCAGTCGTCGTGCCAGCCGAGAATGCCGTAGAGCGTTGCAAATGGCAGTGCCACAAACACTTGTCCAAGCACAAAATAGGCCAAATTGTGGAGCGGACGCTCGTGGCGGAGGAACAGTTCCGACACCATCACCCCGACGACCATCAGCACATACGGCGCAAAAAATACCAATGCATTTTGTGGCGGGTTGCACTCGAGTGCCTCGCAGAGTTTTTCGGAAAATGCGTAGAAAAATGCGCCCACTTGCAGCAGCAAATTCGCCGCAATGGCCACCGAACTCTGCACCTCGATGCGGTGGTGAGCGTGCGTGATGTGGTGAAATTCCTTCAGTCCGAGCGACGAAATAATGATGCCCAACCCCAAGAAAGTCCACTCACTGACAAGGATTGCCGCTATAAGCACCGCCACCAAAATCGCTCCCGAAACGGTGCGTATCAGAATTTTTTTGAATGCCATTTGTTATTTTATTTCTAGATTTCAAATTTCATTTGATTTTTGCTACGCTCGGCAAAACAAACAAGTTTGATTTTGCTCTCGCTAATCGCAAAAATTCT
>CAVGYO010000004.1:0-25929 GCA_963633255.1 Erysipelotrichaceae bacterium
AAAAATTCCAATATATTTTTATCCAAAGATGACATTGCGTAGCATTACATGCGTTCAAACAACAAAGATACAAAAAAAGTTTGAGAGCGTGCAAGTTCTGTTTAATTATTGAATTGTTGAAGCGTTGAATTGATTTTTGGTTGATTGGTTGATTGGGTTTTGATTTCAAATTTCAAATTTCAAATTGTTGAGCTGTTGAAGCGTTGAATTGGAAAAATAATCTTCAAATTTTCAAATAATTGTCAATTGTCAATTATCAATTGTCTTGCGACGCAGTCTAATGCACAATGACTTTCACCACTTTGGTGCCGATGTTGACGAGGTAGAGGCCAGCGACTGGCACACGCACGGTGTATTTGGTGGTGTGTTCTTTGTAGTCGAGCAGTTGACCGATGGAGTTGTAAACGAAGAGATCGGTTTCGCTGGCGGCTTCGATATGGATGCAGTCGCGGACGACATAGACTACGCTACCCGCAATACCAATTTCGTCGATGGCATCGCTTATATCGCGGAAGAGTGCCGTGTAGGTCCAGTCGCGTTCGACAATCACGCCGCGCGGATTTTCGTCCACACCATCGCTCCATGAGGCAAATTCGTAGCCGTCGTTGGCAGTGGCTTCGATAACGATAGTTTCGCCGCCAAGGAAGTAGCCACCACCTATTACGCTGCCCCATTTATCATTGTTGGTCGCCACACTGATGGTGTAGTGGAAGTGTTCGGCGGGTACAAACATGGCTTTGAATGTGGTGTCGCTCTCTACAACGACGGTGCGCGTGGCGCTCTTGTTGTTGACATCGTCGAGCCAGTGCGAGAATTCGTAGCCATTGACCGCCACAGCACGCAGTTCGACTGTAGAACCGACGCGGTATTCGCCGCTACCGATGAGCGAGTCGGCAAACTCCTCTTGGGGCAGTGATGTGAGCGTGAGCGTGCAGATTTTGGTCGAATCGATAACGAAGCGCACGGTGTAAACGGCTCCAGAACCGATAGGCACGCAGAGCGAACCGACTTTGATTTGCACGCTGTCGGTGCCGAGTTGCGCCGTTTCGTAGGTCTGATATTTGTTCGCCATAGCAACCGTTACATTGGCAGCGGTCGGTACTTGGCTGAGCAGTGTGTTGTAGGGCAGCAGCACGGTGTAGTTGTAAGCCATCGGGCTGAAGCCTGCGAGCGAATCACCATCGATGTAGATCATCTTCAGCGTGGTGTTGTTGCAGACAGAAGTTGTGTCGGTTGTGTCGGGTTTCGTCGGGTCTTCGGTATCAGGAATGGTGGTCTTCACCTTGTGCGTGAGCAACGGCGTAGGACACGACATGCGTTCCGTGCCATTGCGCATGGTGAGCAACACTTTGTAAACGCCGTTCAGGCTGTCTTGTGCCGATTCGTGGTAGTAGAAGTTGTCGGTGCCAATCCATGCGCCATTTTTGTACCACTGATAGTGCGCCACATCGACGGTATCGGAATCTTCCACAGCGATGGTGGTAGAATCGAGCAGCACGATGCTCACATCGGATTCGCTCAAGGCAAACGGCACTGTGTAGGTGTTGGAGCAGCCAACGGCGTTCCATACGGTAATATCGACGCTGTAGTTGCCAACGGCATCGGAGGTCAATCCGTTCGGTATCGAAACGATGATGATGCCCTGTTTGGTATCGTCCACCTGCGTCGGCGATAGAATCTGACCCTGCACATCTTGGAAGCGCATCTTCTTGGCGGCAGCGTCGAACGCCAACGAGCAGCGCACTGGGTTACCCGCCGTTACCGTGTAGTTGAGTGCAATAGTTTCGTCGCTCGGGCAGATGGCTGCTGGATTGACTATCTTCACAGCGGGTGCTTCCTCTTCGCTGATGGTGAATTGAATGAATGTAACCTCTTCGCTTACCGTTGAGCCACTGCGTACGCGGCGAGTCAGATAAACATGGTAATTGCCTGCTGCACTGATAGTTGCCGTGTCGGTAGTAGCACTTGTACTCCACTCCAGTTTGTCGCCGTTCGATGTGCGTGCGCCAACCACATAGACTTGCGTAGTGCCGTCCGGGCAAACCGCCAGCGTGCCGCCCACTTGCCAAGCCTCCGACGCCACTTTCACCGTGATTTGCGCCGTGTAGGAGCAAGCACCGTTTTGGGCTTCGAGCGTGTAGGTGGTGGTGCGCATCGGTGCGATGTCGTACTCCATCGTGTCGCGGGCGAGAATGCCCGTGTTGTCGCGCCAAATGTAGCGCAAACCTTCGACTTTGGGCGTTGTGGTGCGGAGCGTAATGGGCTGACCAGCACGCACATTGACCGTTTCGGTCAGAACTTCGCCATTGGCAACGGCCTCCAGCGTAAATGCTTCGGGCGTGTTGTTTACAACGATTTTCTGCTCTTTCGCTTGCGAACAGATATATTTCACATGTTCAGAGAGGCGGTTGCTTACCTCGACGCGATAGGTGGCAGTGTTGGCTTCGGTGGTCGGCACTACAAATACGGAGTCGGTCGAGAGTGTGTCGGTCGAACCAACCTTGTACCAAACAATGTTGTAGCGTTTGTCTATCTGCACGCTATCGAGAGTCAGCACGGTGAGCGCCACCGAATCGCCCATGCAGACGGCGAGCGACTCTACATTGCGCTGACGGCCATTTTTGGTCGATGTCATCACCATAATTTCGGGTATCGGCATCGTGCGGATAGTACGCGTAATCAAGCGTGTGCAGCCCGTTACCAAATTTTCGATGGTGAGCGTGTAGGTGGCCGTGTGTTCAGGCTTGATGTCCACATATTCGTCGTGGTCGGAGTCGGTTATCTCGGTGTTCTCCTGCTGCGAATACCAGCGGTATTTGAACAGCGTGCGGTCGAGCTGCTTGGCGTAGAGCCGCAGCGATTCGTTGGCACAAACGGTGTCGTTTTCGGCGAGCGTATCGTTGCCAACTATCACACTGATAGGCAAGCGCGGCAGTGCGCCCACTTTGATGGTCGCTTGCAGCCCTTGAGAGATGGACTGGCAGTCGCCAATTTTGCTCTTCACTATCACATTGTAGGTGTAGGTGGTGTCGCTAATGCCGTCGAGGGCCGATTCGGGATAGTCGATGAGCGTCTGCGAGTTTTCGCCAATCGGGGCACCATCGCGGTACCATTCGAAGTTGAGGTCTTCGGCGCGGTGTGCATCGCGTGGAATGATGGTAAGCACGGCGGCATCGCCAGCGCAGAATATCTTGGTGGTATCGAATGTGGTGCGCAGTTCTACATCGGGCAGTTTGTTCACGACAATGGTGATAGAATCTGGTCTCACGCAGTGCGTGCTGGTGTCGGTAACATGGCAGATGTAGGTGGTTGTCTCCACTGGACCCACTTTCAGTTCGAGTACCGATGTATCGGCTGGGGTAATCCACCTGCCGTTGGTCTCCCAGCGGAATGTGTAATCGGCGGCATCGTGTGGCGGCAGCACACCGCAGCGAATCGTGGTCGAATCGCCTACGCAGAGCGTGTCGCGATCGGCTTCGGTGGCAGTTTTTGGCAGCGGATTTACCTTAATCGTGTGCCGCACGGTGTCGCCTTGGCAGCCAAACCTGTTCCACGCCACAACCCAGAAAGTGCTGTCGTGGTCTATTGCCGTGCGAATGAATTGCGTCTCTTCGTCCGTGTTCCACCGATATTTGTAGCCGCCATTGGCTATCAGATCGATGCTGTCGCCCTCGCATACAACATCAGGTGCAACAATCGCCGGTATGGGCTTTTTCACCACATTCACATGAATGGTTTCGGTGAGTGTGCAGCCTTTCGCCTCGTTGCCTACCACAACCACATAGTCGGTGCTGTCGGTTGGTGTGGCATACATCACTGAGTCGGAGTCGTTGCCATCGACAATGTTTGCGCCCGTCCATTTGGTCCAATAGTTCGATTTGTGCAGCACATTTTCGAGCCGAATGGTGTCGCCTTCGCAGATGGTGAGCGAGGTCGGTGTGGGCAGAATCGAGAGTTCGGGCATCGGCACAAACACAGCCTTGTAGGTGGTGTCGCGCTCTACCGTTATCGTGCGTGGATTGTCTTGTCCTTCGGTTGGGTTCACATAGTTGGCATCGCCCTCCCACCACTGATAGAAGCAGTAGCCCGATTTCGGGTAGGCCTGAATCACTTTTTCGTGGTTTTCGGCGAACCAGCCCGAACCGCTTGCGCTACCATGTTGGCTGTTGTAGGGCTGTACCGAAATATTGTACATTCGCGCAAACTCGGCGATGTAGGTCGTGGTGGCGGTTACTGGTACACGGCGTGGATTTTCGGTGTTGCCATCGTTCCACTGCACAAAGTGGTAAGCATCTTTGTCGAATGCCTCGGCCTCGATAGTAACCACCTCACCATAGGCGTACTCGCCCGGGCCACGCACTACACGCGCCTTGGTGTCGTCGGTTACTTCGACCTTAATTTCGAAGGTATCGATAGCAAAGATGGCTTGCAGCGTGATGTTGCTCTTGACCAGCGTATCGACTGTGAGTTCGTTGTGCAGACCGTGGCTCCAGCGCACCAGATGATAGTGCAGTTTCGGCTCGGCTGTGAGGTGCGCCGTTTCGAGGTAGTTGTACGGACCGCCGCCCGAAACTGTGCCCATGCTGGCGTCGTTTGTGCGTGCATCGACGGTGTAAACATGCGGTTTGAATATGGCGGTGAAGGTGGTGTCGTCCGTAAGGTAGAACTTGCGCGTTGTGCCTTGCAGGTTATCTTCTTTCCATTTCACAAAGTCGTAGCCGTAGTTTGGCACGGCCTCTATCTGCACTTCGGTGCGGTGTTCGGCTTCGAATACATGCTCGTTCACGCCTGTGAGTGTGTCGATAGGCTCTGGCATCAACAGGCGAACGATACCCATGTCGGTGGCTTGGTGTTTCGGGTCGTTCGACTCGACGGCGGCAGTCAGTTTCCACACTTTCGGTTTGAACACCGCAGTGAACATCGTGTCGCGCGTAATGGTGAATGTTCGCGGGTTGAGAAGTTCGTCGGCAGGAACAATGTCGGCATTTTTGCCATCGCGCCAGCCCACAAATTCGTAGCCGTAGTTGGCTATGGCTTTAATAGTCTGCTCGGTGCCGTAACTGTACGAGCCTTTGCCTTCGACAAAGCCCATGTGCGACTCTTGCGCTGCCACATCGACCCACATGTCTTTGGGTTCGAATACAGCGGTATAGGTCTTGTTGGCTGTTACCGTTTCGGTGCGACTGAATTGGGTTATATTGTCGTCCCAGCGCACAAATCTGTAGCCATACTCTGCCGTAGCCGTGAGCGAAATGGGAGAACCATAGGCGTAGCGGCCACCGCCCGAAACTGTACCCATGTGGTCTTGGTCGGCCTTGGTGGTTATCTCGAAGGTGTCTTTGCGGAATATGGCTTTGTATAGCGTGTCTTGCGTGAGAATAATCTGCCGCGGATTTTTGATGCTGTCGTCATCGACCGTAGTGCCCGCCTTGCCATCGAGCCATTTTTCGAACACATAGCCGTAGCGCGCTTCGGCTTTTATCTCGTTTTCGGAGAGATATTCGTTGTAGCCGCCGCCCGAGAGCGTACCCCAAGTCTGCTCGTTGGCCGAAAGGCTTATGAGGTACTGTTTTTTGCGGAATTTAACCGTGATGGTCGAATCTTGCGTAGTGGTAACGGTGCGTGTGGCGGGCGAAGCATCGCCGTCGGTCCAACCGTCGAACTCGTAGCCGTAGTTGGCGGTGGCGCGGTAGTCGAACGCATAGTTGTACTGCACCATGGTGTCGGTTGGTGCTATGCTGCCCCAAGTGTCTTGCCCTGTGGCGACTTTGCCCTGCATCCGATACTCGTGCGGTTTGAATACTACCGTGAAGGTGGTGTCGTCGCTCAGCACATCGACAGAAAGCGAACCCGGTGTCTTTGTAATGGTATCGCCGCTGCCATCGAGCCACGCCACAAAGTCGTAGCCGTAGTTGGCGGTGTAGCCAATGGTGGCTTTGGTGTTGTATTCGTAGCGGTCGCTGCCTGTGGGTGTACCCATGAAATCCTCTTTCGCTACCACATTCACACGGAATCTGCGTGGTTGGAACTGTGCCTTGAAGGTGGTGTCGCGCACAAGTACGAATGTACGCGGGTCGTCGCGCAGACCGTCGTTCCACTGCAAAAATTCGTAGCCGTAAACGGGCTTTGGCGTCAGTTTCACCTCGTTCAAATGCGGTTGTGGCGAGCCGCCCTCTATCTCTATCGTGCCTTTGTCCGAAGGAATGCATTCGGTATAGATGTTCCAATTATGCTTTTTGAAGTGCGCCGTGAGTACCGTGTCGCGCTCGAGCGTAAAGTTGAGTTCCTCGTTGGTCGAACCATTTGGCTCCCAATAGTCGAAATCGTAACCAAAGTTGGCTTTGGCAGTAATCTTGACGGGGTCTTTATATGACAATCTCGTAAAGGTCGGCGAAACTTCGCCATTGCCATCGGAGTAAACCGTTACGCTCATCTGTTTTTTGTGGAAATAGACGCGATATGTGGCATCGCCAACGACGGTTATTGTGCGTTGTTGGCCGCCTTGGTTGTCGTGCCAATGGTCGAATTCGTAGCCGTATTCTGGCAGTGCCTCTATTTGAGGACGCGAACCATATTCGTAGACGCCATCGCCTTTCACTTTGCCCATGCTCTCGTCGTCCGACACAAGTCTGATGGTGAACTTATCCTTTGCAAACGCCGCCTCGATGGTCATATTTTTCTTGATTTGGAACTGGTAGGGCGACGCTTTAGAGAGCGTATCGTTGGTGGCTTTGTCCACCCAGCCAACAAACACATAGCCAAAGTTTGGTTCGGCCGTGAGTTGAATATCGGTGAGGTATTCGTAACTGCCACCGCCACGCTTTCCATTGCATAGCACCTCTTGAGCCATCGTGGCGTTCGACTGCACCTGAATGGTCATCGTCTGCTTTTTGAAGGTGGCCGTAAAGGTAGAGTCTTTCTCTACAATTACCGAGCGTTCCGATCCGCCAATATCGTCCTGCCAGTGCGAGAATTCGTAGCCATAATTGGCACCCGTGGTAAATGTAACCGTCCTGCCGTAATCGGCCGTAATTGTGATCTGACTGCCTTTGTTGGTGGCATTGTTTTTGTCCTGCACATAGCCGCTCACATCGCCGTCGGCAGTCTGCACAGTGATTGTGAACTGCCTGATTTTGAATATGGCGTAGAGCGAGAGGTCGCTTTGGATGTTAAATGAGTAGTTTTGGTCTTTGCTTACCGTATCCACACCATCGGCGTAGTTGCTCCAGTGCGAAAATTCATAACCATAGTTTGGCAGTGCTTCTAACTTCACAGGGTCGAGATATTTGTACTTGCCAGTGCCTCTGGTCGTACCCATTGCGGTGTTCGATGCGAGTTTGACATACATATCTGCCTTGTCGAATATGGCGGTGAAGGTCGAGTCTTTGCGCACAATGTAGGTACGCGTCGAGCCATACGGTGCGTCGTCGCTCCAGCGCGAGAATACATAACCCGTGTTTGCCGTGGCAATAATGGAGGCTGTGGTGAGGTATGGGTACTCACCAGCACCATCGACAAATCCGTAGGCGGGTTCTTTCCAATCGACTTTCACCTCGAACTTATGTTTCTGGAACACGGCTCTGATGTCGCGCGCCGACTCGATGTTGAAGGAGTAGGTGTCGCCAGTCTGCTGCGTGCCGTCTTCGAGTTCCCAGTAGGCAAAGTCGTAACCAAAAATGGTGTCGGCTTTCAGTGTTACAAGGTCGCCATATTTGTACGAACCTGCACCCGTTACACGCCCTTGCGTGCCGTCGTAGGTTACGCTCACCCTCATTGTTTGGCGGCGGAACTTAACACCAACCTCCATATCGTCGGTCAGTTTTATGGTGCGCGTCGAGGTCGAGGTGTAGACATCGGTCCAGCCAGCAAACTCGTAGCCCTTGGCAGGAACGGCCTCTATGTCTATCGATGTTTCGTAGTCGTAACTGCCCAAATTCGTAATGCTGCCGATGCCTGGGTCAAGATTGCCTGTTTCTTCGTTGTAAACTTTCCCCGAGAGCGTGTACTTGGAGCGTTTGAACTTGGCCACCAACTCTCGGTCTTCGGTTACCTTGATTATGTGGCGCGCATTGGTGGTGCCATCTTCCCAACCATCGAACTCCCAGCCGTGTACCGCAAGGGCTGTAACTGCTGTGTCGGTTTCGTAGGCGTAGGTGCCTGTGTACTTAAAAGTACCTGTGCCTTCGGGATTGGCTTTGGCGGTGATGGTAAAGTTGTCGCGCTTGAACTTGGCACGGAAGGTGGTATCGGCCACATAGGGTGCCGAGAGTGTAACCGAACGCTGCGCCTGACGCGAGTTGTTGTCCCACATCTCGAATACATAGCCGTAGTCTGGTATCGCCTCGATGGTGAAAGTGGTGCCGAAATCTTTTTGTCCTGTGCCGCTGAACGAGCCCTTGCCTTCCGACGCTTCGCCTTTCACTGTTACCTTTTTGGCTTTGAATATGGCAGTGTAGGTCTTCGGTTCGGTTACAGTAATTTGCAGCGGCAGACCGACTGTAGTGTTGCCCAATTCGTCCTGCCAGTACGAGAATTGGTAGCCATCGTTTTCTGTTACATTAAACGACGGTGTCGATTGGTAGGCGTAGTTGCCCGAAGTGAATGCCGTACCATGAATAGGATCGTCCACCTGCACCGTTATCAGATAGGTCTGTTTGCGGAACAGTGCCGTGAAGGTGGTGTCGGTATTTCGCACCTTGTAGGTCAGCGGATTGGCGGTGGTAGTGAGTCCTTCCCAACCATAGTGTTCGTAACCTGGATTGGCGGCGGCTTTGATTTTCGCTACCGAATCGTACGGCCATTCGTAGTCGCCCACGGCTGGCGTTACATCGCCCATCGTCGGGTCGTTCACCGCAATATGCACAGGATAGCGTTTCGCCACAAAGGTTACGGCAAACGAAATGTCCTTGTCGAGCGACATTCGGAACGACATTTCGGCGTTGTCGTTGGTGTTGTTGCTCCACTTTTCGACAGCGTAGCCTGTTTTTGGCACGGCTACAAAGTTGTGGGTTTCGCCAAAGTTGTAGTAGCCGCTGGCTGGGCGTTTTTCGGTACCATCGGCAGCACGGTAATAAACATCGCCTTGGTCGCTGTCGTAGTCGATGGTAACATAGTGCGTATTGGGTGCAAACACGCCTATAAAGGTGGTCTCGTCTTTGGCATCTACTTCGTATTTGCGAGAAGGACTAGAAGTGCCGTCGCTCCAGCGCACCCAGTGGTAGCCGTAGGCGGTTTTCAGCGTATCTAAATCGAGAACCGTTCCATAATCGTACCTATCGGAGGCTGGTGTCAGCGTGCCCCAAGTGTCGTCGTTCGGACGAATGTTTACTTGGTATTTCAATGGGCGGAAGTGCGCCACAAAGGTGGTGTCGGGTTCTTTTATCTCGACACGGTATTCGTACTTCACTTCGGACGACAGCACCTTGCCCGCTTTATCGGTCCAGTAGTCAAGTTCGTAGCCAGTTTTCGGGTTCGCCACCACATAGATGGTCGAGTCGTAGTTGAAACTGCCCGACCCCGACACGCTACCCTTGAGCGGATCGGACGACTCTGCCACCACTTTGTACTGATTCGGGGCAAAAATGGCCGTGTAGGTTACATTTTCTGGCTTACTCAGCGTGATTTCGCGTGGATTTTCGTTGTTGCCGTCGTGCCACTTTTCGAAATGGTAGCCATCCTCGGCAGTGGCAGAAATCCATTGTTTCGACAGATATTCGTACGAGCCGCTGCCCGTTGTCTTACCACGCTTGCCCTCGTTTGCCACAACCGTTACCTCGTAGGAGTTCTTTTTGAAATGGGCATAGAGTATGGTGTCGCGGTCCTTGTCGAGTTTGAACCACTGTGATTGCAAATAACTATTGTTCGACCAGTGGTCAAATAGGTAACCATTGAATGCTGTGGCTATCAATTCGGTAGAAGTGCCGAAATCGACCTCCTTGCTTTGTGGCGAAACAGTACCCATCGTGTTGTCGGCTGGCAGAGCCGTGATGGTGTGCTTGTTGGCACGGAATGTGGCTACATATTTAGAATCGTCGTTGGCAGGCACATGGATTCGGCGCGGGTTGTCGCGGTTGCCATCTTTCCAACCATCGAATGTGTAGCCCGTCTTGGGTGTTACCGTTACGGTGATATATGTGTCGTAGTCGTAGTAGTTCGTGCCTTTATCTACTGTACCCTTTTCGGTATCTTCCGATTCTATGGTTACCAAATATGTTTTCGGCTTGAAGTAGGCCACAAGTGCCGTATCGCCTGCAATTGTGAATTTGCGTGGATTTACGCCCGTATTACCATCGTGCCAATGGTCGAATGTATAACCATCGTTAGGCGTGGCAGTTACCCAAACGGCAGAATCGTATGCCACCGAGCCGCTCGAAGGCGAAAGCGTGCCTTTGCCCTCGTAGGCCGAAGCGGTAAGCGTGTAGATAATCGGCTCGAAGATAGCGGTGAAAGTGGTATCTTCCTTGGCTTCTACTATGTAGGTGCGTGTGCTGTCGCCCTTGTGTCCATCTGCCCATTGCACAAACTGATAGCCTTTGTTAGGCGTCGCCTTCATCGGCACCTCGCTTTGGTACTCGTATTGTTTATCGGATATCGGCGTTACATTACCATATTTGGCATCGTTAGTGCGCACACGCACCATATATTTGTCTTTCACAAAGAAGGCAAAGAATGTAGTATCCTTCGTGGCTTCTACGGTATATTCAAATTTATCGACTGCGGCTGCCACACGAACGCCATCTTTGTTCTCCCAGTGGTCGATTTTGTAGCCTGTAATAGGTTTAGCCTCTAGATAGATGGTGCTATCGTATGCGTAGTAGCCCACTGGCGGGTCGACCTTTCCGAGCGAAACATCGTCTGATTTGCCATACACTCTGAATTGCGCCTTCTTGAAGTGCGCCACAATGTTCGCATCGGCAGAATCGACAATATAGGTACGCTCGGCACTCTTCAAGTTACTATTGTCGCTCCAATAGTCGAACTCGTACCCCGTCTCTGGCACCGCCTTTAACTGCACTGGGGTGTAGTATTCGTACTGTGCGCTAGCAGGATCTGGCAGTTCTATCGTACCTTGGGCGGCGTTTGCAGAACTTACATTCACCCAGAATTTATTCTTGGCAAATATGGCCGTGATGGTGGTGTCGTCTGTTACTCTGAAAGCGCGTTGTTCGCGGCTGCCATCGCCATCGCTCCAATGGTCGAACACATAGCCCTTGCCAGTGGGTGTTGCCACCAGCGTAATGATAGAATCGTACTTGTATGTGGCGGTCGCTGGTGTCATGCTGCCCCACAAACCGTTGTTCGTTCCTGTGGTAACGGTGTAACTCTCGCGAGCAAAAGTGGCAGTGTAGGTAATGTTAGCCTCAACACTTACATCGCGCACAGTATCGGTGATGCCATCGTTCCAGCCAACAAAGTAATAACCATGTTTTGGTGTGGCTTTGATTTTAGCCAAATCCAAATAGTCGTATGTCTGACTTACTGGCGATGTAGAACCCCAGTCGGGCTGCGCACTAACGGTTTTGACGGTGTACCTATCGGGTTTGAATACGGCAACGAGTGTGGTATCTTGCGCTTTCACCGGCCAAGTAAGTTTGGCATTGGAACCTATGCGCGCGCCATGCTTATTCTCCCAGTGTGAGAACTGATAGCCAGACTTGCATGTTGCCAAAAACTCTGGGGTCGTGCCAAATTTGTAATAATCGCTACCCGGCTCTACATAGCCCATCTTATCGTCGTTGGTTTCGATGGTTATTTTGTAGTCTTTCGCGCGGAAGAATGCCGTGAACGAGGTGTCTTGTGCCAGCACTATGTATTCTACCGAGTCCTTTTTGGTGTTGCTGCCTTTCCAACTATCGGCAAACTCGTAGCCCGGTTCTGGCATAGCGCGTAGCACTACCCTACTCAGATATTCGTATTCGCCGCTGCCATCGCCTTCGGGCGTTAAGGCAACCGAACCCATAGAACCATCGGCAGATAGACCTTCTACCTTAAATTTACGCTTCTCGAATATGGCTGTGAATAGCGTATCTTTCTTTGCTTGCACTATGTACTTACGCGGATTTTCCACACTGTTATCGCTCCAGCGCGCAAATTTGTAACCATCTTCGATAGGCGTTGGAGTAATCAGCAGTGTATCGTTATACGGATACAGGTTAGTACCCGACGGATCGACAACGCCCATGTAGATGTCGTTCACAGCGGTGCGCACTTGGAACTTATCTTTCTCGAAATAGGCGGTGAGAACCACATCGACCGAATCGACATAGTAGTCGTGTGTGATATCGGTACTATTGTCGCTCCAACGGACAAATTTGTAGCCCTCGTTTGGTTTAGCCGTAACGGTAACTTTGCTCAAGTAGGGATAGCGTTTGTCGGCCGAAGCAGGCGAAATGGTTGCGCCACCCATGGTATAATTGTCCGAAGCGACCTCCACTTTGAAGTTGGCAGGGCCAAAGTAGGCGATAAATGTGGTATCGTGTGCCTTTACAAGGTAACTGCGCGGATTGTCGGTACCATTCTTCACACTGTCTTGGTCCATCCAATACTTAAACTCGTAGCCTTTCGATTTCGCTTTAGCCTCGACACTTATAGGCGAATTGAATGGATGCGAACCAGAAGTTGGCGTTACCGAACCGAGCGCGGCATCGTTCACACCTGTTTTGACGAGATAATTATCTTCTGCAAATATGGCTTTGAACGAAGCGGCCTCCTCGACATAGTATTTGTATGGGTTGCTATTTCCAAGGCTATTGCCGTTAGCATCTTGCCACTCTACAAACCGATAACCAAGCACAGCAGTAGCAGTAAGAGGTGCTGTCGTTTGATAGTCGTAACTCTGGTCGCGTGGCGAAACATCGCCCATGCTGTAGTTGTTGCTCGTTCCTGTTACACGGAATTTATCTTTCTCGAATATGGCTTTGATAATGGCAGCGCCCGTTACCTTGTAGGAGTGTGTTTGACCTTTCGTGGCATCGTAGTCCCACTCTACAAACCTCCAGCCATGTTTGGCAGTAACCGAAACGGTAGGAGTTGCACCATATTCGTAGTCGCCCTCGCCTGTGAAACTTTCGGCAGCCGACGGGTTGTCTGTTGTAACTGTCAGGTGGTAAGTCTCTTTGCTGAAATAGGCGGTCAATATAGTTCCATCGAGCGGCACTGGGTAGGAGAACGAGTTAACAGCATCTGCCACCTTTTCGCCTGCTGTGTTGCGCCATTCCGTTACTTTGTAGCCAGCACTTGGCACTACCGAAAGAGATACTGTCGATTTGTAGTCTTTCATACCGTCGCCAACAGTGCCGTTGGCATCGGTCATAGTTATCGTGCCAAGACCGCCGTCTGCCACAGCCGCCATATAGTACTGCTTCGGCTTGAATATGGCGAAGAAGGTGGTGTCTTTGTCCAGATTTTTGACGGTGTAGCTGATGTAATCGTTGGTAACCAACGGCTGGTCGCGCCAGCGGTCGAACTGGTAGCCTTCGTCTGGTGTGGCTTGCACAAAGAGTGTGGTGTCGTATGGATACGACTTCGACACTGGCGTTACTGTACCATTGCCACCCGAACCAGTGATAACCCTACACGAAATCGGGGCAAAAATGGCTTGGAAGGTGGTGTCGGTTATGCTGTTGATGGTGAAGGTCTTCTCTTCGGTTGTGCCAACCTGCGCACCGTTCTTGTCCACCCAGCGTAGCAACTTGTAGCCAATTTTCGGTGTAGCAACGATAGTAACCGCCGAATCGAACTTGTGTTCGCTGCCACCATTAACCGACGCTGTACCCATCTGGTCGTCGTTCTCCGACACATTAACATAGATTGTAATCGGTTCGAACTCGATAGTAACATCGGTGTCGCGCGGCACAGTGAGTCGGAAGTTGTAGTCTATCTCTTTGGAACCATCGTTCCATCTTGCCACCTGATAACCACGCGCAGGTTCGGCCGTGAATTTGTAGAATTCGCCAAAGGTGGCTTCTTCCGTCCATTCGGGCGAAACAGAACCCTTGCCACTCAACACCTTGGCATCGATTCGGTACTTATTGGCAGTGAAGTAGGCGATTATCTCCGAATTGCCGATGGTGGTATATGTATAGGTGTGTACCGGGTCGGTGCTATTGTCGCTCCAGTGCGAGAATGTGTAGCCATCTTTTGCCGTTACCTCTACGGTTACAGGTTTGTTGAATGTTACCGTGCCACCGCCCGTTACCGTGCCCTGCGACGACCATTCGGGTTTGGCCGTGAGTTGGTATTCGTTTGCCGCAAAGGTGGCGCGCAGTATCGTGTCTTTCGGTATATCCACCCAGTAGGTGCGCTTCGGGTTGGTGCTCTTGCTGTCATCCCACTCTACAAAGTGGTAGCCGTCGTTGGCCGTTGCCACCAAATTGGCCGACTGCTTGAATTTGACCACAGTATCGCTCGGCGTTACTACGCCCATAAGAGCATCGTTCACCGCTGCTTTTATGGTGTAGCCTATCGGTTCGAAGTTCGCTTTGATAATGGTGTCGCGGGCGTCTACTTTGTATGGGTATGGATTAGCACTTTCGCCGTTGTTCCAGCCAACAAATTGGTAGCCTGCTTCGGGCGTGGCTTCGAGTTCTACGAGGGAATTGAAGTCGTATTTGTCGCTGGTTGGCGTTACTGCTGCCGAACCTACGCCCGAGGCTACGCCCGTTGTTATCTTATACTGCAACGGTTTGAACTTGGCGCGCAGCGTGGTGTCTTTGGCTGTTTCTATCTTGTAAACATACGGATTTCTGTTCCAGCCATCGTGCCATGCGTCGAATGTGTAGCCAGTTTCTGGCAGTGCCGTTACAGAAACGGAGGTGCCAAAGTCGGCTACTTGAACAGGTTTATCTATGCTACCGCGGTCGGTTTGGCCGTCCACTACTGCGCCCTCTACGGTGTATGGTTTCGGGGTAAAGGTGGCAGTGAATTTATCCGAATGCGACTGTACGGTGTATCTGCGGTCTTTCTGTTCTTCGCCGTCGGTCCACTTGTTCCAACTATAACCATCGCTGGGCGTTGCCGAAATGTTGAGTTCCGTACCGAAATCGTAATAACCCGATGCTGGCGTTACTTTGCCGCCCGTCTTCGCCTCGATGGTGATGTAGTATTGCAGCGGACGGAAGTGCGCCACAAAAGTGGTGTCGTCCTTTATCTGCACCTTGTAGTCGAGGGTGGTCTTTGTCAGCGTTGGGTCGTCGTTCCAGTGGTCGAACACATAACCTTCGCTGGCCGTGGCGGTAATTTTTACTGTTGAGTCATAGGGCTGGTCTTCGTCGAATTCAGTTACAGAGCCGCAGTCGCGACCGCTACCACAATCGACTTGAGTGCTTATCTTGTAGAGATTCGGCTCGAAATAGGCGATGTAGGTCGAATCTTTCGCCACTACATCGTAGTGAGTAGGATTGTCCGTTGTGCCATTTTGCCAACGCACAAAGTGGTAACCGTCTTTTGGCGTGGCAGTAATATCGACACGCGTCTTATATTCGTGTTGCAAACCCGACTCTGGCGTTACTGTGCCAAGCCCCTCTTTGGCAATGGTGTAGAGGGTGTAACTATCCTTTTCAAAGAGCGCACGGAATGTTTTGGCAGCGTTTGTTATCGTATATTCGCGGCTGCTGTTGGTTTCGCCGTCGTCCCATTGCAGGAATTTGTAACCCGAATTGGCAGTGGCTTTGATATTGAGCGTGGAGTCGTATGGGTAACTGCCCGATGGTGGCGTGGTGCTGCCCATGTAGTCGTAGTCCACCGTTATGATTACGGGGTAGCGCTCCGCAACAAAGTAGGCGGTGTACGAAGCACTCTGTGCGTCCATCGTGTGCGAACGATTGATATCGGTCTTGTTGTCGCTCCAACGCTCCAGTTTGTAACCAGTATTCGGCACAGCCTTGAACGGTATCACCGCCCTGTACTCGTAGTTAGCGTTCAAGAGTTCAGGATCGACAGTGCCTTTGGTTGGGTCGTTCGACTGAATGGTGAGCGAGAACTCGTTGGCTACAAACACGGCTTGGAAGGTCGTATCGTTTTTCACCTGCCAACTGCGCGTTGCGCCAGACGGGTCGCCGTCGCTCCAGTGCGAGAATTTGTAGCCCGTTTGCGGCGTGGCAGTTACCAAGGCAGAGTTGTTGTAGGTGTATTTTCCGCTGCCTGTTACGCTACCCATGTCGGTGCTGTTGGGCGTTACAGTTACTGTGTAGTCGCGCTGCTCGAAGTAGGCTTTTATGGTGGCGTTGTTGGCTGGAATGGGATAGTAGAGCGGATCGTCGGTGCTAGTGCTGATGCTGCCGCCAACGGTTATCTCCCAATTTTTGAACTTGTAACCAGCGTTGGGTGTTGGCTCTATTTTGAATGTGGTGCCGAACTCTTTTTCGCCGCCCGGTGTTACTGTGCCAAGACCATCGGTGGTGGTGGTTATCTCGTACTTGCGCGGTGCAAAGTTCACTTGGAATAGGGTGTCGCTCTTGGCTTCGACCTCGTATGTAAAGGAGTTTTGTGTGCCAAGGGTTGGTTGTTTTTCCCAGCCAACAATTTCGCAACCCGTTTTGACATTTGCCACAATGGTAATTTTATCGCCATACGCGTAGTCTTTCGACTCTGGCTCAATAGTGCCGTATGTACCATTGTTCGAAGTGATGGTTACATGGTATTTGCGTGCCGCATAGATGGCTATAAATGTGGTGTCGCTGATGCTTGTAATTTTGAATGTTTTTTCTGCGCCGCCCGAAAGTTTTGTGCCAAATTCGTTCTCCCAATGTGTGAATTGGTAGCCTGCCTTTTCGCTGGCGGTGATGGTTACCTCATCGCCAAAGCGGAACGCACTCTGTTCGGTGATGCTGCCTTTCAGCGTAACTTTTGTAGTGCCTTGCGACGAGTTGCAATCGGCATAGACCGAAACCTCGACAGGCTCAAACTCTACCTTTACGGTATCATTTCGAGGCGATAACAGGTAGTGGTCGTAAGTCTCCGAGGGCGATGCGAAGCCGTCCCACGACTTCACACGATAGCCGCGCAATGGTTCGGCGGTTATCCGCGCTTTGCCTAAGTAGTAGCACGGCTGCACAGGTGGCGTTACACTACCGCCCGTGCCATTTACTTGCGCATAAACCTGATATTGGGCTGTGCTGAAGTAGGCCGTCAGGGTAGTATCTTTCAGCCATTTGTATGGTGTAACGGTGTGTTCTCTATCTTTGCTGCCGTCGCTCCAATGGTCAAACAGATAACCCTTTTCAGCCGTGGCAATTACCTTCACTTCTGGTTTGGCGCAACCATAGAGTGCTTTGCCGCCGCCACTCACTGTGCCTTTCACACTCGATTCGGTAGCAACAGAGATGGTATATTCGTTTGGCATGAATATGGCACGCAATGTGGTGTCGCGCGCATCATCGATTTTATAATCACGCGGATTGTCGGTATCGCCGTCGTGCCATTTTACAAAGTGGTAGCCGTCTTTTGGCGTGGCGGTAACCGTTACTTCTGATCCAAATGCCTTGGTGCTAGTGCCCTCAACCGAGCCGCGCCCACTGCACGAGTCGATAACAGCGACAGAGACTTTGTAATTTCTCGGTGCAAATACAGCGGTGAAAGTGGTGTCGCTCTTGGCTTCGACCGTATATTCGCGAATGCTATCGCCTGTATAATAGTCGGTCCAATGGTCGAAGGTGTAGCCAGGCACGGTGGAGCGCGCCACTATCTCGATTTTCGTGCCGAAAGTCTGCGGGCCAGTGGCTGGCGTTACTGTGCCACGCCCATTTTCGGCCACGGTTGTTACTCTGTAACTGTTCGGCTTGAAGTGCGCCACGATAATCGTATCTTGGGCGGCTACGGTGTAGTTGAGTTTCGGGTTCGTCAGCGTAGTGTTGTCGTTCCAGTGACTGAAGGTGTAGCCAGTGCCGCTTGTCGCCTCTATCGCAACAGGCGTGTTATAGGTCTGCTTGTCGTCGAACTGCGTTACTGTGCCGCAGCCATCGCCGCCTTCGACTTGGGTAGTTATCGTGTAAGTCAATGGGCGGAAGTAGGCTTTGTAGATGCTGTCGCGCGAATCAACCACATAAGATACGGTGTCGGAGGTCTCTTCCGTGTTCCAATGGTCGAAGGTGTAACCTTGGGCTGGCGTGGCGTAGATTTTCACCGTCGATTGGTACTCGTACTGGGTATAAATCGATGGCGTAGTTGTGCCGTGGCCGTCGTTTTGCGGTTTCACACCATAACTTGCTTTGCCAAACACCGCCTTGATGGTGTAGTTGTCCACCGCATCCACTTTGTAGGAGAATGTTTGGTCGGTCTGTGTTGGGTCGTCGTTCCAGTAGAGGAATTTGTAACCCAACTTGGCAACGGGTTTCGCATACAGCGGTGTGCCAAATTCGTAATCGCCTGTGGCTGGCGTAACTGTACCCATGTTCTCATCGTTGCTTGTGGTGATTACATGGAAAGTTTTTGGTTTGAAATAGGCCACCACTATGGTATCGCCCAGAACTTCGAGTGTGAAATTCTCGGTTACACTCAGTTTGTTGCCACTCTTGTCGGCCCAATGGCTCCACTCGTAACCCGACTTTGGCGTAACGCCCAAATCGATGGTCGAGCGGTATTCGCGGTCTTCTTGGGTAAGCGTTTGTGTGGGTTCGCCTTTGTCCGTGTTTTCGGAGCGCACCGTTACTTTGAAGTTCTTCTTTTTGAATGTGGCAGAGATGGTGGCAGCACCCGTAACGGTGTATGGACGGTAGTAACCCTCTGTTGCGCCATCGCTCCATGCGTCGAACTCGTAACCCCAGTTGGCAGTGGCTATAAGTGTTATCCGTTTGTTATACTCGTAGTTGCCTGTGCCACTCACTGTGCCGTTGCCATCGGCGGCATAAGCCTCGACACGATAGACTTCGTCGGCAAAGTAGGCCGAAAGCGTTATGTTGTTCGCCGTGTCGAGTGTGTACGAGAACGAAGCATCGCTCGAAACCACTTTGTTGCCCAACCGCCACTCTTTGAACGATTTACCAGCGGCTGGCGTGGCAGTAACGGTGATAGAACTGCCGAATTTTACCCGACCACCAGCCGAAACAGTGCCCAACCCTTCGCCCACGGCTGTCGAAACGGTATACTCTTTCGGCGTGAAGTTGGCTTGGAATGTTGTGTCGTGGTCGAGCGCACGCACCTGATACGAAATAGGATTTCTCGTCCCTTCGCTTAACTGATATTGCCAACCAGCAAATTCGTAACCTGTTTTTGCCTCGGCTGCTATATATAATATGGTGTCGAACGGATAATTTCCAGTTGCTGGTGTAACCGAACCATGCAGCAGGTCGTCGGGTTGTGTGGTTACATGGTAACTCTTCCGCTTGAAGAGAGCCGTAAAGGTGGTGTCGGTTGTGCTACTGATGGTGAATGTCTTGCTTGCACCGCCCGAAACATTTTTCCAGCCCACAAACTCGTAGCCCGAATTCGGCGTTGCTGTGATTTCGACTGACTCGTCGAACTTGTGGTCGGTACCGCCTGTAACGGCAGCAGTTCCCCAAGCATCGTTGTCCGAGATGGCATAAACGCGCACATCAATCGGTGCAAAGGCCACACGCATCACGGTATCGCGCGGTTCTTCGAGCCAATAGGTGTAGGTCAATGCTGTTTCGGAGTCATCGTCGTTCCACGACTGCACTTGGTAGCCTTTTGCTGGCGTGGCGGTTACAGTTACCGATTGCGTGTAAGTACCAGATTGTTTCGTTGGCGCAACCGAGCCTTTGCCCGCGGTCTTTTCGGCTCTCACGGTGTAGGTTTTCGGTTCAAAATAGGCGATGAACAGCGAGTCGGCCGTTGTGCCGCGGTAGTTTTCGATGGTGCGCTCCGCTTTTTTGTCGCCGTCTTGCCACTTCGAGAATTGGTAGCCATCTTCTGGCGTGGCAGTGATGATAACCTTTGTGTTGTAAACCACATCGCCTGTGCCAGTAACTGTGCCTTGGTCGTCGTTGGCCGATTGCACCGTAATGTGGTAGGTGTTCGCCTTAAAGTTGGCTTTGAGCGTAACATTGGCGGCGGTTTCGAGCGTGTAGTCGCGTGTGAGTTCGCTGCTGTTCAGGTCGTCCCAGTTCACAAACGAGTAGCCCGTTTTCGGTTTCACGGTGAAACCGACCGAGCCTCCAAAGTCGCACAAGCGGCTCTTGGGATCTACCTCGCCCATTGCGTTATCGTTCACCTCGACGGAAACGGTGTATTGCAGCGGCATAAAGTTGGCAATCACCTCGATGTCCTGCGCCTTTACCCTGTATGTGTACGGATTGTCGAGAATGGTACCCGTCCAACCAGTAGAGGTGAAGCCTGTGAACTTGTAGCCAGGGTTTGGTGTAGCACTTATCGCCACTTCGTCGTCGTAGAGATACTTGCCGCCTTCTGGAGTTAGGGCTATTGTACCGCGCCCTGCCACATTCACATCGGTAGTTATACGGAACGATGCTTTTTCAAATATGGCTTGTATGATGGTGTCGCGCGGGACATTTATCTCGAACCAGCGCACCGAATCGGCATCGGAAGTGCCGTCGCTCCAGCGCACAAACTTGTAGCCCGATTTTGGCCGTGCGGTAATCTGAACTGTCGTGTCGAACGGGAAAGTGCCGCCACCAGCCACTGTACCCATGTCCTCGTCGTTGCGGGTGAGGGTTACCTTGTAGTTCAGCGGCTCGAAAATGGCTTCGAAAGTGGTGTCGATCTTGGCAGCGACCGCATACGGCAGCGGATTGGTGGTGAAACCGTTTGTCCAGCGCAAGAATTTGTAGCCAGGCAGCGCAGTGGCTTCTATCGAAAGCGGCGAAGCATAATCGTAGTTGCCGCTCGCTGGCGTTACTGTGCCGTGGTTGCCATTGCAAATGGTGGTAACATGGTATTGCAGTGGGCGGAAGTAGGCAATCAGCGTGTCTTTTTTGGCTGGCGTGGTGTAGTCAAATTCGGCATCGGTGTAGGCAGATTTGTTCCAGTGGTCGAATGTGTAACCTGTATTCGGCTCGGCCTTTACCCTGAATGTCGTGCGGTATTTGTGTTCGCCACTTGCTGGCGAGGTGCTGCCTTTGGTTGTGCTTTCGGGTTGCACCACAATGCGGTAACTCAGCGTGTCGAACAGCGCAGTGTAGGTCTGCGCCATTGCACCCATCGTATGGTCGAAACTGGTTGCGGTCTTACCATTTTCTTGCCAGCGCACAAACTTGAAGCCGTCGTTTGTCGTTACCGAAATTGGCACAGGCTCTTCGAAAAGGTACGCATTTGTTCCAGCGGGCGACACTGTGCCATAGTCGCTGTTGTCGTCCTGCACACGCACGGTAAGGTCGAACTTGTCTTTTACAAACACCACTTCGAGCGTGGTATCGTTTGCACCTATATTAAAGGTGAAACTCTGGCGTGTTTCGCCATTGGTCCAACCAACAAATTTGTAACCTGTGGCAGGTGTGGCCGTTACACTTATCTCGGCGCCATACTTGCGATTGCCCGAGCTTGGCGTTACCGAGCCGTTGGTGGCTTTGGTGGTCAGCAGCACATCTTTTGCTTCGAATACGGCAGTGAGAGTAACCGCCTTTGTAACCTCAAACTTGCGTGGGTTGTCGGTGTTGTTGTCCTCCTCCCACTTCACAAACCGATAGCCTGTGTTTGGATAAGCCGCTACTTTGGCCGTGTCGCCGTAGGCGTATTTTTTCGTAGCATCGACCGTGCCGAGCGTGGTGTTGCCGTCCTTCACGCCTGTGGTTACGGTAAACTCTTTCGGTTTGAAATTGGCGGTGTAGGTTATCGGCCCATCGAGATTTTTTACCTCAATACTATAGTTACGATTGGCGTATGTGCCGCCCTTTGTGTCGGTCCACCCTGCCCAGTCGTAGCAGCAGTCGTTTTCTTTGGCTACCAATTGGAGTTGAGTGCCATAGGCATAACTGCCCGAACTTGGCGTTACCGAGCCATGGTTGGCATCGTCGGGAACGATATTCACCTCGCACTGCACGGGTACAAATGTGGCTGTGAAGGTAGAGTCGCCCACCCAGTCGATTTTGAATTTCCACGGTGTGGTGATGCTACCGTTTTGCCACTGTTTGAATGTGTAGCCTGTGGGCGCACTGGTTTCGAGAGTTACCTCGTCGCCATAGCGATAAGCACCTGCGCCCGTTACCGCACCATTGCCCACCGTCGCTGTGCTGATGCTGGCTTCCATAGGTTCGAACACGGCTATGAGTGTAACAGGTGTGGCAGGCACGCGGAATTTGACGCTCGAATTCGAACCCGACCAATCGCCTTTCCACTCTTTGAACTGGTAACCTTTGCGTGGCGTGGCCACTATCAGCGTGTCGCTATTGAAGTCTATGAAACCGCCCGGTGTTACATCGCCCGGCGTTACATCACCAATTTTTTCGACGGTGGTAGTTACCTCAATCTTTTTCGCCGCAAAGCGTGCCATGATGGCCGTGTCGCGCGCCAGCACAGTGTACTTGTATGGGTTATTGGTTCTGCTCACACCATTGTTCCACCCTACAAACTCGTAGCCTTCGTGAGGTGTGGCTGTTATATCAAAGATCGATTTATAGGGCTTATTTCCACCCTCGGTAACGCTACCCATGTTGGGGTCGTTCACGCTCGTCTCTACATTATACTCGTGTATAGCAAAGATGGCGGTGATGGTGGTGTCGCGCGGATCTTCTACTTTGTATGTGCGTTCTGCGCCGCCTGCGTAGCCATCGTTCCAGCCCACAAAGTCGTAGCCCGTAAACGCTTCGGCCTTTATCTTGTATTCGGTTTTGTACGCTACCGCATTTTCACCTGCTGGGTCTATTCGTCCCATATTGCCATCGTTCACGCCCGTGGTTACTTTGAACTCGTCGGGTTCAAAAACGGCGGTGTAAGTGCCACTGGCTGTAACAGAGAAGGTGGAGGTAGCCTCAGTAGCCACTATTTGACCGTCCTTCTCCCACTGCTTAAAGTGGTAGTTTGGCTTGGCTGTGGCGGTAATTGTGGCCTGCTCATTAGCCCTGAAATAGGGTTTGTTTACCGACACATCACCCCACGAGGCATTGTTCTGCGTTACAAGAATATCGTAAGTAGTTATGACATTCAGTGTAAAGTTAATGGTGGAATCGCAACCACTAATCGTTTTCAATTTTATAGGGTAAGTTCCCGAAACATAGAAAGTTCGCTGTGATTCGGGAAGCGGATCCCAACGGTAGCCCTCGGGCATTGGATAAATGTAAGGACTCTCCTTGTCAAGAATGCTCTCGCCAGCGCTTTCTGTGTAGTGTGGCGCAATAGTCAGCCGCAATGTTGCAACAGAGTCGCAGCCCCAAACCGTTTTCAGATTGCGCACATACTCTACAGTAGTAGAGGTACGATAAGCACCCTTGCCAGTAGTTTCGTCCCACGAATAGGCATCGCCTTGGTAGATTTCGAAATCATGATTTTTGTAGAAATCGCCGTAACAAATAGTCTCGACATACACAGGGTTGTGCGCTGGGCAAGTGGTAGTAAAGTGCAGCGTATCGCCGTAGTAGCGTTTACTGTTTTCGTCCATCCAAACACGATAGGTATATTCCTTACCACGTAAGAGGTTGCTCAACAAATATGGCAGACTGCTTGGATTATTTCCTGTGAGTGGCACACGCACACTGGTAAAATATCTCTCGTTTTTCAATTTATATTCGTAGCCTACCGAGTCGGCCATTGTCAGGTACTTGTAAGCACCATTCACCTTGGCGTGTGTCGAGTCCACGCTCAAGTAGTCGAGCGTAGTGGCGTATGGTTTACAATTTGCAAAAATCGGGTAGTAATCATTTATGTTCACCGTATCCTGCATAAACTGATCGCCCAACTGCGCAGGAAAATTGGAGGCAATCATCTGCGTTTCAGACAACTGACTACAACCATTTGGATACCTATTACCATTGCCACCATTATAAACACCTGCCAAATAGTAACAATTTTTGGCCGATGAATATGCATTTACTTCATCTTTATTAATATAATCACCACAAATGGGGTAGGTACCGCCCTTTGCTTGGGTGTTCCAGTCTGTATTATTACTCGGTCCTGGCTTACCATTTTTCAAAGTATCAGTATCATGACCTGGGAATTCTGGCAATTCTGCTGTCGCACGCGTAGGGCAACCCGCATAAAGTTTTCCTTTGTTGTAACAATTGGTCGCTTTCACTCCCCAACCCATACCTGCAGCAGAATATGACAAACTATTTCCTTTTTCATCGGAAGAATAAGCCCAAATTGAATATGCCTTCAATTCACCGACATTATAGCAATTGGTTGTGATGCCCCCCCAACCAGAAATGCCACCTGAATAGACCCAACATCGAGAATACTGCCTCAAATTATCGGCACGCGCTATACCGATGATTTTTCCAGAATTATAGCAGCGGTCGAATGTATTTTGGTTCGAGTTCAAAGAGGTAAATTCAGGCCAAAAACGGTAACCGGTAAGTTGTTCGTATGAAGTGCACCGACCTCCCCAGCCATAGGACAAACAATCGCCATCGTATGTATATTCCTCGCTGGCTATCTTGCAATACCCCGAGCCAACAATACCACCCGCAAAGGCAAAGGCATAAGAAGTACTTCCCGTCTCCACTATCACATGTGTGTATGCTTTGGCGCGAACATCGCCAAAGTTGCTTACACAGGTGAAACTACCGTTTTCGGAATAACCAACCACACCGCCGGCATACATAAAACCAGAGTTTGTGCAAATTTCAATCTCGACAACACTATCAACAGCGTTGATTTTCGAGTAGTTATGCGAACTGCGGAATGTACACCCCGAAGCATAACCAACAATACCGCCCACATACATACTAACACCCTCGGCAACGCTCGTTTGGGCTTTTGCGAAATAAGAACCCATCGCATGGCAGTTGTCGAATACAGTATTTGTAGCGTGAGCCGCCATACCACCGATATATGATGTGTTTGAGGTTTGGAAACTAATCTCCGAATTTATGTATAGGTTTGTTATCTCCGCACCATTGAGTACACCAAACAGACCGATATAGTCGCTCGTTGTTGGTTTGACATTGAAAACCGAAAACTCCGCACCATCAAAATGCCCCTTAAACGGATTGGAAACCTTATCGCCAATCGCTATCCAAGGCATATAGAGCAAATCGATGTCGTTGTCAAGTTTGAAGTATTTGCCACTATAACTGTTGCCTGCGTTCACTCGGTCGGCCAAGTAGGCCAACTCCGCACCAGTTTTAATGATATATGGGTCGGCTTGCGTGCCACTACCCGAGGAAAAACTCGTAGCAACTGTGCCGTCCCAGTAGCTAGTTTCCGCCCACGCGCCTACAGCCACACACAGCACTACGGCCAGCGCAAGCAAGCGTTGGCGTGCATATATAAATAGGGTGTATAGCGGTGCGTTTTTCATATACCTACTCTATGGAGTATACCACAATGCAAAATTATAACTATTTTATGAAACAAACAAATATAATGCACATTTTTTTGCAAAAAAGTGTAAAAAAAAGGAAAAAATTTTTAGAACATTGACGAAATAGTGTGAAGGTGTTTTTGGTTGATTGGTTGATGATTGATTGGTTGTTGGTTGATCGGTTGATTGGTTGATTGGTTGATTATTGTGCAAATAATTTTGGACACCGACAATCTTCAAATTTTCAAATAATTGTCAATTATCAATTGTCTTGCGACTTGCTACTAAATCGTTGATTTGGTTATTTGGAGATTTGTTGAAGCGCAGTTGGTGGTGGTTACCGAATAATTCTTAATTATTCATTCTTAATTGTTAATTGTTCTCGTCGCCCCCTTTCCCGTTTCCCCCGAAGGGGGAAAAGCCTTCGTTTAATTATGAGTTTTGAATTTAGAATTTAGAATTTTTCGCGGGCCGAAACGCCGCAATCTTCAAATTTTCAAATAATAATAAAACTCAATTTTTATAAGTGATTTTTAATTATTCAATTATCTAATTTC
>CAVGYO010000005.1:0-25212 GCA_963633255.1 Erysipelotrichaceae bacterium
ACATCGAGCGCGGTCAGTTGGTTGGAGGAGCAATACAAGGTTTGCAGCGCGGCGTTCTTGCTAACATCGAGCGCGGTGAGTTGGTTGGAGTAGCAATATATCTCCTTTAATTTTGTTTGGTTGGAGAACGTGAGGCTCTCCATTTGGCAATCGTACGCCTCCGTAGTGTCGCAGTCAACCGCTAACGCCGTAAGTGTGCCATATAGCGTGTAGTAGGTATCCGACGGCACATCGTCGGAAATCTCGACCATATCCTCTTGCAGATTGCTTCCTGCATATTGCAGCGCACCGCCCCGATAGGAGTAGTATAGGTCGCCAATGCACGAGACACGGCACACAACGCGCCCTTCGGTCGCGCTGCCGCCATAGACCACCTCAACGCGACGATTTTCGTTTTTCTGCAATGCGCGGTACTCGTCGCGCGCGCTCTCGTAGTTGTCGTCATAGCCTACAAGTGTAGCCTCTGCCCACATCTCGGAGGTGGTCAGCGATATGCTCCACGCACCGCCCGCGCTTTCGTCGCGCGATATGGTGGCGGCATCGCCGAACAACGGCTGCTGCAAGCCCACTATCTCGAACGAGCCGTCGCCTATTTTGTCGCGTTTCTCAATAATTGCGACATAGCCCACGCAACCGCGCGCCAATGGCTGCACAACCTTTCGCGCTGCATCAGCCCCACGCATAGGAACGCGGATTGTCAGCGTTTTCATGAACTTCTGAAAGGCGGCATCTACATTGCCCGCAGTTGTAGAGCCAGTGAAAGGTGTCGCGCCGTAATTCTCGACAACAAACACCTGCACATCAGTCGACGTGGCTAAAATCACGCTTCGGATTTTTTGCGGATTTTCCGCGTCGATAACGAGTTTTGCGCGCTGCCAATCGTCAGCGGCTATCAACAAGGCACGCCCCGTGTAGCCCCCGACGAGTGGTCGCGTACAATTCCGCGCGATATGCGCGGATAGTCTGTCGTAATAACAGCGGCTCATACCCCCCCCGCTGCTATTGCGCCTTCGCAACTAATTCATCAAATGCAGACTTCGCGCTCTCGTAGGTTTTTTCCGCGCCAACGAACGCAACCTCTGCCCACGCTTCGGTGCAGGTGAGGTTCACTGTCCAAGCCCCCCCATTCGCGCTTTCATCACGGGACACGGTGGTAACATCGCCGACCAGCGGTTGCAAGAATCCGACAACCTCAAACGCTCCGTCAGCGGTTTTGTCTTTTTTTACAAAAACGCCCACATAGCCGTCGGGCGACGATACCAATGCCTCGATGACATCACGCGACACATCAGCCCCGCGCATAGGAACGCGCACGGAAATCGTTTTCAAGAAAGCGGGGTAGCCGCTGTCCGAGTTCCCCGCAGTGGTGGAACCCGTGAAGGGCGTAGCGTTCACATTATCCACCACGAACACCTTGTCCGTTACTATGCTCGTAATTTTGCGCTTATTTTCGCTATCTTGCACAAACGATACCGACCCAGCAGGGATAAGTATGCCGAGGCCAGTGTAGCCGCCTACCAGCGGGCTGTCGCAATTCTGCGCTATACTTGCCGCCAAATTAGCGGCGCAACTTGTATATGCCATTTTTTCAAAGTTTTAATTCAGACCAAAAAAATTTGTTTCAAAATAAATTCTGCAAACATCTTGCACCTGACCGCTTCCGTCGGGGCGTGCTTCGTCGCCTTGCTCTGCATAGTCTGCCGCTACTTTCGCGCGAAAATCAGCCACTGCCACAGCGGCATCCATTGCAGCCTGCCGCAGCACCTCGTAGTCGCTCACGCTCTCCGCGCTCGTTAGTTGCACATTTTTCGCGCCCGCCTTTGTCGCGATTGCGCTGTGCTGCATCACCCACACGAATGCGCACGCCATAACGCACGCGCGCCACTCACTGCAATTCTCGTCGTAGTAAGTGCCGCCGATGCGCTCCGCGTATGCAGCAACCACTGCCGTTTCAGCGCGGCGCAACAGCCGTTCATCTACTTGCAGCGAAAGCCGATAGCCTGCCTCGATATATTCGGACTTCGTCATTTCGTTTGCCGTTTTTTACTTGTTTTTTGCGTTTTCGTCGCCTCCCGAGCGGCAAGGGCTTTGTAAGCCTCTGCCGTCGGAAAGTAACGAATTACGCCATCTATACGCTTGTACATCGCTTATGCCTCTTTCAGAACGGCGGTCGACTTCAAACCGCGAATGCAACCACCAGCGTTCAACTCGTACAAGAAACCGCGCGCATTGCGTTCATATTGCGGGAACGCCACATCGGTCTCCTTCTTTTCTTTAACCCAGTACTGGTCAGGGTCGAGAATTATAGCGTGCAAGCCTTCCACTCCTTCGAGGTAGTCTTTCTTGACGATTTTTTCAACGCCAATTTTCGCAGCGAGTTCGTCCTCACCAATGAGCGTAGGCGTGCCGCCAGCGGCATAGATAAATTCACGCAGCGCAAGGCACAGCGACGGCGAAAGGAACAACCACTTGCGTTCGGTCTTGACGGCTTCCGCCAATGTGGCAAGGTCGCGCAGTGTTACCGTGTTAGCAGTAGCGGGGTTCACAATCGTCGTGTGCAAGTCGGTAGCGGATTTGGTCGCTATGCTCTCGAATTTGGTAATTTTTTTGCCCGTCGCATTCACGTTGTCGCCAATCAAAATAGAACGCACAATGCCAGCCTTCACGGCCTTACGAAGTTCAGCGGTAACCTGACCAATCAACGAGTTGAGTTCGCCCGCCTCCTCTGCATCGTCCATATCCTCGTTGGCTATGCGTTGCAATTTGTAGATGTTCGCAGTGCTAATCTCCTTACCACTTGCAGCCAGCGACTGAATGTCCTTAACCACGCTCGGGTCGCTCTCTTTGTCCCACTGCTTCGCAATTTGGGCAGCGTCTGTGTCGTCGAGTTCAGCATAGAACATTTTCGATACTTTCGTTTTGTAGAGCGAATCATAGACTTCGTCGCTTTCGTCTTGCTTAATTTGGATCGCGTAGTCGATAATGTCGCCGTAAGTCAGCCCCGTGATGTCGTTTTTCTTTTTCTTGATTTCGATTCCGTTGGCTTTGGCAATAGCATCAATGTCGGCGATTGCTTCCGCTCTGTTTTGGGCGTGCGCAATCGCATTGACCACTTGACGCTTCACGCTGTCGGTGATTTTCTCTTGCACAGGCATCGAACCGCCGCGTACTTCGCGCATTATGCTTTCACGCACGCGCGCCACTGCTTCGGCTACTTCCTGCTCTACTTCCTCGGGCTTCACGAATTGCTCCGCCACTTTCTCAATTTCGGCACGCACCTCTTCGAGCGTTACCTCTTCTTCTGCCGCTTCCAGAGCCTCAAATGCTGCAACAACGGCATCGGCAAATTCGCGAGCATCGCCCGAAAGGCTGTTCGTGATCTTGCGCACTTTTTCAGATACTTTTTTCATTTCGATAAAAAATTAGTTAAAAAATAGTTTGAAAATTGTTTATATTTTTTTTGAAAACAAACGCTCCATTTCGCTGATATGTTCAACGCGGCGACTTCGGTAGGTCAGCCCGTCGCGGCGCAGTTCCTGCAACTTCTCGAACGGCACGCCATTAGCGGGCGCACTCACCAGCGACACGGATAGCAACTTGAAGGACTTAATCAGTTCATAATCGAACGCGCCGTCCTCTGTGTAGTGCGTCTCCCAATCGGTGGCGTACCCCATTTTTGAAAAGCCCTGCAAAATGCCCTCCGACACCAGCATTCGCACAAGGTCGTAGTGGCAGTAGGTGCGGGGTATGTATGCGACAAAATAGAACCCCCTGCTGTTGGTCTCGGCGTACAGAACCCGACCGCACAACCATTCGGGGGAGTACTCGCCCGCGTGTTCAATATCAACGACCAGATTAAATCCACGCTCGACGAAGTAGTCGTTAATGAAGGCGTCGAACGCTTCGGGAGCGTACCGCTCGCCATTCTCGTTTGTCTCGCCCCACTCCATTTCGTAACCCTTAATCAGTAAGCCGTCGAGCAACTCATTGTCCCCGTCGCGTTTCGTAATTGTGGAGGCCTGCAAGTCCTGCACTTCCTCCCACTCGCCAATCTTGACTGCATCTGTGAGAACAGGGCAACGCTTGCCGCCCACTTCTATGTATCTGTTTGCTTTCATATCTGTAAGTGTTCCACGTGGAACAATTTTTTACACTTGCATTTGCTTCGGCTCGTTTTCTATAACATAATCAACCAGCAAGCCGATGTCGGTGGCGAACTTGTAGAATGTGAAGTTGAGCAGGTTCTTGTAATTCCTGTATTTCACGATGTCGCCCTCTCGCAGTTCCGAGCCGTTAGCAAATGACTTGCTGCTGTTGGCGTCAATTATGGCGACTTGATTTGCTGGAATTTTCACGCGGTCGCAAATTGCCAAAATAGCCGTTTTCACTTTCTCTTGCATCTTATTGTCGAGACCAGCCAATGAGATAGGTTGTATATTCATAGGCGACGAAAGGAGCATCACCGATTTTTGATTTTTCAAATACCCGTACCCCTCGCCCATTTCTTTTTCCAAACGCTCGCGGTCTTGCCGTGTTATAGCCGTAGGGGTCGGAATGCCGCTTGCTTGCTGTGGCGACATTACGACCATAGAACCCATTCGCTTGCTCACCGTGTTCGAGCCGTTCAGCACATTGTCCAGCAATTCAAGGAAGGGGCGCAGCATCTGTTTGTCGCTCACGCCTTCAAATAACATCGTTTGCGACTTCATTACGTAGATGTCGAGAGCCGAATCATACGGCAAGGCGACCATTCGACCATAAGCATCGGTGGAGGTGGTAAATTCATTGCCGTTCAGAACGCGAAAGTGAAAGCCCCCACGCTCGCGCGCAATTACCACAAACCCCTGTTTGAATAGTAGATTAAGGCAGAATTTGCCCCAAGCGTCGAAAAACGCCACAAACCCAGCGAATAACTCCCTATTGCGCTGGCTCTTGTTCCGCCACACGACCGCCCCCGTTATGTCCGTGAGTAGGTCGCAGATATTGTAGAATATGGCATCGGCAAATGGCAACCGCTCGCCAATGTCGAACGAGCCGTAGCCCCAATAGCGGTTAGATGTAATCACCGCGCGGTCGCGTCGCCCGAACCAATCCCTGATATTGTCAAAAATTTTCATTTGCGCAATTTTACATTTTTTTCTCAAACTTGCAAATTTGTACAATAACTTTTTCACACTACCCCGTCGAGGTAGCGGCTCCACTTGTAGAAGTTCAGTGCAGAGTTCACCGCATCTATGTTATCATCGTGTTCGCAGCGGCGGTCGAACTGGTAGCACTGCTGAAAGAACTCGCGGCTGGCTTCGGTGTCGTTGAAAAAAACTCGGCGCGTGAGGTCTTGGTAATTCGCGGTAATTCGCTCGAACTTGTCGCCCTTGCTCCACCACGCTATCGCTGGCAGTCCGCTGTTCGCGGCGTACTCGTAGAACCTCCGCCCTATGCTTCCGTTACTCTCAATCAGTACCCGTTCGACGGGGTAGCGGGCGCACCATTGCCGCAGCACCTCCGTAATCGTTTCGTCTGTCCCGACATTCGGGGAGTAGCAATCGACCACATACATAGCGCGCCCGTCGGTGGCGCATAGCACACACGCGAAGTAGTCAGCGCCCCGTAGGTCGGAAGGGTCGCAAAAAATGATGTACTGATATAAACCGCTCGGCAGTTCAGCCGTGCGCTGCAAGTTTGCTGGCGTGAAAATTGCCCCAACGAGTTCGGACAATTCGCCCAAATAGTAGGTGCGGTAGAGCCATTCGTCCATTGCGGTAGCATCGGGCGCAAGTGCTGCACGCTTCAATTCGTCGAAGTAGTCGAGTTGTGCAGCAGTGAGAAAGGGATTGTCGCGCCAAGTTGAGTGGCACACATCGGCGGCGGTGAAGTAGTCATCAGCCCAGAACCTGCACGACGGATTGTAGTCTATAATCCACCCATTGCGCACATTCGCGCGTAAATCCGCCACCTGCTGCTTCGTGAAGTTGTTTGCCTCGTTGATAAACAGCCAATCGCAGGGGATACCCTTCGCCGTCTCTGAATTTGCGTAGGAGTTGAAAAGCACCAAGCCCCCATTCACTCGGTTGCGAATTTCCAAAGGCGAAAGCAAACACTCGAACACCTCGCGCAGAGTAGGGCTGTCGGTAATTATAGACTTGAAGTCAGCGTATGCACCAAGCCGCCCCTGCCTCTGTGTCATAGACGCAACATTCACCACTTCGCCACGATATGCGCGGGTGGTCAGGAATTGTGCGATAAAAAAAGTCTTGCCACTCCTTCGACCGCCGCAGAAGGCAAACGAAGTGCAGCCACGCCGCCGCCGTTCCTGCAAGTAGGCGGCGAACTTACCATTGACCTGTTCAATCAGCATCGCCGAATATCTTGCACTCTATGGGCGGCAGTTCCGTAGCCTCAATCACTTGCTTCGGGAAGCCGTGTGTTTGGTTTGTTAAATCGAAAAAATCCTGCACGCGTTCGCAGTTCATCAGCGCAGCGACGAACTTACGCCGTGCCGCTGGCTTCGTGGTGTCGTTGGCGTACTCCTTCAATTCGTCAGCGGTGGCGATACTCTCGCACCACTTGTAGAAGTAGCGCATGCTGCCACCTATGGACGGCATCGGCGTGTTGCCTTCTGGCTGCCCGAACCAGCGTTTTTTCTGATTTTCCAACGCCTCGACGGTGCGGGGCGTGTGTGGTTTGCGGTCTTTAATCGGCGTGCCCATAAATTGTTCTTGTTTAGGAGTTATTTTTTTTGTTCAAATTCGCAGGTAGGCTTTCGCTATTTTCCACGCCAGCCAAAGCACCACCAAGCCCACGAACGCCCAGCCGAGCCAAAAAAATGTGCGTTGAAAGCCGTTCATCTTGGCGACGATAACATTGTTTGTGGTCGTTACGCTGTCGGTGCGAATTACGGTGTCGGTGCGTAGGAACTCGCGGTAGGCGGTGCGCCACTTGACTTGCTCGATGTAGATAGTGTCGCCGCGCTGCCGCTCTCTTATGGTGTCGGTGTAGTGGTAGAATATGCTGTCGCGTTGAATTTGTCGAACGGTGTCGGAGCGATAGACTATGCGTTCGTGTTGAACTATGGTACGGCAACTTGAAAGGCACACCACCGTTACAAGCGTGGCGGTGAGAATTGCAAGCCAAAGCAATAGGCGGCGTAATTCGTTACTTTCGTTCATCATTTTTCGTTCAAATAATTTTCGACGACAATTTGGAACTCATCAAAGGTGCGGCAGATAGCCGTAGCATATCCAGCGGCTTCGAGTGCTGCAATTACGGAGCGTTGTTTTTCGCTGACCACTCCTTTCTTGCCATTTTTCATTTCAATATACAAGCCGTGCGCTCCACCACACGCAGCCGCAAGGAACAAGTCGGGAACGCCTGCAAGCACGCCCTCTGCTTTCAGTTTGGCAGCGACTATTGCGTTACGCTGTCCGCCATTCGGCACGGCGTAGAGTATCCGTTGGGGGTGCGCCAATCTGAACCAGCGCACGCACGCCACCTGCAATGTGTGTTCGTCGCTCCGCATACCTTTCAGAACCCCGTCGGGGGTTGGCGTTTTGCACAGCCAGGCACCTCACAGCGGTAAATCTTGCTTTTCGTCAATTCGATTTCAAGTTCCGTAATGTGGCGAGCGAGTTCGTGCAACTCGTTGCGCAACTCTTTCTTTTCGTCGTATATGCGGTCAATCTTTCCGTCGCGTTCGTGCAATTCGGCTTTCACCTCATCATATAATTTGCGCCACTCCGAACTCTGTGCGGCTTCATTCTCGATTTTTTTTGCCGTTTTGTTTTGTCGCACTAAAAAAATGCTACCACTGCCAAGTGCGCCCAGAACTGCCGCAATGCTGCTTGTAATTATGCTTAACCAATCCATCTCCCCGATTTTTTTTGTGAGCGTGGGCGCAACCAAGCCCCCACGCCCTGCGTGTCTTTCCACGCCGCCAACTAATAACCCAAAACAATTATGAAAAAGAAAACTCTTGCGGTCGCTGTCGCAGCGATTTTCCAAATATACACTATTTTTCGGGAAAATGCAAAAAATTACAATTACTTTTGCGCGTTTTTCTTAATTTGTGCAGTAATTAAATCGTCAAAAACTTGCTCGTAAAATCTGTATGTGGTCTCGGAGCGTTCGTAGAGGTACTGCTCAATGCGTGCATTGTCGCTCATATTCCCGCTGCCTTCAAAAACAAAATAGGCATCGCCCCGTTTGGCTGCAACCACTTTCGCGTGATTGTGCAAATAAACAAACCGCGTTTTTTTTGCATTTTCTGCACAAAATCGTGCAAGTTGCAACGCCCAGCGTTCGGGTTTTTTCGTTTGATTGAAAAAAGAGGAAATAATGAAATTCGCGTGCCTAATTCGCCCGTCGGTAATCATCTCTGTAATAGCGCGCACGGTGGCTTCGTTAATTCGGTAAATAGCAAGCCAAAGTTCGTCAATGTTTCCGCCTTGCAATAATTGACAAATGAAAGCGTAGGCGTTGAATGATTTTTCCGTAACGATCCGCCACTGCTCCCCTTCCGCTGGTTCAGCGCATAGGTCGCTCAATGCGCGCGCAGCGGCATAGTGCCTTTTTTCGTTTTCGACAAATTTTTTTTCTGCCCTGTCAGACACAACGCGCTGCTCAATGCGTGCGGTTTCTTTTATTGCCTTTTTTTCAAAATCAAAATCAAAATTAAAATTCAAGTCCATAATTCAGAAATCAAATTGTAATTGCTTATATCCGCCGCATCTCTGGTGGAGTGGCACAAAAAGCCGCTCGGTGGTTGATAGCCCCCCCTTCGCAGAGTAATTGCACACCTTGCCAATCTCTGCTATACACTTAAACCGCTCGGGCGGCATATAGTACTCCGAAATGAAAATCGGCACGCTCTGCCGTTCCGCCCAGTCGTAGAATGCCGCGTGGTCGAACTCCGCCCCGTTGTATCCACACGTTCCGTAATACGGAATATCGCAATACACCACGCAATTAGGCGGCAACTCAACGCTTCGGTAGTCGCTTTGGAGGCGTTGGAGGCTTTCGAGGCTTTCGAGGCTTTCGAGGCTTTGGAGGCGTTGGAGGCTTTGGAGGCTTTGGAGGCTTTGGAGGCGTTGGAGGCGTTGGAGGCTTTGGAGGCGTTGGAGGCGTTGGAATAATTCGTGCAACCCATAGACCGCGTAATAGTCGCGGTCGAGCGCGGGCATAAATTCGCGCATTTTGTTGTAGTAAAATTCCGTCGGGAACTCCCATTGCGACCGCCCGAAATAATGCCCCGCCATCTGTGTTCCGAGCCGTCGCTGCACTTCGGCTTGTGTCAGCCCCGACGCGCGCAGTGCGTTGAGTAAGTACTCACGCAACCGATCGCTGCTTTCGCGCACTTTTTCTTTCGCTTGTGCCAGCAAAGTGGCGACATCGTCGGTGGTGTAATCGTGCCGTTCCAGCCACCAGCGCACATACTTGTCGCGGTACTCGGTGGCGTGCGCCTTCACATCGGCAACGCTGCCGTCGCTGTCAATCCCGAACTCACGCAGCGGGGCGCAATCGCCCAAAACGCGCGCATACCATAGCGCACGCTTCCACGCCTCAATCTCTTGCGAATACATATAACTGCTGCCGTTGTTTCCAAACGACCAGCAATAGCGAATATAGGGGTCGGCGGCACTTTCAGCCGCAAAGGTTTCGCGTGAAATCCACCGCCGTTCATCGGCGTACTTGCCCTGCACGGCATCAACGAAAAGAGCGGGCGCGTCTGACATATCATTCACAATGTAGTTCTTGTATTTTTTCGTTTTTAGGGCGGCGTGCGTAATTGCGCAACCGCCCGCGAAAAGGTCGACGAGCGTATCAGCGGCGGGGAGGTACGAGACCACCCACTCCGCGATTTTGTTTTTCGAGCCCTTGTATGGCAAGCCGTAATTCATAGGAGCGTCAGTTGTTGGTTTTTGTTTTTGTTGCCGAAAAATAGTTGGCGAAAGATAGCGGCAAGCACATCGACAACAATACGGCTCATTGCAGCACCTCCCCCCTTTCCGCCAGCCGTTCCAGCACCGACACCGCCACATCGAGTGCGGCTATCTCGTCGGTGCTTGGGAACGCTGTGCGCTTCATCATTCGCAGCGTGTAGGCGGCACGCTTGTAAGTCTCGGACTTGCTCATTACTTGAACGGATTTTCGAGCTCAAAAATCTCTTCATCGAGTAGGGCGTGAATTGCCTTGCGCAGGGCTTCGCGCTCATCTACATTGGCGTTCTTGGCGCGCATTGCTTGCAATAGCGCGCGTGCATTTTCGTTTGTCATAATTGCAAAATTAAAGGTCGTGGTTAATCTGGTTAGTTATCAGTTCTTCGAGCCAATCGAAGTCTATCGAAATCGTAGGGTCGCACTCCGCGTCGGGGTCTCCGACGAGGTGGGCGGTAAGGTCGCAGTAATCCGCGCTGGCGTACCCTTGCAGGTGTTCGCGCTCGTACTCCTCACCACCAAACCAAATCGACACATTCAAGTCAAAGCCGATGCAGTTCACCACCCCGTCCTTTTCGATTGTCGTGTCAAATGCAATGCACTGGCGGTCATTGCCGAAATCAACCTGCTCGTACACTTCATCTGCTATGCGCTCCGTGTAGTCCTCTGCATTCAGCAAGCGACGGGCGCGCTGGATTTTTGCTGCAAATTTTTTGTCGGTGCGTTCGAGTGCGGCGCTGGCGCGGTTGGCGTAATATACAGAGTTGCGCACTTTCTTGATGCGGTCGGCAATCGCCACCGCTTGCACGCGCTGCTCTTGCAGCAATGCGCAGAAAGCCATTCGCGCATCTGCAATGTTCTGGTGGCGATCGCGCGCCTCTAACTGCTTGCGTTCAATATCGAACGCCACACACACGGCATTCGCTGCCTTGCTCATCAGCCGCCGTTGCTCTCTTTCGTTTTGTTTTTTCATAATCATTTTTTTTGTCTTTGTTTGACGCTACAAAAGTACAACTTTTTTTTCATATACCAAATTTTTTTTGTACTTTTTTTCAAAAAAATACGATTTGGCTGATTTTCAGATAGTTACAAACTGATATTTTTTTTTGCCTTTTTTAAGGCGTTTTTAAGGCGTTTTTTTTTTGTCGGGTGGTGTGTTTATCGTTTTCGTTGAGAAAATCGAAATTTACCCCCTTTCTGAAAGCGTGGCGGCGTATTTTCGTGCCGTTAGCAATTCATCGGGGCAAGGTACAGCCCGTTGCGCCCACTCGGCACGCTCTCGCTCTTTGGCTTCCTGTGCCAGCCGCTCACGCAGCCCAGCCCGAACGAGTTGGAACTGCTTCAAGGCGTTGAAAAACCGCTGGTTGTCGTAGCGTGTGGCAAAGTCGCCGAACGCCCCCTGCTCGAAGTCGTGGAAAAATAGGGCTAATTCTCCGAGCCGCAGGTGATCGTACTCGTTCGCTATCTTATCCGCCACTATCTGCACCGTGCGCGCTGCCCCGAGTTGGAAGTCAAAGCCACAGAGTGCGAATGTTTGCATAAGTTGCAGAACGAGCCAATCGGTAACCACGCCGCCACCATAGACCGCCGCCACATTGCGCAGGGTCGGGTTGGCTTGTGCTTCGCTCACCGCTGCCGTGCGGTTGTGGCTAACATAGTTTTTCATATCTGGCGAAAATCTCTGCAAAAACCGCTCGTTACTTTCGGTACTTTGCAAGTACGCCCTCGATGCACTCGTTGTACTCATCGCGCAGCCGCTCGGTCGCTGTCTTGTAGTTGTTATTTCCATAGTTCCCTCCGTTGTTTTGTTTTTGTTTTGCGCGGCTTGCCCAAGTGGCGAGCCGTCGGCTGATGTCAAATACGCGTTCCATCTCGAACCGCATAAGTGCGCCCTGCTCGTTGCTCTCCGTCCAGTAGTCGTAGAACTCGCGCAGCATAGGCGCGCCGTACTTCGGTAGGTAGTCGAGTAGTCGATCGTAGAACTTACGCGCGCGCGCCTCTTTGTCCGCTTTGGTTTTGTTTGCGGTCGATTTTACAAGTGCAGTTTTTTCTTTTTCTTTTTCTACTTTTTCTTTTTCTTTTTCTTGTAAAATTGTTGAATGATAGTTATTATTATTTACTTGTTCAGTTATTGAATTACTACTACTGCTACTATCATTATCATTATCATTAACATTAACATTAACATTAACATTATCATTTACATTATCATTTACATTATCATTAGGTTGTTTTTGGTTGTTTTTGGTTGTTTTTTGGTTGTTTTTGGTTGTTTTTTGGTTGTTTTTGGTTGTTTTTTGGTTGTTTTTGGTTGTTTTTTGGTTGTTTTTGGTTGTTTTTTGGTTGTTTTTGGTTGTTTTTTGGTTGTTTTTGGTTGTTTTTGGTTGTTTTTGGTTGTTTTTGGTTGTTTTTTGTGCATTGTTGTTGCCGTTCGGTGCGCCACCCTTACAACCATTTTCGTAGCGGCGATTGTTGGCGTCTAATTGCGGTTTTGCAAGCGCAAAAATAGCACGAACGACGGGCGACAAATCCGCTATTTCTCCGTTAAATCCGTAGTTACAGAGCGCACGGAACGCCTCTAACTGCTCCCTATCTGGTAGGCACATTATCGCTTCAAAAAACGAGCGGTAAAACACAAAATTTTCGCGTATCATTTTAGGTTGTTTTTGGTTGTTTTTATTTGTTGGATTTTATTTCAAAATAGCCGTAGCCCTCTGTTTGCTCGGTGGCTTCGTACTCATCGTCGCGCCAATCGCCATAGTATGGCTCGACACCCTCCGCGCGTAGGCGGTTGAATAGTTGCTTCATTTTTCCCATAGTTGTAGTTTTTTTTTGTTGTTAATTACTTGTTAATTGTTTGTCAAATACTTGTTGAAAGGTTGCGAGAATATGACACACGCGTGCCGTTCATCTCGTCGCTCGTTGTGCGTGTGGCTTGCCCTTTGGCAGCCAACCGCCCGAACTTTTTTTCTAACACTTTCATCTTTTCCAGCACGCGCAGGGCTTCGCGCCGCTCTCTGTCAGCGATAGCGTACTGCTGCCCTTGCATTGTGGCATTGATAAGGTCGAGTTCTACATTTTGTTTTTTTGCAATTTTCATTTTTTTTCGTCGTTAAATTGTTTATAAAAAAATTCCCAAGCCGCGTCGTCGGGTGTTGGTAACTTGATACCAAATTCGGTGGCGGCGTCTGCTTGCACTTTGTCCAAAAAGTTTTTGAAGTCGCGTTCATTGAGTGTGCGTGTGCCACCTGCTACATAGGTCGCCGACCGCCCGACACACACGCAGCGCAATAGGAACTTGCCGCAGTAGTAATCGTGTATGTCCTGCATAGGCGTTCCCGTCTCGGCTTCTATACACTTAAACCACAACCACATCAGGCGGTTCTGGTTAAGCGAACGGCGGCTCTCGTGTGGCTTGATGACCACATCATATTCGCCGTTCTTGCAAAGGGCGAGGCGTTGGCGGAACGCTTCCACCACGCGCCCCTCACCCCCTGCAATCGTGCCGTTGGCTTTTGCAAATCGAATCATAATTTGCCAGCCGATTTTAGTTGTTGGTATATTCCGCCGAGTAGGTCGCTATCGTACTCGTCAAGCGTGCGCTTGACGTACTTCTTATTATAGTAGGCGAGCGCGGTAGCGTTGCCAGCCAAGTAGTCCATTGCAGCCGTAGCGTAGGCAGCATTGCTGCTGCTTTTTTTCGTCGGTGCAGCGGTTGCCGTCTGCTCTGCTTCGGGCAAATCCTCACCAGCGTAGATGTAGAGACCCAAGCCGTGCCGTGCGCACGCTTTCGTTAGCGAGCGTTGAATTGCTTTGTTCACATCAAAACTCGTTACTGCTTCGGCTGGTATGCTTCGGTTCTTGTAGTCCATAACAGGCAGGTACTCGATATGCTCGATGCCGTTAATCGTTACACCCGTCTTTACCCAACAGGTGCGCCCGTCGGTGTGGTAGTTCCAGCCGTCCGCATTCTCGTAGATAGTGTAGAATGCCTCGGGGTAGGCGTCCTTGACCTTTGCCCACGCCCACGCCCACGATAGGTAGGTTAATCCGTTCTTGCGCTCGGTGTGGTCGTTGCAGTTGATCGCGTTCAGAGTAGCGAATACGCTTTCATTTTGTTTTGTTTCCATAATTGTTTTAATTTAAGTTGTTATTATTTAAGCACTGGGCGCACAGTCCGCCCATAATAGCGGTTATTGAGCCCCCTGCCCATATTATTAGCGAGAAAGTTCGTGTGCCAAGCGTAGTAAGGAATGCCTATGTATAGCGAGCTTGACCAGTAGTAACCGTAGTAACCCGCACTATATGAGTAGTCGTAGCAGCGACAGCCAGCCGCAGGGAGAAAAATGGTGTTGCCGTTTTGACCTTTCACTTCGTAGCCTTTTACACCTTTCAAAGTTGTCCAATTCCAAGTGCAGTTGTCGATGAGTTCTTTCCACTCTGCACTGGTTGGCGTACGCCACTCATTGCCACAGTTGGCGGTGGCTGCATCATCGGTGGCTTCGAGCGTGGTAAGTTTGTCGGTAATATCATCATAACCATAATTTTTTTTGCTGCAATACTTGGTCAGTACATTATTTTTTACATATTTGTAGGTATCCCAGCCGTAATAGTCTTTTGTAGTAGTTTCGCCCCAAGCGTAGTAATTGCCGTACTTTTCTGGGCTGGTTGCACCTACATTGCAGGTTGCCCATTTTGTGCCGCTCGGCAAGCCGAGGTCAATCCAAGTGTGGTTGTTGATTTGGTTTTTCATAATTGTTTTTTTTGTTTGTTATTATTTTTTTTTGACACTACAAATGTACAACTTTTTTTTTACATACCAAAATTTTTTTATACTTTTTTCAAAAAAAATACGAATTAGTTGAAAATCAACGAGTTACAAGCAAAAAAAAAGGCTGTTTTTCAGCGAAAAAAGCCCAAAAACAGCCAAAAATGGGTGTGATTAGTCAAATAATTTGCCTTGTTGCACGGCATCGAACCGCTTGTGCCGCTGCTCTGTCAGTGCTTTGCGCACCGCCTGAATTGCTAACTCCCGACCGAGCAACGACTGTTCGTAGTCGTAGAGTTCGCTCTGTGTGGTGGCTACATAGTAGCCGCTGCTTGTAGCAATCAAGCACTCAACCACGCCATTGCAACGAATGTAGTTGATGACCTTGCGCAGCCGCGCTTCGTTCAACTTGTAGCCTGCCGCGTTCATTGCCTTGCAAATTGCCGCATTGCTGATGGCGCGCTCTCTGCCGACCTTTGTCCGCAGCCCTTGCGCGATGACGGGCAGTAGCACCACTCGTTCGTACTCGTTCAGCGGCTCTGTCTGTGTCTCAAATCCTTGTATCATTTCGTTTTTGTTTTGTTGAAAAAAAATACCGCACGCCACAACCAATTCCAAAATCAACCATTGCAGGGGCGCGAGCCTTGCGGCTACTTCACTGCTTTATGCGGGCTGGTTTTTGCCGAACCGCGACCCCCTTACGGGGGTAGTAAATCATTCAAATAGCGGCGCATAGCCCAAACGCTGCAACGCTACATCTATCCCTAATTCGGTGGCGTGCAACCGCACGCCGTACTTAAACCAGTGGTACAGACAGGGGGAACTGATGCGCAATTCCTTGCAGATATTGTGGCGGAACTCCGCCGCTTCCCTTTTCGGTAATTTTTCGTAAAAATCCCGCAGGGGGTTTGTGTTTGTTTTTTTTGCTTTCATTTTTTCAAAAATTTAATCGTTCAGTCCGTCGGTGCGGTAACGCTCCGCACTTTGCTTCCTACGCTTTTTTTTTTTGAGTGCGCCACAATGCGAGCATTGCGGGGTAATTTTCAGCTTTGGGGCAACTTTTATCCCAAATTTCGACGGCGCGGGTCTTTCCCCGCTGTCAGTTCATCGGCGAACGGTTTTTGGCGATGCTTATTTAAGTTTCAGGTATTCAAAGTTAAATAAAAACCTGCACCCCCTTCCTACTATTACTTGCAGCAGGGCAGCCCGTGTGGGCTTTCACTGTCTTATGCAGGGGCGGTTTCCTACGACCTTTTGCACGGGGCTTTCTGACGCTCCCTCTGTTTTTCGCTCACCAACTCCGCGAGCCGCTTCAATGCAGCGTGCTTGGCGCGGTTCTCATCGACTAATTGGCGGCGTAGTTCCTCAATCTCCGCCAGCATTTGGCGGTATCTTTTCGTTGATAAGATCTTAATCATCGCTTTAATGTTTTTTATTTTCCAAATAGTATCCGTTCAGCGTGCGCCCGCAGGTCGCCACGCCGTAGGCGTCGATGCGCCCGAACTCGTACGCCACATCGGTAGGAGTGCGGCGCAATCGCTCCACTACCTCGTCGCTCGTAGCGTGCAGGGGCAGCACTCCGTGCGCCTCCTTGTCCTTGATGATAGCGAGCGCACACTCATACACTTCGCGCGTGTAGCGTGCCGCAGCATCTACTTGCTTTTCATTTTTCATTTCGCAGTCCTCCATAATTGCGCTCGGCCTCCTCGAAAAATGCGTGGCACATAGCGTTGAAGTCGCGCACCAGAATGCTGTCCATAGGTATCCGCTCACACTTGCCGTTATAGTGCAAGTAGATGCGGTTCATTCCGTAGTCCAGCACAATGCGGCAGTGGTCAGCCGCTGTGCTTACGAGGTACGCCGTGCGGCGTTCCGTGTCGTGTGTGGTGGTGTAGTTCATCATAGTTGTATTGGTTAATTGGTTAGTTAGTTAATTAGCAATTCACAGCGGCGTCATAGACTTTCCACGATGCCCAACTATTCGTGCCGAGCGTTCTGTCTACTAATTGCGACTTCATCATTTTCGATTTGTTGTAGCGGTCGGTGCTGTTCATTGTGGCGGTGCGCGCTTTCATTCGTTGCTCAAATTCAGCAATCGTCGCTTGGTTGCCAGCAGCCCACGCCTTAAACTCTTTCACTTGGCGTTCAAATTCAGCGGCTGCATTTGCTTCCGCGCGCTGCATACGCTCAACGCGTTTGCGCTCGGCTTCAAGAAACCAGCCGTATTTCTCGTAGAATTTCTCCGTGAATTTGACAACTTCAAATTCGCCGTGTTTGCCGCCACGCGGGGCGTCGTTGCCAGTCTCAATCACTTCGTATTCGTCGGCGTTCAGAAAGCGTTGCGCTTTCGCATAGTAGGTTTTCGAGCCGTCGCGATAGGTGAGGTAGTACTTGCCGTCGCCTTGAAAAAACACTGGCTTGCTAACCCCGTAGTAACTTGCTTTCAAAAAATCGCTCATCGTTTGGTTGATTTGGTTTTTCATAATTGTAAATTTTTAATTGGTTGTTGATTTGTTGTTTGTTTTTGGTACTACAAATGTAATACTTTTTTTTCACATACCAAATTTTTTTTCATTTTTTTCAAAAAAAATACGATTTGGCTGAAAATCAACGAGTTACAACACAAAAAAAGCCGTTTTTTAGCCAAAAAACAGCCAAAAAACAGCCAAAAATGGGGGTATTTTTCAAAAAAAGTTACCTTTTTTTTCGTGTTTTTTCGTGAAAACGGAAAAAATGCCGCAATTACTTGTACTTCGAGAGTGTGAGTTCAGCGACCCCGTCGCTCCAAGTGGCTTCTGTCCAGAACCACACGCAGCCGTGCCACCCGATGGCCTCGTTGGATTCGAGTTCAAAAAATTCGCTCGACGACATCAGCACAGAGAGCGTGCAACTGGTGCTGTTCGTGCATAATTGCTTCAACGCGGAGACTTGCGGAATAGTTGGGCGAACGCTCGCAACGGTCATCTTATTGCCGCCGTACGCCATCAGTGAAGGTTCGTCATTGCCGTTCACGTGCTGGTAGCCGTCGCTCCGCACGCTGCCGACCTCAAATGGTAACTCGACGAACTCATTGAGTGCGTCAAGTGCCGCGTTATCTATGGTGTAATTCTGCAACACGACATCATCGGCGGAGGTAACCACATTGTTTTGCGAAAACTTGCCGTAGGCGCGCTCTATGTCTTTGTACTCGATCACCTTGTCGGGGCTAATCTCCTTAACAGCGTAAGTAGATAGGTCGGAGTAGTAGAATTTGTCCTCGCTCACATCGTAAGCGAGCATCTTGCCGACCACCGCGCCGTACGCCCGCAGCATCTCGGAGTAAGTCAAGTTGGGGAGGTTGGTGTGCAAAGAATAGGTGTGTCCAGTCGGCAAATCGGTAGTGTCATCGACGGTAATTCTAACACTCACGCCGTCATTCACGCCGAATGTGAAGCCGTCGCGCCACTTGCCACCACTTATGTCGAACCAGCCTTGCACATCGCCTTCCCACGAAGTCGCGCCCGTCTGAATAGTCACGCCATATTCCCACTTATATGCGGTTTGGGGATTTACCGCGCAGATGACTGAATTAGCGGCGAACTCGACGGTGTCGCCTGCCTTGATGGTGTCCCCATCGGCATTGAGGTACTCCGTGAATGCACCTTGCGCGTAAGATGATGTGAAATCGCCCAAGACAACGTCACCAGACGGCACGGTGTCAAATCGAATCGAGCATTTTTCTTTTAATTTAATTCCGTATGTCTCGAAGTAACTAATCCCGTCATAGTCAGCGATGCCGCCAGTTTTTTTGCACCAGATGCCAACTCTCTCCTGAGTTGGAGCAATTAGTCCCAATGTGGCTATTTCGCCGCCCACAGCGCACGCCTTGCTGTTGTTGAAAACAATCGTTCCGCTGGCATTCACCCCGTTAGCCGTCGTCAGCGTTATGCGCGTGTATCTGCCGTCATTGGGAATGTCCACATTCAGCCCAGCGCCATAGGGGGAGTTGGTCGTAAGAAAGACAAGCGACTGAAATAGCACGGAGGGCTGCACTACTTCGCCAATGTCGCCGTAGTAGAGTAGGTTGTTAATGACATCTTTATAATGGACGGTGCCAGACTGCACCCAATTCACGGGGGTGAACCTGTAATTGCACCATATTGGGTAGTTTGTGCGTATATTCCCCGCGTCGTTCAACATCTGCAACTGCACCATATTGCCGAAACAGAAAATGCACTCGTAACTATCGGGAGTGCATTTTCCGATGTAGATGTACCCCTGAATCTGTGTGTTGTCGAAGGTCAGCACGGCATCGACTTTCGCGCGCGCAATGCTGCCGTAGTCGTTGATGTCGGCGGCGTGTTTCAGCAGCCGCACATTCGTTGGCGTGGTCGGCAGATTGAATGAGGTAGTGCGCGACACTTGCAGGTCGTCGAACGCCAATATCTCATTCTGCCGCTTGAATTGTAGTTTTGTTTTGGCGTCCAAATCGAGCGCGCCGCCACTCTTTAATTCGAGTATTACCATAGCCGTAAGTGTTCCACGTGGAACAATTAATAGGTTGAAAATTGCGCCATAGTGAAGTCAAGGTCGAGCGTGTAACGCCCATTGCCATTGGGCTGCGATACCTTTTTCGTGGTAATCTGTGCGCGGTTGGTGAAGGGGTAGGTGGTGGGCATATATCCAGATATTGCCACATAGACCTCCTGCGAGAGCGAAATCAATGAGTAATACCAGTAGTCGTACGCATTGAGATTGTCGAAATGCATCGTTCCGCTGACTTCGTAACCACTAATCACGCGCAATTCGTTGCACACGCTCTGCAAGGACTTCGTCCCACTGATGCTGAACTTCGCGTCTCGCAACTCGAATCCGTGATCACAATAACCGCCGAATGGCGTGCGCCACTTCACTTCCCCGTACTGCTTGCCGCACTCGTAATTGACGATTTTGGACTTATGGCTTGCTGTTCCGTAAGTGGTGATGTTGCTATTTGAAATTGTAATTCCCGTCGGAGTGTAGGAGGTAATTGCAGTAGTGCCTACTTTAACGCCTGAGACTGATGAATAGGCGACCATAGTGGCTAATCCAGACGTGCCGAGAAATCTAATTATGCGCGACGGGGGCGGAATAATGATTGCGCTTCCAAAATTAGTGGATAAAGCCGTCGGGGGCGGTAGTAACACTTCGGGCGACACTTCGCCTCTGTTGTAATAATATATGTTGCCTAACTCTACATAACGCTGAACGGCACTTCCACTGTAAGTAAACGCGAACAAACGAACATAACTACCACCAGCATCTTTCAGCGCCGCCAATTTATCCGTGATGTCTATCTGCACGCTCTTGCTCGAATTAACGAGAAAATCGGTTAATAAATAGGTCTTTATATAAGATGCCCCATTCATACTGATGCAGATATGCGTACTCCACGCCGTCGCGGCGGTGTCTGTCGCAGACACAATCGCTGGCGTTTTTGAAAAAAAACCGTTCGCAAAATTAAAGGTAACGGACAATGTGCCGTTCGTTTTTGTCGTCCAATTCATACCCACCCCTTATACTTTCGTTATTTCTTGATAAGTTGCAATTTTTTTGCCGAATGTTGTAAATTCGGTGTAGTCCATAACTGGTGCTGGCTGCGCTGCCATAGCATCGGCGAGTTGGTCGTAATCTATGCCGCCACCGACCGCCTGACTGCTTGCCATATCGAACAAATTCGCCTGCTGCTCGCGAGTGAGTATCATCTCGCCCGAATTTACGCGGGCGACCATCTGGTCGCCACTGAACGACGAACCGCCGACGATACCACCAGTGGCGTACGCCCCCGCATCGCTGTCGCTCGACAAAATCTGTTTCGCTTGCGCAAAACTCGACACCGTCGAGACAATCAGGGCGGTAATTGTCGCCACTGTTGATGCAATAGCCGCCAAATTGGCGGGGAACGGCACACTCTGCGATTGGGCAATACCTGCACTAATTGCAAGCGCACCTTCTGCCACGCTCTGCGCTTGACTTGCTAATATGCCGCTCAACGCAAATGCTTTCTGCGCCGCCTGCGCGCTCTTTGACTTGCCACCATACTCATCGAGCAACTTCGACATATCCCCGAACGCGGAGGCCATAGAGCCAGCGGCGGTGGCAAAATTTTTGACGTTGCTTTCCGCTAATTTTTTCTGTGTCTTGGCAAAAGCCTCGTTGGCGTCCATACCCTGCGCAAGTAATTCGGTGTAGTAATCAACAGCCTCTTGGTCAATTCCGAACAACTCACGGGCGGCGGCCTCGGGGTCGTACTCCTCCTCCTCCTCCTCCTCTGGGTGATACTGCGCCTCAATCTCGGCTTTCGCTTGCTCGAACTCGTCGAGTTGCAGCAAGCCCTGCTCGTAGTAGGCTTGCAATTCGTCGAGTTCCTTTTGCAATTTTTCCTCGTCCGTAACAAGCCCATATTTCAGGCGCGTCTGGTAAATTTCGTTGGCATTTTCCTCAACTTTCGCGAGCCGTTCCTCCTCTAATTGTTCGAGCGCCGCCGCTCGGGCTTTCTCGGCTTCTATAATCAAGTCATTGAGAATTTGCTTCTGCGTAATGGTCAGGTTTTTTTCAGTGTCAAGGCGGCGCTGCAAGTCCTCAATTTGGCGGTCGTACTGCACCTGCGTGGCGGCTTGCCTCTTCATATCCGCGTCCGTCATATTCGCAATTACGGCGTCCTCTAATTTCCGCTGTAATTGCAGCGTGGTGTCGGCTTCTTTCTGTGCCGCTGCTGCACGCGCGGCGGCTTGCTCCTGCGCCTTTTTCGTCCGCGCCTCATCGGCGGCGGTAATCTGCTGGTCGAAGGCTACGAGTTGCCCCGCTATCTCTTTTTTCTTTGTATAATAATTTGTTTCAGCGTTGATTTTCGCGGCCTGCAATTCAGCCAATTTGTTTTTCGTCTCGTCGCTTGTGTCCTTTTCGCGTTTGGCTGTTTCGAGCGCAATTCGGTACTTTTCGTCTGCAATTTTTTTTTGCGCCTCCAAATCTTGCTCCTGCAATTTCAACGCTTGCTGCAAAAATTCGCGCCGCTGCTCAACGCTATACTTGTCGCTCTCTACACTCTGAGTTTTCAATTTCTCAATGTCGCGCGCCCGCTCGGCACTCTCGACCACATACGCACGCTCTGCATCTTGCAGGGCTTCGGTGGCTTCAACGAGTTTCTGCGCATCTTTCACGCCGCCGCCCATTTTGGCGAAAAAATTCGCGAGGGCTTCGGCTGCCTTTCCAAGTATATCAACTACGAATGTAATCGCAGTAGTGAGGGCATCGAATATGGGCTGTATGGATGCGAATGCCTTCTTAAAAGCCGCTGCCGCCTTGTCGTTTTTCGCAAACGCTTCTTTTAATTTTGCAAAAACTGCGACTACTGCCGCAATCGCTGCGGCAATCCAGCCGATGGGCGTGGTGAGTAATGTCTTGCCGAACGCCTTGACGGTCGGAATTATATTCTTAATTTTGCCGCCGAACCCCTGCAAGCCGTTGGCGGCATCGGTAATGCTGCCGCTAAATGTTTTTTTCATATCCCCAGCGTACCCCGTGAGTGCGCTGGAATAGTTGCCGACATTGCGCTGCATCTGCCCGACGCTGCTCTCAATTTCCAAAACCGCATCGTGCAGCCCCTTGATCTGCTCTTGCGCCGCCTTGCCTATATCTGAATTGCGCTGTTCCGCGCTCATTGCAGCGTACGCGTTTTGGGCCTCCTTTAATTGCTGCCTCAACTCGTTGAGCGACCCCGACGACTTCTCGGTGCTTTCCGCGTTTTGCTGCAAAAGCGCGGTGTTGCTCTTAATTTTTGTTTTCGCGTCCTCGATTTGCTTGCCGAGTTCCGCATAGCGTGCGGCTTCCTCATCGGAGAGCGTGCCGCTCTCCTGCATCGTCTTGTTCAACGCCTTCTGCTCTGCTTGCAAGTCCTTCAACGACTTGACGGCTGCGGCGGTGTCTTTCACCAACGCGTTCGTGTCGAGATTTACAGATATAATGATTTGTTCGTCCATTGTCGTTTTTTTTTGTGTTCCACGTGGAACAATTACCCACCCTGCGCGTCCTTGACCGCCCGCAAAACGGGGGCGGTAACGGTCGCATATACTACCTTCGAGAGTTCCGCGACAGCGGAACGCACAATCGTACTATATACATCAATCGGGCTGCTGTGCCGCTGCGTTCCCTCTCTGGCTATCTTGCGGGCGGTGAGGTAGGCGAAAGTGCAGCGCTGCTGCTCGCTGTCGAAAACTATACCCTTATCGCGGCTCCACTGCTTGATTATCTCGTAAAAACCGCGCGGGACTGCACCACCCCCACGCCCTATTTCGAGCGTGTCCATAGGGGCAACCGCCCCAGCCTGCTTCACCAGCCGCACGCCGTTCTCGCCCTCGACTACCGCCAGAGCGGCACTCGTTCGACCACTCGCATTGACACCAGCCGATGCCATAGATGCGCGTATATCATCACGCACGCGCTCCAATGCCGCCACTATCGCTGCCGAATTACTCACAGCCGTGCGCCTCCACCTCTTGTAATGTTACATTCACGGCAAACCCCGTGAGTATTGCCGCGGTTGTGTCGTACAGCCGCTGCGTTGAATTGACGCCCACGAGGTCGAGCGTGCCATAGTCGTAACGGCGTAGGTGAGAGAGCCACCCGAACGCCTGCCGCTTCATTCCGTCAATTATAGCCTCATTCTCGGCTGAGTTGAAGTCAAACTCTGTTGTGTTCGCAAACATCACCGCCAGCGTGGCGCGTTCGTGGAACAAACCATTGACATCTGCCACAGCCCCCGATTCAATTAGGAACGCATAGACGACGGGGAGCGTCGGCTGCTGTGATAGCAACACCTCCAAGTCGCCAGCGGCGTGGTATAGGAACGGCAGACCCGTTGCCGTCTCGATTGAATTTCTCAATTTTTCGATAAAAGTCATCGCCTTGCTGATTTGTAAGCGCGCTTCCGCTGGTCAGCCATTGACCGCTCGAAAACAACGCCATTGTACTCGTCTTTTTTTGCCAAAATAAAATCGCACACCTTGACGCCTTCCGCCTCTGTGAACGAGTGCAGTCCAAAGTAGCGGCGCGCAAACACAAGCATTCCCTCCTTCCACTCGACTGGTAAGCAAGCGTTCGCCGCCTGCCGCTGTTCCGAAGTGGTCGGCACTTGCAGCGCGCCGACTGTGCGTGAAAATTCCTCTAACCATTCGGGGAATTGAGAGAGCCACACGAATTGCGCAAGCGTAATGTTGTTTTTCGGCATAATGCGCGAAAAATCGCCGTCCGTAAAAGCAATTAAGTCGCCGAGCGTCATCTGCCACATCGGCAACACACGCTCGACGGCTTGCTTGTTCAGAACCGCACGGCTCGCATCCGTGAGCCACGCCAGCACCTGCACCTGCTCGGTAGCGTTTTTGTCGAGATTTAACTCAATCATTCCGCCGTGCTTGTTTGGTCATTTTTTTCAAAATAAACTAACGGCATTCCGCTTGCAATCCAGCGTACTACGCTCTCGGCGGTGGCTGTGGCTTCATTCACGCGCTCCCCCTGCCAATAGACATCGACGCCATTTTTCAGCGAGTAGGCGGCGCGCTGCCAGCGTTTAATCTCGCCCACCACAGCGGCTTCGTCTTTCTCTTTGATTTTGGCAAAGATAGCCACCGCCGCATCTATGTAGCAATCACGGCAACGCGTTTTCTCGAACGGCACGCCGAAGGCTTCGGCTTGCTCCTTGACGAACTCTTTGTCATCGCGCGTCAAGCCCAGCGGGCGCGTGGCGGCAATCTTACGCAGCCTCTCGATAATCTCTTTTAATTCCATTTTTCGTTTTTTTTATCCGTTAAAAAATTCGACCCCCGACGACCACTCGGTCATCGTGTCTATATGCAGCCAATTCACAGACCGCTCCACACGAACCCCGCACGGCAATTCAGCGGCGCGCGCTTCAATGCGCTTCCGCATCTCTGCCGCGTTCATAGACGGAGACTGCAAGTCAAACGCCTTGCCAAAGCAATGAGCAGAAAGATACTGCTGTGCAGCCCTTGTCTTGTTGCTCGGTATAGCGCAGATATTGCAGCGCAGCCCCCGCTGTGTGAGTAATTGCGTGTTGCAGACAAGCGGCACAGCAAGAATGCGCGTGCGCAAAGTCAGTAGCACCGCCAGCGCGGTGGTGTCCAAAAATCGCCACGACTGCTCCCCCCAGCGCGTGAAAGTGTGCGGACACACTAACTCACGCACTCGGAAGTACTTTTTCAATTCTTGCACTATTTCCGCCCTTTCTTGCATTTCTACACAATTTCAATCGTCCAGCCTTTCGCCGCTGCCGTCGCTCGTAGCGTCGCGCTCGCATCGCTGCCGTCGGTGGTAAGTGTGCCAGTCGCCGCCAGTTTCGCGAAGTTAGAGTTCAGCGTGCTGTACACCTTCTCGCTCACATTCGCAGCCCTTATCGTCGCCAATGTAGTAGGCGTGGAGGGTAGGAACAAGAAGTAGTTGATTTTCGCGCACCCACTGACATCGAGCGCGGTCAGTTGGTTG
>CAVGYO010000006.1:0-24827 GCA_963633255.1 Erysipelotrichaceae bacterium
GTGCCAGCCCCGATATGGCGTTCGAGGCCGAGCCGCCCGTAGCCACATGCTGCCCGAGCAGCAGCGTGGCATCTTGTATTTCGCGCATTTTGGCTTCGTCTATCAGTTGCATACTGCCCTTTGGGAGGCCGAGTTTTTGCAGCAAATCGTCCGATTTGAGCCTCATCAGAATGTCCACAAGGGCATTGCCCATGCCGAGAATTTTCTTCATGTTTGTTGCGCCGCAAAAAAAAATAAAATGGACAAAAGTACATTGCGCGAATGATTTTCGGTGCTGTACTTTTGCCGAAAAAAGCCGTTTTGTCGTGAAAAATCGCCGAAACCGACCGCGCGTGCGGTGCTGCCCGACGACGCTACAAAGATACCACTTTTTCTCTGAACGGCAAAATGCCGACGCACATTTTTTTTGAGAAAAAAATTGTGTTATTGCAAATTTTTGTACCTTTGCGGCTCAAAGTGTCTGCATTATTTTGTTGTTTGTACACCCTAAATAATATAAGCGTTGCAGACAGGTATTTTTCGCCTTCGGAAATATGCGGTTTTTCTTCCACAAAAACGCTTGTACAAGCCGCAATGAAACACTTAATCCGTTGAAAATCAATAATTAAACTACGAATATGAAACACAAATTTCTTTTCGCAATGGCTGCTTTGCTGATGAGTGTATCGGCACTGGCAGACAACACATGGTTCGAAGAACCGCGTAACTTTAGTGCCTATTCGCTCGGCACGGGCAATGTGCATGTGAAGGTGCTGGTTTTTGCCGCTGGTGCTTTTCAGAACCACTGGGCTACCGATGCTTCGTATATTCAGGCCAAAGAGGGTGGCAACACTCACAATGTGCTGCAGTACAATGGCGATAACAGCAAAAACACCGACAACGACTATCGCGGTTGGGCTTGGGTGAAGGCACACGACGGCACCATAGTAATTACCAACGCCGCCGATGGCAACAAAGTAACGCTGTCGGTAGGTCAGGAGTGGCAGGGTTATCTGTCGCGCACGGGCCAAAGCGACCGCCCCGCCTATTTGGAGTTCGATTGGTATCCGTCGTCCATATTTGTGAGCACCACATACACCATCAATGCTCACATAGTGGATACCCGCAAAACAGGCGCAACTTGGACGCACGATTGGAACTTGGGTTCGTACGAACTGGCCTCGTTGCAGTCGCCAATGCTCTACAATGCGGTGTTTAGCAATGTGAATGGCAACGGTCATCGTGCTTTTGGCCAACTGATGGTGCCGTATGTGGTCTATCAAACGACCGAACACTACACGCCTGTATTGAACGGCCAAAAAGGCGCTAAGGTAACTTCGACCGACCGCTCGGGAAGCATCATGGTGATGTCGCAAGACTCGGTACAACAGTCGTTCTACGCCATTTTCAGTGTGAAACGCGATGGCGGCACCACCTATTCCGATGTGCAATCGAGCACGATTTACATTCCTGCGTTCCATAAGATTCACAACTTCAAAGTGTCGGACTACACGCGCCCCGACGGCACCACCGACGCACGCTACACGCAACTGAAATGGACGCTGGAATATCCCGATGCCGAAGATGTGATTACCACCGATATGTTTCAGGTACAACGCTCCTACGATCGCAACTTTACAAGTAGCGAAACATTGACACTGATAGCCTTGGAGAAAGGCGTTGGCACTTACGAATATATCGACTCGGTAGAGGCGGCATTTACCAATTCGACCAATGCGTCGCTGCCAGTTTACTACCGTGTGCAGCGCGCAAGCACCAGCAACTGGGGCGGCACAGGACACGACTGGGTGGCCAACGACAGCATTCAGAAGCACGCCAAACTGCTCACACTCGACGATACGGGATGCAAATTTGCCAAAGCCAGCGACTTTGCCGACACGCACAATGTGAACATCACCTTGCGCACCAAAAAAGAAGATGGCGAAAGTTTTTGGAACAACGCAGTACAACTCACACTGCGGCGCGTAACCATTGCCAACGGCAAGAACGACACCACCACGCGGCTTGTGTCGGCGGGCGAATTTGTGCGCCAAAGCGATGGCAGTTATCTCTGCACTGTGAGCGTGAAAGCCGATATATCGTGCGCAAAATATATCTACGAAATTCAGACGGACGACTCGGACTGTCTGCTGAAAAACGGCGATAAATCGTGGCATGTGCTTACAGGCGATGACCTCTACTACACCGAAGCCGCCAGCATTGCCTCGTTCAACGCCTCGAAAGGCTACTATCCCGACTATGTATTTTTGCAGTGGGATCAGACCTCGGGTGCTATCGACAGTTACAGTATCGCACGCCGCGATTTGAGCGCCACCACCGAAGATTGGGAAGAGTTGGCGACTGTGGCTGGCGAAAACTACTATCAAGACAAATCGGGCGTGGCGGGACACCACTATCAATACCGCATCGTCTGCTCGTACAACTGCAATGGCGACACCTTCCTCGACACGGCAATGGCCTACGGTTGGCTGTCGAATGTGGGCAGTATCGCTGGGCGCATCACCTATCCCAACGGCACGGGCAATGCCAATGTGGTGGTCGAGGCGGTAGGCAAAGGCGGCACCATTCAGCGTGGATTCCTCTATCGCCAAGCCATTTCCGACAACGACTACATCACCGACGAACCCGTAGCGTGGAGCGGCTCGCACACCTATCAAGCATTGGTGAAAGCACCCGACCCGAAGGGCAATTATCTGAACAGTCCGCTCTTCTCGTCGTATCGGCACAACGCTGCCAGCACCGAAAATGGCGTAGCACTGATGATAAGCGACAGCCGTTTGGTTTTCAAATATGGCACAATCACGCTCAAAGACACGGCCGACCTACCTGATAATCAGTGGGTATCGGTGGCTGTGGTGTGCGATGCAGCGAAAGATTCTATCGCACTCTATCGCAACGGACATCGTGTGGCAGTCGAAAAAATGTCTGGCACTCAAGTAGTTGCGAGCGCAAACATCTATTTCTTGTCGGGCACGGTGTTGGCAGGCCTCGACGAGTTCCGCATGTGGAACCGCGCCCTCACCGACAAAGAGGTCGAAAACACCGCCCACACCTATCTTTCGGGCAAAGAAGATGGGCTGCACATCTACTATTCGTTCGACAATGCCGCCAAACTGCCGCAAGCAAGCGATTCGGCCTACCATGTGCCGAACCAAGTGTTGGTAACGCGCAACGACACGCATCGTAACGACTTGACAGCCAAAGAGATACTCACCACAGGCGCACCCGATGCCACCACGCTCAACTACAAGAGCATCTCCAACGAATCGGGCAACTATGCCATTGGCGGCATTCCGTTTGCGGGCGGTGCCACCTACAACATAACTCCCACCTCCGAACACGGCGTCTTCACCTACAACGGCACATCGGCTTCGTCGGCTGCCATCTCGCTCGATGAGCATCGTCCCGAAGCCACCGACATCGACTTTGTGAACACGGCCGCTGTGCGTTTTTCGGGGCGCGTACTCTACGATCTTTCGACCATTCCCGTGAAAGGCGCGCACTTCAAAGTGGACGGCGTGCTGGCCACCGACGCTTCGGGCGCATTGGTCGAAACCGATGCTTCGGGCAATTTCGATTTCGAAGTGCCAAAAGCACCAATCACCGTGCAAGTGGTGATGGACGGCCACACATTCTACAACAACGGATTTTTTGCAGTGGACGACAAAACCACATTCACACCAACCAACAACATGGACGGATTGCGCATGTGGGACGAAACCAAAGTGCGTCTTGTCGGGCGTATTGCTGGCGGTAATGTTCAAGGACTGAAACCGCTTGGCGCATCGCTCAGCAAAAACAACCTCGGCGACAGCATTCTGATGGTACTCGAACTCGAAGGCGACAATGTGGCGCAGATAGTTTACGATCGCAATAACAAGACGCGCGAACAAATCGACACCATAGTGCCGCACGCTGTAACAACCGAAAACACCGCTGTCTCTTATCAGCGCAAACGCATTCTGATTCACCCCGACAACAAAACGGGCGAGTTCTTTGTCGATCTGTTCCCCGTGAAGTACAAACTCACACAACTGACGGCACAAGGCTACAGCACGCTCACCAACGGCAGTTCGGGCATTCCAGTTATCGACCTAACGAAAAAATTGGAACGCAAAACGCTCTATGTCGATACCATTCCTGTGGCTTACAACGACACTTTCCGCTACATCTACCACAGCCCCGTAACCATCACCATGAAACAGGTGCAATACGGCATGACTTTGGACTATCTGGGTGTAGAGAAAGTGATTCTGACACGCTTCGACACCATACAGACCAGCGTGCAACTGGCCACCAAAAATGCTGCTGGCGACTACGACTATCTGTTCGGAAAACCTGTCTTCACCGAAGGCGATTATCTGATGCGCATTTCGGCACACGAGGACTACTACTACAACGCCAACAAATCGCTTGGCACACACGAACAGGTGAATTTGCACGGCGGCAATGTGCGTGTTTATAACGGCATGCACTCCGAATCGGAAGTGATTACTGGCACGCTCGACGAAAATGGTGAAATGCAGACCGTGTTGCGCGCCGACTACCCAACGCACACCCGCTTGGGCGACGACGCCACGCGCTCCGTTCAAGTTTCGGTTGAATATCAAGGCGAATACATTCAGAGCGACCCGCTCGATGTGTATGTGTTTGCCGACCGCACCGACGGCACCAACTCCGTCGGCAAAACCTACGCTGGCATTACGCTCTACGACATTCTGCGCGACCCACCAGGAGCAAACAGTTTCGCCACGCTGTCCGAAGGCGCCTCCTACACAGTAGAGGACAACTACTCGCTTTCGCTGCAAGCAGGTGTGAACTTGAATTTCGAATGGGGTTCCAACTATAAGGGCGTGGCTGGCGCAATCGTTGGTGCTACAGCATTTACAGGCGAAGTGATAAGCACCAGTTCGTCGAACGGATTTACCGTACCGCTTGTCTTCGATGGCAACTGGAAATGGTCGTATAGCGACACACACACCACCACCGACCAGATAAGCACGGGCAGCGACGCCTATCATGTGGGCGCAAGTGCCGATATTTATATTGGCAAAACCAACAACATCTACCACACCATCGGCCACGGCATGGCGGTGATCGATTCGCTCTACTATACCGCGATGGCGCAGCAGATAAACGACGGCACCATGAAACTGGTGGCACAAGCGTATGGCACCGATGGCAAGCCTTACTACCTTGTTGTGGCACAAAAAGTGTTCTTCTCGTTTGGACGCGAAGCCGAATTTGTCTATACGCAAGAACATATTTTGACCTCGATTTTGCCGACACTTGAAGCCGAACGCAATAAACTGCTGCAATGTGTGGACAAAGCCACAGCGCAAGCCAATGCCGACCTGACGAAAAAACGCGTTTACTACTCGACAGTACCCGCTGGCGATAAGAACTTTGGCCTCAAGGGCTACTACGCCTATGTCGATCCGACCAACGGAACTGGCACTACCTTGTCCGACTCGGTGGCGGCATACAACCGCGCTATGCTCGACTGGTGCAACCTGATTTATATCAACGAACACGAGAAAGTGGCGGCCTTTACCAACCCATCGAACCTGTTCAAAACCTACTCGGTATCGGGCGGCGCACCAAAAACACACACCGAAACCGTGTCGTATGCCTCGACCGATGCGAGCAATTACGGCATGAACATAAACAATGTTTTCGACTTCACACTCAATTTTGGAAGCAAACTCCCAAGTAATGTGCTTCATCTGATGGAAACACAGATAGAGGAGCGCGAAGACGGCCAAACTCAACAAACTGTAGTGGTGGACGCTCCTGGCACGAAATTTAATTTCTCGCTCAAACCCGTTGTCAATTTCGATTTCGATGTAGTACCTGGCACTGCCAACAACCATTCGCGTACCTATTCGTTCACGCTTTCGCCCGACGAATTTGGCTACATAGATGTAGATGTTTATCAACTGAAAGACACCATCAATAGTTACAATACCGATGCGAAAAAAGATTCGGAACGCAACTTCAAGAGCGAAATGGCCTACAATAGTTTCGTCTATCGTACCATTTCGGGCGCATCGCGTTGCCCATACGAAGAGGCCGATAGCACGATTATTTACGCCGCTGGCACACCGTTGAACTTTGGTACGCTGGCTATCGAAAAACCGCGCATCACCGCCAACCGCCGCGAAGTGAGCGATGTTCCTGCCGACCAAACGGCCATTTTCAACCTGAAAATGAGCAACGATCAGGCGTCCGAAATCGGTTTGGCTGCGATTACAATGCCGTTCGACATCTTCGTTCCTGCCGAAAGCAATCCGCATGGTTTGAAACTCTCGATCGATGGCATGCCACTCACGGCCAACCCACAAACCATAAAACTGCCACACGGCACAACGGTGAACAAAGTTCTCGAAGTGAGCCGCGGACAAGGCTACGATTTCGAAGATGTGAAGATACGCCTCTCCTCGCAGTGCAACATACTCGAGTACGACGAAGTCTCTATCTCGGTACACTTTGTGCCAGCCGCCACGCCGCTCAACATCACTGTTCCACACGACAAGTGGGTACTCAATACGCAGTCGATGAGCGACAGCGCGGGTTACTATCTGCCCGTCGAAATCGATGGTTTCGACATTCATTCCGATGGCTTCGATCACATCGAACTGCAATATAAACAACTCAACCAGTCGGATATCGATTGGGTCAATCTCTGCTCGTTCTACGCCAGCGATAGCCTCTATCAGTTGGCCTCTGGCACCAAAGCGATGATCAACTACGGCAAAATCGACAATGTGCGCTTCTACGGCGACCGCGACCCGATGGAGCAGGATTACGACCTGCGTGCCGTAAGTTTTGCCCGCTATGGTAACGGATTTGTTACCAAATCGTCGAATGTGATGCACGGCACTAAAGACACACGCTGTCCCGAGGTGTTCGGCTTGCCCACACCCGCCGACGGCATTCTCGGTGTGAGCGATGTGCTGTCGCTCCGATTCAGCGAACCCATTGCGGGCAACTATCTCGACGAAGATGCCAACTTCGAAGTCGTGGGCGGCACCAACAACCTCGACATCACGCAATCGACCTCGCTCTATTTCACGGGCGAATCGACCTGCTTTGCCGAAAGTCAGATCTCGCGCAACATGAGCCACCGCCCATTGACCATCGATGTGCTGATTAAACCGAGCGAAGCCGCAGGGCGCACCAACGATATGACCATTTTTACGCTCAACGACGCTAAAAAACCGATTATCTTCTCGCTCACCAAAGACAACGAATTGCGCCTGCAAGTCGATACCTTTGTAACCACATCGAAAGCCGCCGAACTGATGCAGGCCTTCACGCGCTGCGCTGTAACGCTCGATACCACGGGTGCGGTGCACTTCTATGTGGGCACAGCCGATCTGACACAAGAGAATCAGCCCAGACTGAAAAACTATGTGGGCAAAGGCACGCTGTTGGTGGGCAATAACCCAACGCACACCGCTCCTTTCAGCGGCAATATGCTCGAATTGCGCCTCTGGGCTTCGGCACAGACACAAGACGAACTGGCACTGACGCTGAACAAACGCCTCACAGGCTACGAGCGCGAGTTGATGGACTACTACCCGATGAACGAGGCAAAAGGAACTTCGTGCAAGGACCTCTCGAACGGTGCCACGCTGAAACTCAACGGCACTTCGTGGACGCACCCCGAAGGCATGTCGTTCAAATTCGATGGCACACAGGGCATTCGCCTCAATCAAGATGTGCTGTCGCGCTCGGCAATTCAAGACCTCACGCTGATGTTCTGGTTCAAGAGCGACGAACACACGCCCGACACAGCCGCACTCTTCACCACGGGCGGCGGCTACAGTGCCGAACCCGATGCCAGCAGCAAAGTCTTCGTCGGACTCGACCACGGCAATGTGGTTTTGCGCCACCGCGGACGCACCTACACCGCCTCTGGCTCTTATGCCGACAAGGCGTGGCACCACTTTGCCTTTGCCGTCAATCGTGTGAGCAATGTGGCGTCGCTCTATATCGATGGTAATTTGGCGTCCACCTTTGCTGCCGACTCGCTTTGGGGCATTTCGAGTACCGAAATGTGGCTTGGTGCGTGCCATTGGCGTATGCCAAATGCACAAGGCAGTTATAGCGACCAGCCGACCTACGCTTTCAGCGGCCACATCGACCACCTGATGCTCTACGAACAAGCGTTGCCATACAGCACCATCAAGAATTTCAACAATGTAGCACCTTCGGGCAACGAGATGGGCTTGATAGCCTACCTGCCAATCGGTGTGCGCAAAGAGAGTTCGTTTGGCGTGTGGGAAGTGCGCTATTCGCCCTACAATGCACGCATATTCTACGACAACGAAGGCAATGTGGTCGATAAAAAACAGGCCATTGTGCTTACGCCCGACTCTGTGGCAGAGAAGATGCTCGATAAGTCGGAAACCGCACCAATGCGCGAGTCGATGTCGCGTACCAACTTCAAATTCTCGTGGGCAAACAACTCCGACGAACTGCTCATCAACTTGAAGATGCTCGACAAGGAGATCAACAAACAGAATGTCTTCATCACGGTGCGCGATGTAGAGGATTTGCACGGCAACAAGATGCACAATCCTATCAGTTGGACGGTTTATGTCGATCGCAACCAACTGCGCTGGAGCGATAGCACGGTGAAAAAGACGATAGAGAAAGATTATCCAGAGAAATTCGATGTCAAAATTACCAACACTGGCGGCTCAACGCGTCAGTACCAAATCACCTCGCTGCCAAGTTGGCTCTCGGCCGTGCCTTCGTCGGGAACGCTCGAACCACAAGGCGCGCAGACCATCGAATTTACCATTGCCGAAGGGCTGAATGTGGGTGAATACACCGAATATGTCTATCTGCAGGACGACCAAGACCTCTACGAACGGCTCATTGTCAATCTCAATGTCGAGACCAGTTGCCCATGGGAAGAGAAGACCGACGACCTGCCGCTTTCGATGAATCTGGTGGGACAAGTGCTTATCAATGAAGGCGGAAAAACTATCTACGATACCGACGAAAACGACATCGTGGCGGCCTTTATCGACAATCGCTGCGTGGGCAAATCAAACATCACCTACGACGACAAGCAGACCATCAACCATGTGTATATGACCATTCATGGCAACGAAAACATGGACGGCGACCGCGTGCAAATGCGACTCTGGCGCGCTTCGACGGGCACAATCTACAGCCTCGAAGCCAACACGCCTATCACATTCGACCACACGCGTTGCTACGGCTGCCTCAGCGATAGTGTAGTGATTCTCACCACCTCCGACCGCAAAGTGCAACAACTCACGCTCAATTCGGGCTGGAACTGGGTGTCGTTCTATCTGAAACCGACCTATGCCAACGACATCAACAAGATGCTCAGTTTGCAGGCCGAGTGGACCGACAACGACATTGTGAAGAACCCAGGAAGCCGCGTCTTCAGCCAATACTGGAAACCCGAAAACATCAACGGCGCTTGGGTTGGCACGCTCAAAACATTCGACTATCACAACATCTACATGTTCTATGTCAATAATTCTGTTACGGCCGAAATCGAAGGCACACTGCTCTCTACGCCTGCGGAGCGTACTGTTTCGCTTGCTCACGGCTGGAATGTGTTGCCATACCTCCAAACGACCAACTTGTCGCTCACCGAGGCACTGGCCGATTATGCCGAAAAAGCCACTGTCGGCGATATTGTCAAGAGCAAAGATAAGTTTGCCGTATTCTCGTCGAACAAGAAATGGGAGGGCAACCTTACCTATCTGCAGCCGGGCTTGGGCTATATGCTCAACCGCCGCGATACGGGCAAGTGCACTTTCACCTATTTCGACGAAAACTCTTCGGCTGCGATAGCCACCGCCCAAAAACATACGCGCGCCGCTGCGGTCGATAGCGAAGAGCCGCTGCTCTTTGTCAATCGCGCCAGCAGCAATATGTCGGTCATCGCTGTGGTCGATGCGCCTGCCGAGTTGCAGTCGATGGACAATGTAACGCTGGCCGCCTATGTTGGCGATGCGCTGGCGGGGCGTGTTGCGCCATACGAAACCGATTCTGTGCCGCTCTTCTTCCTCACCGTGGGTGCCGACCAGAGTGGCGTGGTGCGCTTCGCACTCGAGCAGAATGGCGATGTGGTGGCATACAGTGCGCCGATGTTCTCCTACGCTGCCAATGGCGTGGCTGGCGCAATCGACGACCCGCTGGTCATCTCGTTCACACGCGTGGCTCTCGAAGCCTATCCGTCGCCATTTACCGACCATGTACAGATTGCGCTCACCACGCCCGAAACCGAAGGCACAGCCGATATCCGCATCTACGATGTAACGGGTCGACTGCTTACGCACACCACAGCATCGGTCGATGGCCATCTGTTGCTCTATCGCTGGGACGAGGCCGCCACTGTGCCTGCTGGCGTTTATACGGCGTCGGTGCGCTACCGCAACGAAAACTACAATGTCAAACTGATAAAACAATAAAACGATGAAATACACCATTTTTTGTCGGCGATTTCTGTTCGCCTCGCTTGTAGCCACGCTGTTGGTCGCCTGTTTTTCGTGCAAAAAGAAGAAAGGCGAAGTCTATCCGCAGCACGATAGACCCACTTGGACGGTTACCGACACTGCCAATCTCGAATACTCCATGACTGTCATTGGTTCGCTGCCCGAATCGCTCTGCGCCTCGGTCGACACCACCAACGACCTTGTGGCGGCATTTTACAAGGACAAATGTTGCGGCGTTACTTCGCTGCAGCGGCCAGCCGATATGAACGATAAACCGATATTTTTCCTCTACATCGTCAAGCCGTCCGACACACCGCAGCAATTCGAAGTTACATTGCGCTACTACTCGGCAGCTACGCGCTACATTTTTGTGGCGAAAAATGCGTTTGTCTATTCGCCCGAAGGCAGTCAGGGCGACATCGACACACCGTTCGTTCCCGATTTTTCGGAGCAGGAGTAGTCCGCACCCATACGCATCGAGCGACTTCCGATTTTTCGGAGGTCGCTCGATGCTTTTTTGCAGATTGTGTCAGTGGCGGGTTGCCTTCAACTGCGATAAACCTGTTTCACGCCTTTGATAGTGCGGATTTTGCGAATGAGTTGTTCGAGTTGCCCAACCTCTTTGACCAGCACGGTGATGTTGCCTTCGAACAGTCCATCGTGCGAATCGACCGAGATGGAGCGCATATTCACGCTGTTCTCTTTGGTGATGACCGAGGTGATGTTGGTTACAATGCCGATGTCGTCGTGGCCGATGATGCGCAGCGTAATCGGATATTCGCCGCTGGCGTTTTTGTCGCCGCTCCAGCGTGCATTCACAATGCGGTAGCCAAATTTTTCGATCATCTGCGGCGCATTGGGGCAGTTTTTGCGGTGAATTTTGATGCCGTTGTTGATGGTTACAAAGCCAAAAATGTCGTCGCCATAGATTGGGTTGCAGCATTTGGCCAGCGTGTAATCGACATTTTTCAGGTTGCGGTCGATGATGAGCGCATCGCCTTGCGACGAGATGCGTTGCAGTTCGGTTTCGGCCACAAAGCCTTCGGCCGAGTGCGACACCGTTTCGGCGGTCTCGTCGGGTTCGGTCAGACGGTCGCGCAGGGTCAGCACATTCACTTTGCCGTTATGCACCGCCACATAGAAATCGGTGAGCGTTTTGTAGCCCATCTTTTTCGCTAAGCGTGTGATGTCGCCGTCGGCCACATCTATTTTCCAATTTTTGAAGCGGCGTTGCAGAATTTCGCGCCCGTCGTCGGCCTCTTTGTGCTCAATTTCTTTGACACACTGCTTGATTTTGGCGCGCGCTTTCGATGTTACCACATGGTTGAGCCACTCCAATTTTGGTGTTTGGTTGGGCGATGTCAGCACCGAAATCTGGTCGCCGTTTTGCAGCACATATTTGAACGAGACATGCCTATTGTTTACCACTGCGCCCATGCAGTGTGCGCCGATGCTGGTGTGAATCGAAAAGGCAAAATCGAGCACTGTTGCGCCTTTGGGTAGGTTGTGCAGGTCGCCTTTGGGGGTGAAAACGAACACATCGTCGTCGTAGAGTTGCATTTTGAACTCGTTGATGACCTCGCTGTCGGTGGCATCGGACGAACTTTCGAGCACTTCGCGCAGGTTTTTGAGCCACTCGTCCATCTTGGCCGAATCGCTTTTTATGCCTTTGTATTTCCAGTGCGCTGCTACACCTTTTTCGGCCACTTCGTCCATGCGTTTGGTGCGAATCTGCACCTCCACCCATTTGCCTTCGGGACCCATCACGGTAACATGCAGACTTTCGTAGCCGTTGGGTTTTGGTGCCGAAATCCAGTCGCGCAGGCGGTTGGTGTTATACGAATACATGTTTGTTACCACCGAGAAAGCCTGCCAGCAAGCCGCTTTTTCGCGCTCTTCGGGGCAGTCGATTATCACGCGAATGGCAAACAGGTCGTACACTTTTTCGAACGGCACTTGTTGTTTGCGCATTTTGTTCCAAATGCTGTGAATCGACTTGGTGCGCCCTTTGATGCTGAAAGTCAAGCCTTGCGCTTCGAGTTCGCGGCGCACTGGCTCGATAAATCGCTCGATGTAGGCGTCGCGCGAGCGTTTGGTTTCGTTCAGTTTGTGGGCAATGTCCTTGTAGATGTCGTACGAAGTGTATTTGAGCGACAGGTCTTCGAGTTCGGTTTTGATGGCATACAAACCCATGCGGTGCGCCAACGGAGCGTAGAGATACGACACTTCGCGGGCGATTTTCTGCTGCTCGTCGGGTGCGTAGCGGTCGAGGTGGCGCATGGTGGCCAACCGCTCTACAATCATTATCATGATGACGCGCACATCTTCGGCAAACGAGATGAGTAGTTTGCGAAAATTTTCGGTTTCGATGGCCACATTGCGCTCGTATAGGCTATAGGCTTTTTGCAGTCCATGCACAATGGTTGCTACCGATTTGCCATGTTTCTGCTCTATCTGGTCGATGGTTGTGGCGCCGCACTGCACCAAGGCGTAGAGCACCACCGCGCTGATGCCGTGATGTCCGAGCGAAATTTCGCGGTGCGCCAGAAGTGCGGTTTGCAGACTGCGTTCGAGCCGTTCGGGCGCAAGTTGACCGCTGCGCAATGCCGCCGCCACATCGTTGCGTAGCGCACGCCAATCGGCAGGTGTGTAGGCTTCGCGTAACTCGGCGACAGCCTGCGTGTAGCACTCTTTCAACTGTGCGTCCATAAGCATATTGTTAGTGTATTGCTTTCAAAAAAGTTGTTTGTCCCTGCGCCGACACCTGAATCAGGTAAAGCCCCGAACGCAGCGCATAGGTCTGTTCGTTGGCTGCCGCCTTTTCGTCGATTAGCAGCCGCCCCACCGCATCAAAAATCCGAATGTGCGCTCCCTCGGGCAACCCGACAAGATGCAAACCTTCCGCCGCCGAAATAGCACACACTTGTACACCTTGCTGTGTTGTAGTAATTTCAGTCGGCAATGATACATATTTTTTGTGGCTTACATAAACCGCATTGACAACCTCTTTTGTGCCATTATATACTTTATATGTTTTGGCAAGTACGGTCAGCGTGTCTTTCTCTCCAACGCCAAGCGAAGCAAATTTTTTTGTTTCCAAATCGGCGGTCAGCAAACCATACACATATATTTTGCCCGAAGTATCGGTTAGGTAGAAGTTGCCGTAGGTGGTGTTTTCGATGCCCGAAACCACGCCAGTCAGGTAGCATTCGCCACCTTCGGCTTCGATAAATTCGGCGATGGTTTGAGTAGGAATAATTTTGGTCGGCTTCACCACTATATACAGTGCCACGGTTACATCGTTCACCGTCAATACATTGTTTTCGAATGTAAAATCGGCAGCATCCGATCCCATGGTTACCAGAATGTTGTCGGCAGTTACCACATAACCATTGGTAGGCACGATGGTTGTAACAAATGCTGTGCCGCTATCGACACAAGCAGCCGTGTTTGACGAACTGCAATTTTCGCCATTGAAAGTAATGGTCGGCTTATCTTCGGCATAAGCAATTATCGACACATCGTCGGTCAGTTGCTCAGGCGCAATAGAAATGGTGAGTACGCCGTTTTCGATGGTGTAAACATCGGTCAGTTTGGTGTCGCCCACTTTGATGTTGATTATCATGTCTTCCGAGAGTGTTTCGTAACATTCGGCCGCCGTGATTGTTATTGTAAGTGTTTGTGTAGCGTCGATGTATTGATTTGTGCTAATACCACTTGTGATAACCACACCTTCAAGATCGTCGTAGCGCAAAACAACCTGACCTGAAACGACTTTTTTGGTTGCCATGGCGCATACCGTCAAATTTGCCGTAACATTCGGAATGGTCAGCACACCATCGACAAATGTATAGCCAGTACCTGCTTCCAAATAGTCTTCGCCCATTTGTATCATAAAATGGGTGTCGTCGAACACGAGTTCGTAGCCCAATTCAGCCTCCAATGTGGCGGTATAGGTTTCGCCATGAAATATACATTCGGTAGAATCGATCAGAGAGCAGTGTTCGCGTACAAACTCGGTGCAGCGGTAGTCGCAGGTCGGACCGCCCATAAAATTGAATGTAATCACACCGTCGGCATCTTCTGCAATGTCGCTCAAATCGAAATTATCGATAGGCGTATAGGTTGTAACTTTTGCTGTTCCGGGATAGGTATCGCCATCATCGCCGCCTGTCGATTTGCCATCGGCTTCCTGAATGTCGTATAGCATCGGAGTGCTGTTGTTTGGTGCGTTGTTATTCCATATACTCTGACTGTACATTACTTTGGTAACCAACATACCATGTCCAGGCAGATAAGCATCCCAGCCTTTTTGTTGCCGATTTTCGAAATAATAGACCGCCGACTGCGTTTTGGCCGATAGTGTGCCTGTGGTTACGGCACGGTAAGTAGTACCATCAGCAGGAATGGTAACAAAACTTGGCGTATTCATGATAGTTGGTGTTGCCCAACCGAAATAGAATTTGTCGTGCGCCGAATAATTGGGTGGCGTTTTGCCATCGTTGTTGTACGAGCCGTGATCCATCAGCGACCACTTACCTGGTGTGGCATTGTTTTCGTAATTGGTGCCATATTCGGTGTCGTAGTAGTCGGGCAAACCAAGCACATGGCTGAATTCGTGGCAAAAGGTGCCAATGCCGCAACGCTCGAGCGTCTGTCCATCTAATTCGCCGCTACAAGCATAGTTGTTTATTTTTTTGCCGTTGTAAGTTGGCGGAGTTAAGCCAGCATCTTTCACCGACCAATTGTGTGGCCAAACAGCATCTTCTACATCGCTATCGGCTTCTCCAACGCCCGCATACAAAATATAGACAAAATCCACATAACCGTCACCGTCGTTGTCGTATTTCGAAAAATCGACACTAAACTTTTCGGCGGCTATCGAGCAGGCGTGTGTTACCATATATGCTGGTCGTATGTCGTTCTTGTTTTTATTGGCTCCATAGTAAGCCCTTTTGTTGGGCAAGGTTATAGGACCAATAACATCGAACTGCGGTGTGTATTTGCCGCTCGATTGATCGATGAAATACTGGCGGGCTGATCCTGTCGCACCCAAATAATTGTAGTTGTCGCCATTGAGCATTTCGTTCATGGCTGTTTGCGTGTTCTCACTCTGAAATTCGACATCGGTGTAGTTGACCAAAATCAACAGCCCTTTTGTTGCCAAATTTATCGTCCCTACTTTGGCGGGTTGTTGCGAGCGGGCGGCTTGTGACTTGCTGCGCAAAATGTTTTGTACATCGGGCGAAATAGGGTTGTTCGACAGTTTAGCCAAGACTTTCAAATCTGCTTTGTTGCGTTTGTCGATCGGTTTTGCCGCAACACCAAGACTGCGTATGTCTTGGCCGTCAAATTCGGCATATTCGTATATTCCATCGGCATTTTTTGTCAGCAGATAGCCATCGTCAGTAGTGGTGTAGTGAAAATACTCGTCACCGTGTTTGCTGATGTTTAGCGTTGTACCATCGGGTTGCTTCACGGTCATTGTGCCACGCTTGGCAGGTACAGCAAACAATGCTGATGCCATAAGCAGCACAAGATTCAAAAAAATAATTTTTTTCATGGTGTGGTTATTATAAAGTTAGTTTTTTTATGCCATATTTTTCTAGGTAGCGATTGTCGCATTTTGTGCGCTTTTCTGGATTTTTAGCCACACGACGGCTTGCTACAACTTCGCCTTTGCAGTTCAGTTTTGCGTAGCAATAAAATCCGTGCTTGTTTTTGCAAATTACAAATCCATCGCTTGTTTTTGTCCAGTGTTTCCACTCGTCGCCGACCAAACGGATGGTGAGTGTGTCGCCGTTGGGTTGCACCACATCGATGGGATAGGGGGCGGCAGGCACACGCGCTGGCGCATTTTGCGCACACATCAGCGGCAGCAACGCACACGCACACAACCATATCAGTGCAAAACGCTTCATGTTTATTCTGTTTTTAACAATTCCGATGGCAACTCTTTGCTTGCTTTGGCACCAAGTTCTTTGATGCGTGTGGCGGTCGAAAGCATATTGCCTTTGCCGTCGCTCAATTTGCCCAAAGCGTCGGTGTAAGCCCTGTCGGCAGCGTCGAGACTGCGTTTCACTTTCTGAAAATCGTCGATAAAACCGACCAATTTGTCGTACAATGCGCCGCTCAAGCGTGCTATTTCCAACGAGTTTTTGGTCTGATTTTCTTGCTGCCAAATGCTGGCAATGGTGCGCAGCGTGGCGAGCAGCGTTGTTGGGCTTACGATGACAATTTTGCGCTCCCACGCGTAGGCAAACAGACTTTGGTCGGCTTCGACAGCCACCGAAAACATCGCTTCGATTGGCACAAACATCAGCACAAAATCGGGCGCATTCACGCCGAGCAGGTTCGGATAGTTTTTGTCGGCCAGTTCCTGCACATGCTTTTTCATCGATGCCACATGTTCGCGCACGGCGCTGGCGTAGGTCTCTTTGTCGGTGGCAGCGGTCAGGCGGTCGTAGGCCACAAGCGATACCTTCGAGTCGATGATAACATGCTTATTATCAGGCAGATGCACCACCACATCGGGGCGGCTGTTGGCGCCTTCGGCGTTTTTGTTCACCTCTTCGCGCTCGTATTCGCGGCCGCGGTGCAGTCCCGACATCTCGAGCACGCGTTCCAAAATCACTTCGCCCCAGTTGCCCTGTTTTTTTACATCGCCTTTCAGGGCTTTGGTCAGGTTGTTGGCTTCGTCGCTGATGACGCGCGTCTGTTCCGACAGATTTTTGAGTTGTTCGCGCAACGATATTTTTTCGCGCATCTCGAGGCTGTAGGCCTCTTGCACCTGATTTTTGAACTCGTTGATCTTTTCGCCGAGTGGATTCAACAGCGCACCAATATCTTTTTTGCTCGATTCGGAGAGTTCGGCGGCACGCGCTTTCAGCACGCGGTTGGCAATGTTTTCGAACTCGGCCGTGAGCGTTTTTTGCAGTTCGAGCGTTTCGGTTTTTTGCGTTTCGAGTGCCGCACGCACATTTTCGAGATTGGCTTGCGCTTTGGCCAATTCTTCCGATTTCTCGGCCAATGCATTGCGCGTTGCCGCCAGTTCGTCCGTCAATTTGGCGGCTTCGTCGGCTTTGGCACGCAGTTGCGCCTCGGCTGCCGCCACGCTGCCGCCACGCACAAAATAGGCCACCACAAACCCTGCCGCACAAGCGACCACACACAGCACTATCGATAAAATTACGCTCATATTTTTTTGCTAATTATCTGATTTTTTTTGATTGGTTTAATGCATTGATGAGAGTTTGTAAGGCAAAAAATCAATTTTCCAACGAACAGATTTAACTTCTCCAATAACCAAATCCACGCTTCAACCGAGAACTTTCACACCTCTGAAAAAAGTGCACTTTTTTCAATCGAACAGGGTCGGGCGGTCTTCGTCGAGTCGCTTCAAAACCGTGCGCACAACGGCTTCGCGCATAAATTTCGACACATTCGACACGCCATATTTCTCGATATAGTGGTCGATTATGCGCTTCTCCTCGTCGTTCAGCATAAACGAAACGCGGTGCGTGCGTGGCAAACTTTTCTTTTTCATCAGAAAAAAATGATTCAATTTGCAAAAATACAATTTTTTACGAAAATTCGGAAACGATTGTCGGAAACGCTTTTTTTTTGTAACTTTGTGCCAGACGAAAAGGCAAAAACAATGGCAGAACACAACGATTTTGGGCGCGAGGGCGAATTGCAGGCGCAAGCCTACCTGCGCAACAAGGGTTACACGCTGCTCGACTGCAACTGGCGCAGTGGCAAAAACGAACTCGATATTGTGGCAGAAAAAGACGGCATGCTGGTGGTAGTGGAGGTGAAATCGCGCTCGACTGAATTTTTCGAACACCCGAAAGATGCCATTACGCCCGCCAAAATCAGGCGCACGGTGCAGGCCGCACACGACTATTTGCTGCTGCACAATTTGGACATGGAGGTGCGGTTCGATGTGGTGAGTGTGGTGCCGCAGGGCATGAATTTTTGCATCGAGCATATCGAAGATGCCTTTTTGCCACCTGTGAATTAGTTAAAAATCAGCCATTTACAAAAATTACGCGCATTTTTTTTGAAAAAACGCGATTTTTGTTTGTTCCGTCCAAAAAAATGGTGTAACTTTGCAGCGCAAAAATCGGGAGCGATATTTGTTTTTTTTGACACTGCTTCATTAGCTCAGTTGGTTAGAGCACCTGACTGTTAATCAGGGGGTCCAAGGTTCAAGTCCTTGATGAAGCGCAACTGAAAATCAGGGGGTTACAAACAAAAACTCCCTGTTTTTTGTTTTTGGAAGGCAAAAATCAAATGAAATTTGAAATAATTATCGATTCAACAGTTCAACGATTCAACAATTCAACAATTCAACAGTTCAACAAATAACCAAATCCACAACCAATCTTTCCCAAAAAAGAAACAGTACAATCTGAAATGAACGCAATTTTGATAAATATCGGCGATGAACTCCTAATCGGGCAGGTGGTGAATACCAACGCTGCTTGGATGGCCGCCGAACTCGAGCAGCACGACATACATGTGTCGCACATCATAACCATAGCCGACGATTTGGACGACATCGAACGCACGCTGTCCGACAACGAAAATGCCGATGTGGTGCTGATTACGGGCGGTCTTGGCCCGACCAAAGACGACATTACCAAAGAGGCTCTCTGCCGCCATTTCGGGGCGAAACTGGTGCTCGACCAACCGTCGTACGACAATGTGCGCGACTATTTTGCCAAACGCGGACTGCCGTTTTCCGACATCAACAAGATGCAGGGCATGGTGCCCGATTGTTGCGAAGCGTTGCTCAACCGTGTTGGCACGGCGCCGGGTATGTGGTTCGAACACGATGGGCGCGTGTTGGTGTCGTTGCCCGGCGTACCACACGAAATGCGCTGGCTGATGACAACTTATGTGTTGCCGCGGCTGTCGCAACGCATGGGGCGCGAAGCCATTTTGCACAAAACTGTCCTGACGGTCGGTATTGGCGAGTCGTTTTTGGCCGAAAAAATTGCTGCTTGGGAAGATGCACTGCCTGCCAATTTCCGTTTGGCCTACCTGCCCGACGCTGGCAAAGTACGCTTGCGCTTGTCGGCACACGGCGCAAACCATGCCGATTTGCAGGCGCAGATGGATAGCGAAATCGAAAAACTCGTTGCGCTCATTCCCGAATATATCTATGGCTACAACGACGAAACGCTGGCATCGGCCGTTGGGCGCGCACTGCTACAACGCGGCGCAACGCTCGCCACTGCCGAAAGTTGCACGGGCGGCACGCTGGCACACCGCATCACCGAGGTGGCTGGCGCATCGCAATACTATGTTGGCGGTGTGGTTAGTTATTCCAACGAGTTGAAAATGAGTCTGTTAGGCGTGAAAAGCGAAACACTCGACCAGTTTGGTGCGGTGAGCGAACAGACCGCTTGCGCCATGGCACAAGGCTGCCGCAGCCGCCTACACACCGACTACGCCGTGGCTACCACAGGCATTGCAGGGCCTACTGGCGGCAGCGACGAAAAACCGCTTGGCACGGTGTGGATTGCTGTGGCAACGCCCGAAAAGGTGTCGGCACACCGCTATGTTTTTGCCACTACACGCGCTCAACACCAAGAACGCACCGCCAATCAAGCCCTTGCCGACCTGCTCGGCGCGCTGCGCTGACGCTCAATCGTCGATATACTTGAAATTGCCCTTGCGGTCGAACACCAATTCGAGCGACGAGTTGAGTTTCACCTCGTATTTGCGGTGTTCGTAACTGATTCTCACGATGAATTGCTGCGCAAAATGTTGCGTTACATACGCAGTGATGGCGGCTGGCACAATGGCTGTCGGCACAGTGTCGCGAACGCAATCGACCTCCGTCCATTCGCCATCGCCATCGAATTCAATCTCGTAATTGTTGAGAAACTGAACCGTGTACGAGTGGTCGAGCGTCGAAGGATCTTCGATGATGTATGCAATTTCGCAGTTAGCAAAATGCTGATTTACAAACTGTTGCGCCGTCGCTGGCAGTTGCTCGAAAGTGATAACGCGCTCGGGTTTTTCGCACGCCACAAACCCAATGGCAACGGCAAAAAGCAGCGATAGAAAGGCAATTTTTGTTTTCATAGTTGTTCGTATAATAATTAAGGTGTGTCTTTGTCTGCAAAAATAGACATTTTTTTGCAAAAACAAAATTTTCGACCAGTTTTTTCGATTGAGGGCTGCGTTTTGCGTAATTTTTGCTATCTTTGTAGGATAAAAATTTGTTGCCGATTATGAAAAAGAACCTAATCCTATTGCCGCTTGTACTGCTGCTTTGCGCTTGTCGTGGCGGTGGCAGTATGTTACCCAATCCGAGCGGTGCAGCGGGCGAATTGTTGGTTGTGGCCGACGAGCGCGACTGGCGCACGCCTGGCGGAAAAGCCCTGTTCGACCTGCTCACATCTGATGCGCCATGCCTGCCGCAAGCCGAGCCGATGTTCACCGTTTCGCGCGTCGAACATAGCGGTTTCGACCGTCTGTTGCGGCCTGCGCGCAATATCGTTTTGGTCGAAATCGACTCGACACGCTACACACGCGCCACCATCAAGTTGGAACGCAACCGCTGGGCACGGGCGCAGTCGGTGGCGGTGATTACAGCAAACAATGCCGAAAATTTTGCAAAAATCATTGAAAAGCGTGGCGCAGTGTTGCTCGATTTTTTCGTGCGCACCGAGCGTGAACGCCAAATCGACTATCTGAAACAGAATCTGAACCAAACCGCACTGAAAAAGGCGTACGACAAATTTGGCATAAAAATAGCCGTGCCAACGAGTTTGAACAAATACAACGAAAGCGACAATTTTCTTTGGATGTCGAACGGCAGCGGCACAGCGCGCCAAGATGTGGTCATCTACAGTTACCCCTACACCAGCAAGTCGCAACTGACGCGCGACGCACTCATTGCCAAACGCGACTCGATTTTGTGTACGCACATTCCTGGCTCGTTCGAGGGGTCGTGTATGGGCACTGCCACCGCCTACGAACCGCCCGTTTTCAGCGAAATTTGGGTGGACGACGCCTATTGCGCCGAACTGCGCGGACTTTGGGAGATGAAAAACGGCGAAACGATGGGCGGTCCTTTTGTGAGCCACACACGCCTCGACGAACTGCACAACCGCTTGATAACTGTGGAAGGTTTTGTGTTTGCCCCGGGCAAAGAAAAACGCAATGTCATGCGTCAAATCGAAGCGATGGTATATTCTGTGCGTATGCCGCAAGATGTGGAAGCCATTGTGGTTACACCGAAACAAAGTGAGTAGTGAGGCGGCAAAGCTGCAATTTCAAATTTCAAATTTCATTTGATTTTTGGTTGATCGGTTGATTCTTGTGCAAATGATTTTGGACACCGACAATCTTCAAATCTTCAAATCTTCAAATCTTCAAATCTTCAAATTTTCAAATTTTCAAATAACCAGAAATATAGAAATAGTAAAACATGGATACACTAAAAATTGGCATTACGCAGGGCGACATCAACGGCATTGGCTACGAGGTGATACTGAAATCGCTGGCCGATGCGGCGATGCTCGAAATCTGCACGCCCGTCATTTATGGCTCGTCGAAGGCGATGGGCTACTACAAAAAAGTGCTTGACCTCGACCGCTTGAGCGTGAACATCGTGAAATCGGGGAGCGAAGCCGCACCGCATCGCATCAATGTGGTGAACTGCAGTTCCGAAGAGTTGAAAATAGAGATGGGGCAAGCCACGCCCGAAAGCGGACTCTACGCTTTTGCTGCACTCGACCAAGCCACCAACGATTTGCAAAATGGACTCATCGACGCGCTGGTTACCGCACCGATAAACAAAAGTGTGATGCCGCAAGACCGCTTTCCGTACGCTGGTCACACCGAATATCTCGAAGCAAAAGCCAATCAAAAAGGGCTGATGTTGCTGATGCGTGGCTCGCTGCGTGTGGCGTTGGTTACCAACCATGTGGCACTGAAAGATGTGGCAGAAAATATCACCGAAGAGCGCATTTTGACCAAACTGCACATACTCAACACCGCTTTGCGGCGCGATTTTGGCATTCGCAAACCGCGTATAGCCGTGCTGGCACTCAATCCGCACGCTGGCGATGGCGGTCTGTTTGGTCGCGAAGAGGCCGAAATTATTGCGCCAGCGGTGCAGCAAGCCAACGATCGTGGCATTTTGTGCTTCGGACCGTATGCAGCCGACGGATTTTGGGGCGCAAGCACACTCGACAGGTTCGATGCCATTTTGGCCATGTACCACGACCAAGGTTTGGCACCATTCAAAGCACTCTGCATGGGCGATGGCGTGAACTACACGGCTGGTTTGCCATTTGTGCGCACTTCGCCCGACCACGGCACCGCCTACGAGATTGTCGGCAAAAACCAAGCCGATGCTCAATCGATGCGGCAAGCCATCTACACGGCGGTGGACATTGTGAAAAACCGTGCGTTGGACGACGAAATATCGGCAAATCCGCTGAAAGTAGAAGAAATCCCGACCAACGACCGCAAAAAAATGCCGCGAAACGATGGCGATTCAAAATAATTGTCGTACCTTTGCAGCGTCATAGGCAAAGAAAAGATGAATCGCTCGACAGCAAATATCTGGTGGTGGCAACCGTTCTATTGAAGGAGGGTCGCGCCGCTTTTGTCGTAGCATTCTGAAGTTGAGCCGTGGGAAACCCTCCTGCGGCCTTCTTTTTTGCTAATTTAGAATTTTGAATTTAGAATTAAGAATTGTTCAGCAACCAATCAATCCAACCGAAATTACAAACTCTTGCGACTTGCTACTCACATCTTGCGACTAAAAGATCAAACAGTAGAATAATTAAAAAATCGAATTTATGAAAGTTACAAAAAAAATTGTTCTTGAGGAACACGACATGCCAACGCAATGGTACAACATTGTGGCAGATATGAAAACGAAACCGCTGCCGATGCTCAATCCGCAGACCAAAAAGCCTGTAACTGCCGACGAGATGGAGCGGCTCTTTGCCAAAGGGCTGGTGGAGCAGGAGTTTTCGCAGGAGCGTTACATCGACATTCCCGACGAGGTGCGCGACCTCTATCGCATCTATCGTCCAACGCCGTTGGTGCGTGCATCGGGCTTGGAAAAGGCACTCGACACGCCTGCAAAAATCTATTTCAAAAACGAAAGCGTGAGCCCCGTCGGTTCGCACAAACTCAATTCGGCCATTCCGCAAGCCTATTACAACAAAATTCAGGGCATCAAGCACATGACCACCGAAACGGGCGCAGGGCAGTGGGGTTCGGCGTTGAGCATCGCTTGCCGCCATTTTGGCTTGGACTTGAAAGTGTTTATGGTGAAGGTGAGTTACGAGCAGAAACCTTACCGCAAGTCGGTGATGCGCACTTATGGTGCTACGGTTGTGCCGTCGCCAAGCGACACCACCGAAGTTGGTCGCCTGTTGCGCCAGCAGTTCCCCGGCACTTCGGGCAGTCTGGGTATGGCCATCAGCGAGGCGGTAGAAGTGGCTGTAAGTCAGCCTGATACGCGTTACGGACTTGGCAGCGTGCTGAATCATGTGATTTTGCATCAGACGATAATTGGCGAAGAGGCCAAACGCCAAATGGAGATTGCGGGCGACTATCCCGATGTGGTGATAGGCTGTTTTGGCGGCGGTTCCAACTTCTGCGGCATCTCGTTCCCATTTTTGCGCGACAATCTGGTGGCGGGCAAAACCACGCGTTTTGTGGCGGCCGAACCAGCCTCGTGTCCCAAACTGACGCGCGGTCGCTTTGCCTACGACTTTGGCGACACCGAAGGTTTTACGCCTCTCATTCCGATGTTTACGCTGGGACACGATTTCGAGCCAGCATCGATTCACGCAGGCGGTTTGCGTTACCACGGCGCAGGGGCAATCGTGAGCCAACTGATGAAAGACGGTCTGATTGAGGCGGAAGATGTGCGCCAACTCGATTCGTTCAAGGCGGGCGTGCTGTTTTCGCAGGTCGAAGGCATCATTCCAGCGCCCGAATCGACCCACGCCATTGCGGTGGCCATCAAAGAGGCGTTGAAAGCCAAAGAGGAGGGCAGCGAAAAGGTGATTTTGTTCAATCTGTCGGGGCATGGGCTCATCGATATGGCTTCGTACGACCGCTATCTGTCGGGCGAGCTCACCAACTACGATGTGTCGGATTCGGACATCGACAAATCGACCAAAAAATTGGCAGGGATTTAGTGGGAATTTCGCCTCGCGCATTTTTCCCGCTCGGCAGAGTTCAAATAAATTTGGGCTCTGCGCTTGCTTGTCGAAAAATTTCTAATTTCGCTTCGCGCATTTTTTCTCCGCTCGGCATAGCTCAAACAAGTTTGGCTCTGCTCTCGCT
>CAVGYO010000007.1:0-24333 GCA_963633255.1 Erysipelotrichaceae bacterium
CAGTTTGCACAAATGCAGTGCAGCGGGTACTTGCACTCTGGTATTTTCGGTAAAATTTGTGTTTCCCATATTCGTTACCATTAAGTGTTTTTCATTGACAGTTGGCTAACGCTCTTTGTCCTTGTTGAATCGCTCTTCCCACCAAACCCAGAAGAGGAAAATGATGGCGTAGAAAAGGTATTTCAGCACATATTCGTGCAGCAGATAGAACCATTCGGGGCGGTACGACACAACCATCGAGAGCAGCGCAATGCGTATGAGATTGATGATATAACAGGCCACTACGCCCATCGGCACAAACCACAACTTGTGCCGCCACGGACCGCGCGCCGCCAGCAAAATGCAGGCAAAGATGAACATCTGTTTTATGCCCGAGCAGCCCCAAACGATGTGAACACCGTGGCCGTTGGCAAAGTGCATGGTGGCACCCGTGAGTGTGAGGTCGTAGCCCAGCCAACCGAGAATAGTCGCCACCACCTTGGCAATGTGCGCGCTCATCCACAGAAAAGGCGCAGAGATGTCGCACCCGAAAAAGGTAACCACATCGCCGCACTCGTCGCCCAAAACGGTGAATTTCCACAAAAAATGCGCCGCCAGCAACACCACCACAAACCGCAACACGCCGCGGTAAGGTTCACAGTTTTTTTTCAGTTCGGAGAAATTCATAATCGAAAGAGAATCAGATGGTTACACGAGCAAACGGCGGCAACGATGGGTCGCAAAAGTCGCCGTCTTGGTACTTGAAATAGCCGGTAATGGCCACCATGGCGGCATTGTCGGTGGTGTACGAAAACTTCGGAATGAAAACGCGCCAATGTTTGCGCTCGGCACGCTCGACAAACGCCGCCCGCAGCCCCGAATTGGCCGACACGCCGCCCGCCACCGCCACTTGGTCGATGCCCAAATCTTTGGCCGCCAGTTCGAGTTTTTTCATCAAAATATCGACAACCGTCTTTTGCAGCGAAGCACACAAATCGGCTTTGTTTTGGGCGATGAAATCGGGATTTTCGCGGGTTTGGTCGCGCAAAAAGTAGAGAAACGAGGTCTTCAAACCGCTGAAACTGTAGTCGTAGCCCGCAATGTGCGGCTTGTTGAACGGAAACGCCAGCGGATTGCCCTCTTTGGCCAGTTTATCGACAAATGGTCCGCCGGGATAGGGCAACCCCATCACTTTGGCGCACTTGTCGAACGCCTCGCCCGCCGCATCGTCGATGGTCTGCCCAACGACCTGCATATCGTTGTAGTTTTTCACCAACACAATCTGCGAATTGCCGCCCGACACGAGCAGACAGAGAAACGGAAAATCGGGCTGACGATTTTCGGCATCTTTCTCCTTGATGAAATGCGCCAACACATGCGCTTGCAGATGATTCACATCGATGAGCGGAATGTCGAGCGACTGCGCAAGCCCTTTGGCAAACGAGGTGCCCACCATGAGCGAGCCGAGCAACCCTGGCCCACGCGTGAAAGCAACGGCACTCAATGCCGATTTATCGACACCCGCACGCCGCAACGCCTCGTGAACCACAGGCACCACATTCTGCTGGTGCGCCCGCGACGCCAATTCGGGCACTACGCCACCATAAGCCTCGTGCACAGCCTGACTTGCCGTTACATTCGACAGCAAAAAACCATCGCTGATAACCGCCGCCGAGGTGTCGTCGCACGACGATTCAATTCCCAAAATCGTTATCATAAAAAGTCTAAAAATAGTGTTTAGGCACAAAATTTGCAGTTTTTTTGATAGAAAATGGCGACTAAAATGCATTTTCTATGGGGAAATCCGCAAAAAACTACTAAATTTGCAAGTTAAACGCAAAGGTACGAAAAAATCGGCAAAAATAGTGCTTATCGTGGTGGCGAGTTTCGTTGTGATGCTCACCACGCCCATTCTCCTGCTACACATCGACAGGATTCAAAACTATGTGGTGGACCGACTGACCGATGCGCTCGAAAAATCGCTGCAAACCACTGTGAGCATCGGTCATGTGGATTTGAGTCTGCTGGGCAAGGTGAGCCTGCAACAGATATACATTGCCGACCGCCAAGGCGACACGCTGCTGGCCGCCGACGAACTGAACGGACGCATGGCGATTTTGCGGCTGCTGCACAACGAAATTGTCTTCCCCGCCACGGAACTGGTGGCGCCGTACATCAACATACACATCGACACGGCGGGCAACACCAACCTCGATTTTCTGACCGAACTATTCCCCGATTCGACACACTTCGACGGTGCGCTGCTGTTCGACCGCGTGGAAGTGTGCCACGGGCAACTGAACATCATCAACGAGGCTGCTGCACACAACAACCCACAAGCCGCTTTCGATGCGCGCAACATCAGCATCAGCCAACTGAACGCTTTGGCGCAGTTCCGCATGACGCACGACAAACGGATAACTGCCAGCATCAGCGAATTTAGTTTTGCCGAAAAATCGGGCTTTCGGCTCGAAAATATCACCGCATCGGCCACGCTGAACGACAGTATGTTCGTTGCCGAAAACTTGAATGTGAGTCTGCCGCACTCGTACATCGACATCGACTCTATTTTGTTCGATTTCGACGACCTGAAACAGGTGGTTACCGCACCAAACACGGTGCAAATCAACGCCACACTGAACCGCTCGAATATCTATTTTCCTGATTTAGAGGCGTTTGTTCCTGCTTTTGGGCGCATGAAGAGCCGTTGCACGCTGTCGGGCAACCTGTCGGGTACGATAGGCAATGCCCACGCACGACACTTGTCGGTGAACTACGGCCGCGACATCGCTTTCGATGGCGATTTCGATTTCGAAGGGCTGCCCGACCTGCAAAACACCTTCACCGACGCGCGTTTCAACGAGATAAGTTTCACGCCAGCAGCGGTGCAGGATTTGGTGGCAAATCTCACACAACGCCCTGTGGTGCTGCCGCAAGAGATGCACAAATTGGGCAAATGTCGCTACAGCGGTCGCGCCAAAGGCTATCCGCAAAATTTGGCACTCAAAGGCCGCTTGGTAACCAACGCGGGCACCATCAATACCGATGTGAATGTGCAGGTAACCGACGAACTGACGAGCCTCGAACTCGATGGCTGCGTACGCTCGAAACGCCTGCGGCTGGGACTTTTCACGCCGGCCGAAGCACGCCTCGGCGACATCGCTTTCGATGTGGATACCAAGTTGCACCTGCGCAAAGGCACATCGCTGAAAGCACACGCCGACCTGATTGTCGAACGAATCACTTTTCGCGACTATACCTACGAAAATATCGCTGTGGCGGGCGACTATGCCAACCGCACATTCGTGGGAACAATCGGCATCGACGACCCGAATCTGAAACTCGATTTCGACGGCGAAGTGGACTGGAACGCCGAAGAGTACATCTTCAATTTCAGTGCCGATATCGACCACTTCAAACCGCACGCGCTGCACCTTATCGACAACAATCCGAATTTGGTAGTGTCGGTTGGCATCAACTCCAATTTCAATGGACCGAACATCGACCGCATAGCGGGCAACATCACGCTGAGCAACCTCTTTTTGGACAACGACGACGATTTCTATCTGCAAGAACTTCTCATCACTTCGAATGTGGGGCGCACCAACAGCCTGTCGCTGAAATCGAACCTCGTAAATGCCTATCTCAAAGGGAATTACGAATTTTCGAAACTGCCAAAAAGCGTGGTCGAGATGACCAAACACTACTTCCCCGTGTTGGGCGACGAAGAGAAAAACAACGCCACCGCCTTCGGCAACAATTTCGACTTTGGTATCGAGGTGCTCAGCACCGAAGATTTGTCAAAATCGCTCAATGTGGGCTGGTTCACACCCGAACCGATAAGCGTCGAAGGCCACTACAACGACACCGACAACGATTTCTATATCGCTGCCAGCGTGCCGAAACTCCGCAACAACAGCAATGGCCGCTACGACGGACTTTATGTGGTTTTGGACAACGAAAGTCGGCGCATCAACTGCGAATTGGGCGGAAAAACCATCACGCACAAAAACGACACCGTGTCGTGTGTGGTTAGGCTTGCTGGCCGCAACGACTCGGTAGCGACGCACCTGCAATGGTCGAACACCAGCACCGAAATTATGCACGGCGGCGAGTTTTTGCTGCTCACGCATCTCTATCGCGCCGACGACCATCTGCACGCCGATACCAAAGTGTTGCCCACACAGATAATGCTCCAAAACACGCCTTTCGATGTCGGTCTGGCCGAAATCAATACCGATTTCGAAAAAATAATGGTCGATAATCTGAAAATCGAATCGGAAGAGCAGCACATTTTTATCGATGGCACCGCCTCGAAATCGATCGACGACATCATCGACATCGACCTGCAAAATATCGACCTCGAATTTATCAGTTCGCTCATTCCGCCCACGGTGCAAATCGAATTTAGCGGCAGTGTGTCGGGGCAAGGCAAAGTGCAACGCGCATTCGATATGCCGATTGTGGTGGCCGATGTCAGCGGCGATGCATTCAGTTTCAACGACACCTACTTGGGCGAAATTCGCGCCTCGTCGTGGTGGGAAAACGACGCCAAAGAGATTGCTTTTGCAGGCACAATTATTTCCGATGCGCGCGACTCGACAGCGGTGATACACGGCGGCTACTTCATTCCAAACGACTCGCTCGACATTTTGATTCACGCCGAACATATCGACATCAAATTTGTGGAACCATTCATGGCGATGATTTTGCAAGACCTCCACGGCACTGCCTCGGGCGATGTGCATGTGTTTGGCTACACACGCAAAAAACAGGTGCTGGTTACGCTCGAAGCCATGGCCGAACAGGCACAAGCAAGCGTCGATTTTATGGGCGCAACCTTCTTTTTCAACGACTCGATACACATGACCCCGACCGAAATCATCATGAAAGATATCGATGTGCTCGACACCGAAGGCAACCACGCCAAACTGAACGGAATAATCAAACACAAATACTTCGAAGACATCGACTACCGCATCGACATCGACTGCAAGAACTTCAAAGCACTGAACACCACCGCCAAGGACAACGACCTATTTTACGGCACAGCCTACGCCACAGGCAACGCCATCATCAGTGGCAACGATGCGCAGACCAACATATTTGTGAACGCCACGACCGAAAAAAACACAAAACTGATAGTGCCGATTGGTGCGTCGGTGGCAACCGAAAACTCGTTCATCTCGTTTGTGAGCCACGAAAAAAAGGAAGCACCCAAGCCCACCATCGACCCGTATGCACAAGCCGCCGAAAAGAAAGAGTCGGTGCTGCACCTGAATCTGTTGGCGCATGTTACGCCCAACGCCGAAGTGCAAATCTATATCGACCCAAAATCGGGCGATGTGCTGAAAGCAACGGGCGAAGGCGACCTGCGCATGGAGTACAACGACCAAACCGACGAGTTCAAACTCTATGGCAACTACGAGATAGAACAGGGTTCGTACCGTTTTTCGTTCCAAGAGGCGGTACGCAAAGAGTTTAAGGTGAAGCAAGGCGGCACCGTTGGCTGGTCGGGCGACCCCGTGAATCCGCATGTGAACATCGACGGCTACTACCAACTGAACGCCTCGCTGCTCGATGTACTCGACCAGAGTTATTTGCAATCGAGCAACCGCACCACCGTGCCTGTGCAGTGCCTGCTCAACCTCACGGGCGACCTATCGAACCCGAATATCAAATTCGGACTGAACCTGCCCACCTCCGACGAGGAGTTGAACCGCGCCCTGCTGACCACCATCAGCACCGACGAGATGATGACGCGCGAAATTATCTATCTGCTGGTGTTGGGCAAATTCTTCACGCCCGAAACAATGAAAAGCACGGGCGTTGTCTTCACGCAGAGCGACCTGCTGGCCGTGGCGTCGTCCACTGTGTCGGCGCAACTGAACAACTGGGCGTCGCAAATGTTCGAAAACTGGAACTTTGGCGTCAATTTCCGCAGCACCGACTTGGGCGAAAGTAAGAGCAACGAGTACGAATTCAACTTTCTCTACACGCCCAACAACCGCATCAGCATCAACGGCAATGTCGGTTACCGCGACGACAATCTGTCGTCCTCCAAGTTTATCGGCGACTTCGATTTCGAGTACAAACTGATACAGTCGGGCAAACTCAGTGCCAAAGCCTACACCCACACCAACGACTACAAAGAGTTCAAAACAGGTTTGACCACACAAGGCATCGGTCTTGTTTATCGCGAAAATTTCGATTCGGGCAAAGACCTGCTCAACAGTTGGCGGCAAAGCATTGCCGAAGATAAGCGCGAACGACTCGAGCGCAAAGCCAAACGCGCCGAACGCAAAGCACAACGCCAAGCCGAAAAAGAGCGCGAAAAAGCCGAGAAATCCGAAAAAAACGCAGCGGTCGAAGAGTAAAGTGCGCAAAAGCAATCGTTTCTGTCTGCGATATGGAATGCGCCGAATGCGCTCGTTTTTTTGGGGAAAATTCGGCAATCTGTAAATCGATAAACATGTAGGGACGCAGCATACCGCGTCCCTACACTATCCATTAATCAATTACCAATTACTTCACGGCAATTTTGTGCGCTTTACCATCGAGTTTTACGATGTAGATGCCCTGCAACGAGCCGTTTTGGTCGGTTACATCGAGGCCGCTCACAGTGTAGATGCGCCCAGTGCCGATATTCTCGATGCGGCCATTGGTGGCGTAGATATTGACCATTTCGGGATTATCGAGCGCGGTAGCCACCGTGGTATACGAAAGCGTGAGTGTGCCGTCGCTATTTTCTACCAAAGTGAAAGTGATCTCCACATTGCCAGGCACGCCAACTTTTTCTGACACTGTTTCGCTGCCGATTTTGAGGGTCGCTGTTGCGCTCTCGGCTGGTGCAACATAGGCTTCGGAGAGATACCATTTGGCGTTGTCGCCTGTTTTTACATACACATACGACGGCTCGTTAAATGTGGCTTTCAGTTTTCCATCGACAAATTTGTAGTCGCCAAGATTTTCGTAATCCTCGCCACAAGCGTAGTCTACACCATTGATGTAGCCAACTAGGTAGTAGTCGGTTGTGCTGGGTTTTGGGTCGGGTGTGGTAGCCTCCGTGGTGTACGAAAGCGTGAGTGTGCCGTCGCTATTTTCTACCAAAGTGAAAGTGATCTCCACATTGCCAGGCACGCCAACTTTTTCTGACACTGTTTCGCTGCCGATTTTGAGGGTCGCTGTTGCGCTCTCGGCTGGTGCAACATAGGCTTCGGAGAGATACCATTTGGCGTTGTCGCCTGTTTTTACATACACATACGACGGCTCGTTAAATGTGGCTTTCAGTTTTCCATCGACAAATTTGTAGTCGCCAAGATTTTCGTAATCCTCGCCACAAGCGTAGTCTACACCATTGATGTAGCCAACTAGGTAGTAGTCGGTAGTGCTGGGTTTTGGGTCGGGTGTGGTGCCGTCGCAATCGGTGGAGGTAACGGTCTTTTTCCAAGTGTCGCCGTTGCCTTCTATTTCAGTACCATTGCCCAAAATGTAGCAACCGCTGGTCGTTACGCCTTCCATATTTACCGATTGGCGGCGCGAATCTCCGCTCCAACTGCCGCCATTCACTACGATGAAATTCACTGTAGCGGCATTGACAGTGTAGGAGTACCAACCATCAGCCAAAGTCATTTCGGCAAATGTTCCATCGCCAGTTGTCCAATAGTAAAGATTTGGCGCAACGCTATAATCCCAACTGCTCAATCCTTCGGGAATCTGCACGCGAATGGTGATGTTGGTGGTTGGATCACTAGAATCGCCACCATCGCCACCGCCGTCGAGTTTGGTGATAGTGATTGTGCCGCCGCCGTCAACATTTGAGAGTGTGAATCGGGCAGCATCGCCCACGGCAGGCGAACCTACAAGCGTTGGGTTCTCAATATATTTTCCAGCACCTTTGTTCGATTTCCAATTGCAGCCTGCGCCGCCATAGTAGTCGTCGATAGAGTAAGTGCCGTCGCCATTGTCGGTCAATTCCTTGTACGACCAACTGTCTTTTGCGCCATCTTTCCATGGATGTTTGATGGAATAGACTGTTGGTACACTAGGATCGAAAACCGACTTCCATTTGACCACTACATCGTTTTCAGAATAAGTACGGTTGCTGCCTAGGTCTTCACCGTTGGCATCTTGTTCCTGAAAATTCCAAGCGGGACCGCTGCAGTATTTGTAGCCGTGGTCTTTGGTGGCTGCCTCGAGCGTGATGGTGTAATGGGTGTCGTCCACCTTGGTCATTTCGGTGAAACCCCAATCGTTCATGCCGCCCGCAATATAGCAGGCGTTTGTTCCTGCTGGAACAGTTACATTGTAGGTCAGTGCGTTGGCCGTGGCAAAAGTTGCCGCCAATGCCGCTACAAAAAGTAGTGCTTTTTTCATGGTGTGTTTTTGTTTAAGGTTAAAAAATGTTGTTATTGTGGAATTTCTATATTTTTAGTTTCTATATTTTTAGTTTCTAGATTTCTAGTTTCTAGTTTCTAGATTTCTAGTTTTCGGTATCAACAACGCCGCAATAATTATTCATTATTCATTCTTAATTCTTCTCGTGGCCCCCTTTCCCGTTTCCCCCGAAGGGGGAAAAGCCAATTAAATCATTGAATCACAGAATCATTGAATTATCGAATGTTTGAACTTTCGCACTTTTATACTTTCACACTTTCTAACTAAAAAACTCCTCACTCCTAATTCCTCACTCCTCATTCCTCACTCCTCACTTAAAAAACACTGCTCACTTCTAACTAAACTATCTGCCGCCAAAATTAGAAATTATTTTTGTAAAATCCTAATTTTGAGCAAGAAGAATGCATTTTTTTTCTAAAAAAATCAATTTTTGTGTGCTAGAAGCACTGCGCCGAGGCTTTTTTTGCCGTCGATTTTGATGGTGGCGGGTTGTGGTAGCCGTACATGGCGCACCAATGCGGTTTCGTGCAGGGCGGGCAGTGCGTCGAGCGTGGCGTAGTCGATGTAGCCGTCGCCGAGGTAGGGGTTGATGGTGAAGTAGCCCACGCCAAACGAGGTGAGATTTTGGAAGAAATGCGTGCCTTGGCTCGGATCGATGCGGTAGTTTTGCAGTCCGCACTCCACAATGACTTTGGCCATGCAGATGTGCGGCCATTTCACGGGAATGCCGAGCCATGTGTCGCTCGAGCCCCAACGCCCTGGCCCGATGAGTATGTAGTGGCGGTTTTCGGCCATCAGCAGGTCGTTTATCGTGGCAATGTCGTAGGCGGTTTGCTGGTTGTTGCTCGGCGAAAAGTTGTCGGTGCGCACATACACAATGTCGCTCACATCGTTGGTAATGCCGTGCCCAAGCGCCTGCCGCGCAATGATGAGCGCATCGTCTTCGGTTACCTGCGTCAGGTCTTCGTCGAGCATCTCTTTGTTGTCGACAATCGGGCGAATTTGCAGCAGATAGAGTTGGCATTGGCGTGCAGCCGCGTCGATATTGGCAGCAAACTCTATTTCGACGGGGCGTCCCATTTCGCGTTCGCCCATGCCGAGAATGGTGTCCAACGCTGCAGCGAGCGGCACTACTTCGTGCTGCAATATGTTGGCAAAAGTGATGACACGCCGCCCCTCTTCGTCGGTATTGTCGTAGATGGCTTGGTCGTAGGGGTTGAAAGTAGAGGCGATGTATTGCAGTGCGCCATCGGTGTCGGCATCTTTCACACTCAGTTTCAGCAAGTTGAAGCCATCGTTCACTTTTGGCAGAAAAGTGCTTTCGCACATATCGAGGGCGTAGAAGCGTGTTTGCGTTTCGCGCAGCGCCAAGTCCAAAGTGCTGGTTTGCAGTATGTTGTGCGGGTGTCGTGGCGAAAAACGGAGCGTAGTGCCGCCATCGACAATGTATTTGCCCAGCCCGACGGCGATATTTGCCACGCCATCTTCGGCGCGTTCGTTGCCGATGGGGTAAAAATTGAGCGAGCGCGCCACGCCCGAAAACGACGGGTAGAAGTGGCTGCCGTGCTCCTGCCCCACAACCTCTTGCAGCACAATAGCCATCTTTTCTTGGTCGATAACATTGCTTGTGGCGGTCATATAGGCTTTGCTGTCCTTGTAGTAAACCGACGCATAGACGGCTTTGATGGCTTCGCACACCATCATCAGCGTGTGGGTTTTGCTCTTTTCGCAAAACGGCACCATGTAGGTGGAATAAACGCCAGCAAATGGCTGATAATGAGAATCTTCCAAAAGACTCGACGAGCGAATGGCAATAGGGCCTTTGATGGTGGTGAGCAGCGCATAGAGGTCGCCCAACAGGTGTTTCGATAGTTTGGCTTCGAGAAATGCCGTCAAAATCTCCTCGTCCGAAGCATCGCTCAAGGCAATCGGATAGAGATTGTTGGTGGCCATAAATTCGTCGAAAATGTCGGTACAAAGCACCACCGTGCGCGGAATGTTTATCTCCAGATTGGCAAATTCCGTTGCGTTTTCGTTGCGTTTGAGCATGGCATCGATAAAAGCCAGTCCGCGCGCTTTGCCGCCGAGCGACCCTTCGCCGATGCGGGCAAAATTGGAGTACATATCGAACCTATCGCGCTGAAAGACAGCAATTACACCGCGATTTTTGATGCGTCGGTAGCCCACTATGGCGTCGAAAATTATCTGCCGTGCAGTATCCACATCGCGCACATGCTCCATCGAGAGTTGTTTCAGAAATTCGGCAAGCGGAAACATGGCGCGCGAGTAGAGCCAACGCGACACATCGTCGTGCATCAGGTGGTTGTAGAGCGAATCGCTCGGCACAGTGAAAATGAGCGTTTGCAGGTCTTTCAAGTTGCGGCACACCGCCACTTGGCGACCGCTTTTCGGGTCGCGAAACACAAAATCGCCAAAACCGAATTTGGTGATAATGGCATCGCGCAGTTCGATGTCGAGCGTTTTGCTGTTTTTGTCGATGAACGAGCCGCGCAGCAGTTCGGCATATTGGTAGTTGGTAGCGTCGGACGACTGCAATATGATTGGCAGAAACGGATCTTGACGGCGAATGGCTTGGCACAACTCCACGCCAGCGTGCTTTTCCATCGTGCCATTGCGTGGAAAATCGACATCGGAAATGACGCCGAGAATGTGCGTGCGGTACTTTTCGTAGATGGCCATCGCCTCTTCGTACGAGCGTGCCAGCACCACTTTTGGGCGGCCGCGCATACGCAACATCTGCTCGTGTTCGTTCAGTGCCTCGGTCATAAACGACAGCGACTGGCGGAACACCACTTTGTACACATGCGGCAAAAACGACGAGTAGAAACGCACCGAATCCTCGACCAGCAGAATCACCTGCACGCCCACCGACGCCACATCGGCCTCCACATTCATCGAATCTTCGAGCAGTTTGATGATAGCCAGCAGCAAATCGCTATTGCCCAGCCAACTGAAAACATAGTCGATGGCACTCAAATCCTTGTGCGCCAGCAGTTCCGACATCTGCCGCGAAAACGGCGTGAGCAACACCGTGGGCAGTTCGGGGTGGTGCTGTTTTATCGCTTTGGCGTAGCCAAAAATGTCGATGCTCTCGTTATTGGGCATCAGTATCACAAGGTCGAACGCACGCTGATGCAGCAAGCGTGTGGCGGCTTCGGCACTGTTGGCTAGCGTGAAACGCGGTGGATAGCGCAGATTCAATGCGTGGTATTCGTCGAAAATCTGCTCGTCGATGCGACCGTCCTCCTCCAACGCAAAAGCGTCGTAGTTGCTCGCCACAAGCAGCACATTGTAGATGCGCCTGTTCATCAGGTGCGCAAACGATGTGTCCTTGAAATAGAGCCTGCCGATGTTCGATGCGTCGTTCATCACCGCAAAGATACGAAAATAGTTTGAAAGTGTGAAAGTTATAAAGTTTGAAAGTTTTTGTTGATTCAATAATTCAATGATTCAATGATTCAATGATTCGATGATTCGATAATTCAGTGATTCTATTTGAGTTGCGGGCGAAAATGATTATCTTTGCAGCCGCAAAAAAACGCACGCTTTTATATGGCTTTTGAATCGGAAATAGACCGTCGGCGCACCTTCGCCATCATTTCGCACCCCGATGCGGGTAAAACTACTTTGACCGAAAAATTGCTGCTTTTCGGCGGTGCCATTCATGTGGCAGGCGCTGTAAAATCGAACAAAATCAAAAAGACCGCCACCTCCGACTGGATGGAAATAGAGAAACAGCGCGGCATTTCGGTGGCTACATCGGTGATGGGATTCGAGTATGGCGGCTACAAAATCAACATTCTCGACACGCCCGGACACCAAGATTTTGCCGAAGATACTTTTCGCACGCTCACCGCTGTCGATAGCGTGATTATTGTGGTCGATGCCGCCAAAGGCGTGGAGGCGCAAACACGCAAACTGATGCAGGTCTGCACCATGCGCCGCACACCTGTGATGATTTTTGTGAATAAGATGGACCGCGAAGGGCGCGAGCCGTTCGACCTGCTCGACGAACTCGAAGCCGAACTCGGCATTGGCGTGCAACCGCTCAGTTGGCCCATCAATATGGGGCAGAAATTCAAAGGCGTTTACAACATCTATCAGCAAAAACTGAATCTCTATACACCTAATAAACAGCGCATTAGCGAAACGGTGGCGGTCGATCTCAACAGCGCACAACTCGACGAGATGGTGGGCAGCGACGACGCCCAAAAACTCCGCACCGACCTCGAATTTATCGATGGCGTTTATGAGCCGTTCGATGTGAAAGAGTACCTCGCTGCCAATGTGGCGCCTGTGTTTTTTGGTAGCGCACTCAACACTTTCGGCGTGAAAGAGTTGCTCGACTGTTTTGTGGAGATTGCGCCTGCGCCGCGCCCTGTGGCAGCGCAAGAACGCGAGGTGCGCCCCACCGAAGAGGCGTTTACGGGTTTTGTGTTCAAAATTCACGCCAACATGGACCCCAACCACCGCTCGTGCATTGCGTTTGTCAAAATCTGTTCGGGCCGATTCGAGCGCAATGTGGCCTATCGCCATATTCGCTTGAACAAGCAGTTCAAATTTAGCAGCCCGACGGCCTTCATGGCGCAGCGCAAAGAGACTGTCGATGAGGCGTTTGCAGGCGATATTGTGGGCTTGCCCGACACAGGAAATTTCAAAATTGGCGACACGCTCACATCGGGCGAAGAGTTGCATTTCCGCGGATTGCCGAGTTTCTCGCCCGAAATGTTCAAATATATCGACAATGCCGACCCGATGAAATCGAAGCAGTTGCAAAAAGGCATCGAGCAGTTGATGGGCGAAGGCGTGGCGCAGGTGTTTACACACCAAAACAACGGCCGCAAAATTATCGGCACGGTGGGACAGTTGCAGTTCGAGGTGATCGAATATCGCCTACTGCACGAGTACGGCGCACAATGCCGTTGGGAGCCGCTCTCGCTCTACAAAGCCTGTTGGATAGAGAGCGACGATGCCGCCGAACTCGACAATTTCAAACGCCGCAAATACCAATACATGGCCAAAGACAAGGACGGCCGCGATGTATTTTTGGCCGAAAGCGGCTACCTGCTGCAAATGGCGCAACAAGATTTCCCAAAAATCCGCTTCCACTTCACCAGTGAGTTCTGAAAATGAGAGCGTACTTTCTTTGGTGATTTGTGGATTTGGTTATTTGTTGCAGCGAACCAATTTGTCAATCCGTAAATAGCGCTACTGATGTTGCGGGCGCAACAGGTCGTTTACGGTTTTCACGGGATTGAATGTGTCGATGGGCACTTCTACAAAAATGGTGTTCCAGTCGCTCATTGCGCCGTTCCAAAGGCCAGGCAGTTCCAAGGCTTTCAGTTCGCGGCCATCTTTCGATTTCGACGAGATAAAGCCCGTATTTTTGTCCACATAGCGCGGCAAATCGAACTTTTCTCCCTTGTAATTCTTGATGGCGCATACCAAATCCACAGGGTTGAAGTGCGTGGCTTCGGCCATCATCGCCTTCTCTTTTATCTGCGAACTTTCGAGTATCTGCGGCGAAATGGTGCCATCGGCATTCACCGTGAGGAACGGCCCGCCACCTGGCTCACCTTCGTTTTTCACCATGCCACACACGCGCATCGGGCGGTTCAGTTTGCGACGCAAATAGGCAATTAACTCGTCGCGCGACAGTTGCTGCTGGCTGGGATTGAAATTGTTGAGCCGCGCCGAACAGAATTGCGCAATAACCGCCAATTTTGCATCGCTTATCTTGTCGTTTTCGAGTTCTTCGAGATAGGCAAACGACTGCCGCTGAAGCGACACCAGCAGACCAGCAATTATCTTTTTGTAGTCCACTGTAGACTGTTTCAGACGGTCGGGCACCACATTGTCGATATTTTTGATGAAAACGATGTCGCCATCGATGTCGTTCAAGTTTTCGATGAGCGCGCCGTGACCGCCCGGACGGAACAAAATGCTGCCATCTTTCAGGCGGAAAGGTCTATTTTCGGCATCGGCAGCAATGGTGTCGGTCGATGGTTTCTGCTCCGAAAAAGTTACCTCGAACTTGATACCAAAACGCTTTTCGTATTCGGGCAGCGACTCGCTCAAATGCTGCTCGAACAGGCTACGATGCTCGCCAGACACAGTGAAATGGACGCACGCACGCCCATCGACAGTGGCGTAGAGCGCACCTTCGACCAGATGTTCCAAAAACGGCGTGCGCACCTCGTTGGGATAGCGGTGAAACTTGAGCAACCCTTTGGGCAATGCGCCATAGTTCAGCCCTTTCGGCTCGAGCAAAATCGCCACCACATCTTTGTAACGCTTTTCGGCTACCAATTCGGCCGCCGTACGCCCTTCGTTTTTCAGACAGGCAGCATTCAGTTCACCGATAAAGGCAAAATAGGAGAGATGCACAAAAAAATCTTTCTCGAAATCGGTTTGCGGCTCGTCGTGGTCGCCATTCAAAAACTCGAACAGATTTTTGAACATTCGGCTGGCGGCACCCGAGGCTGGTACAAACTTCACCACTTTGGCATCGCCTGCCAAATAGCCATTCCACGCCTCGATGGCGGCACTCGCCTCGTCGGTCGAAAGGCGCAAAAGCCCATGCCCAACCGATGCGGCCTGTTTAATCTCCAAAAACGGAAAACCGTTTACAAAACTCGCCAACTGGCGTTCGGCTTGCGCAGCCGTAATGCCTTTGGACTGCAACTGCTGTAAATCTTTTTCGTCGAACATGGTATTTTGGTTTTAGGTGTTCACACTCCAATCTCCAAAGTTCGCCATTTTTCACGTCCAAACCAAATTAAAAAGTATGTTGTTCAGCATATTTTTAATAAGTTCCAACGCCGAAAAAAATCTGTCTTCTATGCTCTACCCCACTACCGATAAATCGCATTCAAAATGGCTGCCAAATGCAGGCCACCGAGCATCAGACTGCTCTCCCACATATTTTTGAAGCGGAAAATGTAGTTGTACGGCTTGGCGGTTAAATCGACATTAGCATAAATCTGCTCGCCATTCTGCACCGTGCGCCACGCCCAGTCGAGCACTTGCGGCGACTCGAAATCGGCATACTGATAGGGTTGCGTGCGCATAATGTGGTCGGTGTATTCGGTGTAACTCAGTTTCTGCCCATCGATAAGCGCATCGTCCCAAATGGCGTGCAGGTTGGTTTTGCGGCCAAACCACTCTATTTTGATGCTGTTGCCGCCACGGTCTTCGGGACGCCCCATGTGCATTGGGCAGTGAATGTCGCCCACAATGTGAATGAGATAACGCAGCGCCACTGTGTCGTTGCGGTCGGCTTGCAGCCTGTCTATCAGGTGATAGATGCGATAAACGGCCTGCCCGCGGTCGGTAAGCATGGCCACACTGTCGAATGTTGCACGGTCGAGTCCCGCCTCGAAATTGTTGTAGTGCCAATCGCTGTAAGCCTTGTAGTTTGGGTCGCTCTTCACAAAATCGCCCCAGTTGGCCTCCATAGCCACGGTGGAACCGCCCAACACGGCCATCACCTGTTTTTGCGCCTTTTTCGTCAAGTTGCGCTGTGCTATTTCGCCGATAATGCGGTGCCCTTCGAGCCCCCAAGCACACGCCAGCACTGGCACAAACAGCAGCGCCGACAAAACAAATCTCTTTTTCATGGTCTTTTCGATTTTAGATTTTTAGCGAAACAAAAGTAACCAATTTTTCCGTTTCGGGCAAACAGGCGGCCGAGAGAATACAAAAACGGGCGTATAGGAGAAAAAAATAAGGCGAACCGCCTTTGTGTCGATTCGCCTTGTCGCGTGCGCGATTGTACTTGGTTTTGTCTGTAAAAACTTTCCGATAATTTATCGGATGTCCGAAGAGCGCAATCTCCTCTTCCCTACTCTTTCGGTGCGCCAACTTCAACGCCAGCAACGCCTCGTTTTTCGCTGTTTTCATCGCTATTTTTCTCCTATTTTTACCTGCAATTTTTATTCAAAAAGTCGCCTACCAACCACAACGGTCAGCAGGCGACATTGACTATTTTCTCTCAGCGGTTGGTTGCTTATTTCACAAGAGCCGTAAATTCGGCATCTTCGGCGTAAGCAAGAAACTCAACATCGTGAGCGGCTTTCTCTTTCCAGTCGGCATTAGCGTCGATGGCTTTTTTCAGATTGTCGAGCATAGCGGCACGGTCGTTTTGGCGTGCACCCACAATAGCCAACAGGTAGTTGGTGCGGTCGTTCGGTTTTTCGATGCTTTCGAGTACCGAGCGTGCGCCAGCGTAATCTTTCGTCAATATCTTGGCAAGTGCTGCGTTGTTCAGTTTGGCTACACCAAAGAGTTCTACGGCTTTGTCGTAGTCGGCACGGCGAATGGCAATCACACCATTTGCATAGTTCAGTTCGTCGCCTACGCCACCAGCGTTACCAAAATACTCTTCGGCTTTAGCGTCGTCACCTTTTACCAGCGCCACGATACCGCAGTTGAAGTTCACGGCAGCGTTTTTCGGTGCTATTTCGCGAGCCTTTTCAAAGGCGCGTCCAGCAGCATCGATGTCGCCTTGTTCGTAGCGCACTACGCCAAGGTTGTTGAATCCGCGATAATCTTCGGCGTGCAGTTCGGTCGCTTTGGTGTAGATTTCGGCTTTGCGGTCGAGGTCTTCGGTGAGTGTGGCTGCATAGAGCAACTCTTCGAGCGACAGTGTGTCGGGATTGGCTTTGGCTATCGAGTCAATCTCTTCGTCGGAACGGCCGATTACATCGATAGAGAGTACCATTTTCGAGCGGCGCAGTTGCGGCAAAATCTCTTCGGCAATGGCTTTGTAGGCAGCCGACAGATTTTTGATTTCTGCTTCGCGCTGTTCGGGGTCGCTATACATCGAAAGCACGCGGAGAATCACCTCTTTGTCTTGAATGTTCGATGCTTCCATCAGTTTTTGGAAACCTTCCCAGTCTTGTGCCGTAAATTTGCTGTCGATAGTAACATTGGCTTTCAGTTTTTTCAACTCTTTGTTGATAAATTTCTGCGATGCTTGGTCGCGTTTGCCAGCCAATTTTTCGTTCAGTTCTACACCACCATCGGGCGAGGCATACGATGCAATTTCCAACTCTTTCATTTCGAGGTTGGCGGCTTTGTTGGCTTCGTCGATGCGTTTGGTGAGGGCAACTACGGCTTCGCTCTTGATTTCGGAGTTGCGGATTTCGGACTGTTGAATCAAGAATTTGATTTCGGCTTCCTGCTTCTCTTCGATAATGCGTTGGAAGTTGTCTTTTTCGATTTTGGCGTTGATTTCGCCTGGTTCAACGGCTACCAACAGCGGCGTGATATTCACACCGTCGGCCACTTTGATTGGGTCGAGTGTGAACTCTTTTTTGCCCAATTTACCAGTTACTTCGAGCCAAAGTTCGGCACTCTCCATGGCTGGGTCGTAGTCGAATTTGGCTACTTGCGAGTATTGACCGCCCACTTTGTACTTGATAACTTGGTTGTTGTCCTTGATTTTTTCACCTTGATAGGTTACAGGATCGGATTTGAAAGTAGCGTCCGAAATTTTCGATTTCAACACAGGCGTTACAGTCATCACCATCTTTTTTTGGAAATACTTCACGGGGAAAGTACCGTCGATGGTAACTTCTATTTTACCAGCGTGCGATTCCAACGGGTTCACAGACACCTTCAGGTTGTCGACAAATTGTTGAGGCGGTTTGCAGGCAAACAGCACCAATACCGCTACCGCCAGTGTCAGAAGAATTGATTTTTTGTTCATAAATAAAAAATTTAGTTGTTAGTTATAATCAGTCCATTTTACAAAAGGCAAAGTTACGAAATCTTTACTTATAGTGTGCTGTTTTGTAAAAAAATTGTACCAAAATTTTTTGATAATGCTCAATTATTTGATAATCAACTAATTAGAATAATCGCATTGAATCAAAAAAAGGTGTATTTTTGCATTTCGATTGCAGAATTTTGTGTCGATGAATCAATTTTTAGCCACATTGAGTGCAAAAAAAGTGTGCAACTTGCTGAAAAATAGGGCAAGTTTTGTCTGGTCGCTGGTCAGTCGGTCGGGGTGCGTGGCGGGTGCGCCTGTGTCGCTGTCGGTGGAGCCGGGCGCGGTGTGCCAACTGCACTGTCCCGAGTGTGTGCTTGGTGCAGGGCAACTACGCCGCACGCAACGGTTCATCGATTTCGACCTCTACCGCACAATTATCGACCAAAACTACGCCACGCTCTGCTATTTGATGCTCTATTTTCAGGGCGAACCATTTTTGGTGCCGCACATTTTCGATATGATTCGTTACGCCGACCAGCGCGGAATTTTCACCGCCACCTCGACCAACGCACAAAATATAGACGACACGATGGCCGAAAAAATTGTGGCGTCGGGACTGAAAAAACTGATTGTTTCGCTCGATGGCACCACGCAGCAGTCGTACGAACGCTATCGCCGCGGTGGAAAAATGGAAAATGTGCTGGTCGCTATCGAAAAAATCAACGCTGAAAAGGCGAAAAAGTCAGTTGCCACGCCTGCCATCGAACTGCAATTTATTGTGTTTCGGCACAACGAAACCGAAATCGACGCTTTCGAGCAGTTGGCTAAACGACTGAAGGTGCAAAAAATGACGATTAAATCGGCACAAATTTACAATTTTCAGCAGAAAGAGGAACTGATTCCAACCAAAAAACGGTTTAGTCGCTATACCAAAGAGGGTGAAAATTGGCGATTGAAACAGACAAAACACAATTTTTGCTTGCGCCAGTGGCAGGGCGCAGTGGTTACCACCGATGGGCTGTTAGTGCCGTGTTGTTTCGATAAAAACGCCGATTTTTCATTTGGACAAATCACCAGTTCCAACTTTATGCAGATTTGGCACGGTGAGCGCGCCACGCAATTCCGCTGCCAAATTTTGCGCGATTGTAGCCAGTTCGAAATGTGCCGCAACTGTTCGGAGTAAAAAAATAGGTTTTGGGCGTTTTCACCGCAACTTTTCAAACAAACCATTAGATTTATATTTTTTATTTTCAAAAATGATTTATGATGATTATTATAGGTTGTTGAAATTGCGTATAACATCGCTAAAAAGTTGATTTTGAACCTTTTTATCGCTATTTTTTGCGTTTATAATTCTGTTTATAAGTTTCGAGATTTTTATATGGTTTGTTTATTGTGCTTTCAAAAATTGGTATATACAAATCGAAAGTTGAAATTTGCAAGCATAAGTTTTCAAATTTTTTCAGAAACAAATAACAAGTTTTCAACACCTTTTCAAACCATTTTTTACTTTCCACTTATTTTTGTAACTTTGCCCTTTCTTTTTTCAGAACGAAAATGGAGTTCATCTACGATGTCATTGTGATTGGTGCTGGCCATGCTGGTTGCGAGGCGGCTTGCGCAGCGGCTAATATGGGTTCGCGCACGCTGCTCATCACTATGGATATGAACAAAATAGCGCAGATGAGTTGTAATCCTGCAGTGGGTGGAATTGCTAAAGGTCAGATAGTCAGAGAGATAGACGCACTTGGCGGTCAAATGGGATTGGTTACCGACGCCACAGCCATACAGTTTCGTATGTTGAACCGCTCGAAAGGACCAGCCATGTGGAGTCCGCGTTCGCAGAGCGACCGTATGAAATTTATCGCGCAGTGGCGCGCAGTGCTCGATGCCACACCAAACCTGCATATTTGGCAAGACACCGTTACACAACTGCATATTTCCGATGGCGCAGTGAGCGGTTGCCGCACGCAGATGAATGTCGATTTTTACGCCAAAAGTGTGGTGTTAACCAACGGCACTTTTCTGAATGGGTTGATGCATATCGGTCGCACGCAGATAAAAGGCGGTCGCATTTCGGAGCAGGCTTCGTACGGTTTGACCGAGCAACTAAAAACTATCGGTTTTGCTACCGACCGCATGAAAACTGGCACGCCTGTGCGCTTGAACGGAAACACCATCGATTTTTCGAAAATGGCCGAGCAGGTTGGCGACGACGATTTTCACCGCTTTTCGTTTCTGCCAACCTCGCAGCGCAAGTTGAAGCAGCGCAGTTGTTGGATTACCTACACCAACCCCGAAACGCACGCCATTCTTCGCAGCGGTTTGAAAGATTCACCTTTATATAATGGTCAAATTCGCAGCATCGGGCCGCGCTACTGTCCGAGCATCGAAACGAAAATTGTTACTTTTGCCGACAAGGAGCAGCACCAACTTTTTCTTGAACCAGAAGGCGAAACCACGCAAGAGTACTATTTGAACGGTTTTTCGTCGTCGCTGCCGATAGAGGTGCAGTTTGCTGCGTTGAAAACCATTCCAGGATTGGAACATGCGCAGGCTTATCGTCCGGGTTACGCTATCGAATACGACTTTTTCGACCCGACGCAACTGACGCACACACTCGAAACAAAGTTGGTGAAAAATCTATTTTTTGCGGGTCAAATCAACGGCACCACAGGTTACGAAGAGGCGGCAGGGCAGGGTTTGATTGCTGGTATCAATGCGCACCTGAAGGCGCATGCTGCTGGCGAATTTACACTGAATCGCGACGAGGCTTATATTGGCGTTTTAATCGACGATTTAGTAACGAAAGGCGTGGACGAACCTTATCGTATGTTCACTTCGCGCGCCGAATACCGCATTCTCTTGCGCCAAGACGATGCCGACCGTCGTTTGACCGAAAAATCGTTTCGCCTCGGATTAGCCACCAAAGCGCGTTTCGATTTGATGCAGTCGAAATATGCCGCCATCGACAATCTGATTGAATTTACAAAAAATCACCTTGTTAAGATGGCCGACTTGAATCCCTATTTAGAGCAGAACGGTTTGACGCCGTTGAAACAGTCGGCAAAACTTTACGATCTGTTACTTCGTCCGCAGTTGAATATCGCCATTTTAGAAGAACTAGTTCCTGAATTTTCCGCAGTAATTTCTAAAATCGAAACCGCTCGCCGCGCCGAAATTTTGGAGGCAGCCGAAATTCAAATTAAGTATTCGGGCTATATCGAGCGCGAAAAACAGATAGCCGACAAACTGAATCGGCTCGAAGATATTAAAATCGAGAATCGGTTTAACTATTCCGAAATTCACTCACTTTCGACCGAAGCGCGCCAAAAACTCGAAAAAATTAACCCAAAAACAATCGGGCAGGCGAGTCGAATTCCAGGCGTTTCGCCAAACGATATAAATGTGTTGCTAATTTTATTAGGGCGATAAAAATGTTCCATGTGGAACAATGTAATTTTTTTTGAATTAAAAAAAATGTTCCATGTGGAACATTAGAAAAATAGTAAAATAATAATCGAAAAAATTATGACAATAGAAGAGGTAAAAAAGCAAATTCGCGATGTGCAGGATTTTCCTATCAAGGGCATTGTGTTTAAGGATTTGACTACGGCGTTCAAAAATCCCGATTGTATGCAATTTTTCGAAAATGCGATGTACGACCTTTACAAAGATAAAGGTATTACAAAGGTGATTGGTATCGAGTCGCGTGGGTTCATTATGGCGCCGGTGCTTGGTAATAGGTTGGGTGTGGGCTTTGTGCCGATACGCAAAAAAGGAAAATTACCCGCCGAAACCATCGAAATCAGTTATGCCAAAGAGTATGGCGTGGACATAATTCAACTGCACAAAGATGCGCTCACGCCCGACGATGTGGTGCTTATCCACGACGACCTGCTGGCGACGGGTGGCACCATGCGCGCTGCCTGTGAACTGGTGCGCAAATTTGGCGTAAAAAAGATTTTTGTCAATTTTTTGGTCGAACTCGATTTTCTAAAAGGTCGCGAAAAATTCGACGAAAACATTGTGGTCGATTCGCTCATTCATTATTGAGCAATACTCAATTTTTATCGATAAAAGCGCAGAATTTTTAATTTTGCGCTTTTCTTTTTTATTCCGCTCAAAAAGTTGTATTTTTGCATAAGCAATGAACGAACAACTGAAAAATAAAATTGCAGCACTGCCACACTGCCCGGGCGTGTACCAATACTTCAACGCCGAAGGTGCGATAATTTATGTGGGTAAAGCCGTCGATCTGAAACGGCGCGTGTCGTCGTATTTCAACAAAGAGCACGATTCGCCAAAAACCAACATTCTGGTACGCCACATTGCCGACCTAAAATATATTGTGGTAAATTCGGAAAACGAGGCGCTGCTGCTCGAAAATAATCTGATAAAAAAATACCAGCCACGCTACAACATTTTGCTCAAAGACGGCAAAACCTATCCGTGGCTCTGCATCACGCGCGAGGAGTTTCCGCGTGTGTTCAAAACGCGCCAAGTGATGCGCGGTGCCGACTACTACGGTCCGTACAGTTCGGTGTGGACACTCGACACACTTTTGGAACTGATTCGCGAACTTTATCCCGTGCGCACTTGTCGCCTTCCACTCACAAAAACCGCCATTTCATCGAAAAAATTTAAGGTTTGCCTACAATATCACATCAAAAATTGTATGGCACCATGTGTCGGATTGCAATCGGCCGAAGAGTACCGAAAAATGATCGATGAAATCGTGCAGATAGCCAAAGGAAATAGCCACGCCATTACCTCGTTTTTGCTCGATGAAATGGCGCATTTGAGCAAAGAGATGCGATTCGAAGAGGCGCAACAACTGAAAGAGAAGTACGATGCCATTGTAAAATACCAGTCGAAAACGGTGATTACTACCACGCACGACGACAATATCGATGTTTTTGGATACGATTCCGACGAAAATTCAGCCTATGTTACCATTCTGCGAATAGCGAAAGGCTCTATCGTTCAGGGACTTACGATTGAATATCAGAAAAAAATGGACGAACCAGACGCCGAAATTCTTGCACTTGGCATTTTGGAATTGCGGCAGCGGTTGCGCAGCGAATCAAACACACTTGTTTTACCATTTTTACCCGATTTAATCGACGAAAAATTGACATTCGTAGTGCCACAGCGCGGCGACAAAAAAAAGTTGCTCGACTTGGCGCAGCAAAATGTGCGGCAATACCGCGTGGACAAATACAAACAGGCCGAAAAATTGAACCCCGACCAGCGCATGATGCGACTGCTTGGCGGCTTGCAAAAATTGCTGCAACTGCCCGTTATGCCGCTCCACATCGAGTGTTTCGACAATTCGAACATCAGCGGAAGCGATGCTGTGGCGGCATGTGTGGTATTCAGAAAAGCCAAACCGAGCAAAAAAGAGTACCGCACATTCACGATAAAAACGGTGGTTGGTCCCGACGACTACGCCTCGATGCGCGAGGTGGTGCGGCGGCGTTACACACGCATGGTAGCCGAGGGGCAACCTTTGCCGCAACTGATTATTGCCGACGGTGGCGTGGGGCAGATGGAGGCCATCAGACAGGTGGTGGCGGACGAACTTGGGCTGCAAATTCCCATCGCTGGGCTCGCTAAAAACGATAAACACCGCACCGCCGAACTGCTCTACGGATTTCCGCCCAAAGAGATTGGGTTCTCGCCTACCGATCCGCTATTCAAATTTCTCACGCAAATTCAGGACGAGGTGCACCGTTTTGCCATCGCTTTTCACCGCAATAAGCGGAGCAAACGCCAAACCGCTTCGGAACTCGATGCTGTGAAGGGTATCGGCGAAAAGAGCAAAACCGACCTTTTGCGCCACTTCAAAAGCGTGAAACGCCTCGCACTCGCCCCCCTCGACGAAATCGCCGAAATTGTCGGAAAGTCCAGAGCATCAATTATTTACGAGCATTTTCATAAAGAGAGTAGCAAGTAGCAAGACAAGTGAGGAGTTAGGAATTAGGAGTGAGGAGTGTTTTTTGAGAACATAGAGCATAGAACATAGAGCATAGACTTGTAGTGGAGCGTGGCGTTCCCCCTTCGGGGGAAACGGGAAAGGGGGCTACGAGTAAGGCAATGAACAATTAACAATGAATAATGAATAATAATTGCGGCGTTGTTGGTCGCGAAATCTAGAAATTAGAATTTTTTCGACAAGTGAGAGCAGAGCCAAACTTGTTTGAGCTATGCCGAGC
>CAVGYO010000008.1:0-23845 GCA_963633255.1 Erysipelotrichaceae bacterium
ACTTTCTTGCTACTTTTTCAAGGTAATCGCTTCAATATGGTGTGTTGCAGCACGATTTCGGCAAGCAGAAGCACGAAAGCGGCGAGCAGGAACGGCAAAAATTCTTCGCTCTTTTTGCTATACTGATTCACACGCAGTTTGGTCTTTTCCATCTGGTCGATCTCTTCGTAGATGGCTTTCAACTTGTTGTTGTCGGTGGCACGAAAATAGGCACCGCCCGTCATATCGGCAATGTCGCGCAACATCGGTTCGTCGATATCGACGGGAATGTTTTGGTAGCGCACACCGTATGGCGTTTGAAACGGAAACGGTGCAGTGCCGCGCGTTCCCACACCGATGGTATAGACGCGTATGCCAAACGATTGCGCCATTTCGGCAGCGGTAATAGGAGCCACATCGCCCGCATTGTTCGAGCCGTCGGTGAGCAGAATAATCACTTTCGACTTGGCTTCGCTGTCCTTGATGCGGCTCACGGCATTGGCCAAACCAAGTCCGATGGCGGTGCCGTCGTCAATCAGGCCGTATTCCACGCCGTTGAACAGATTTATCAACGCCGAATGGTCGCTGGTGAGCGGACATTGCGTGAAACTTTCGCCAGCAAAAACCACCAATCCGATATTGTCGTTTGGTCGTCCCGAAATGAATTCGGTCGCCACTTTTTTGGCGGCTTCGAGTCGGTTTGGCTTCAAATCTTCGGCCAACATTGTGCCCGACACATCGAGCGCCACCATAATGTCGATGCCTTCGGTGGTCGAGGTCTGAAAATGGTCGTTGCGCTGCGGCCGTGCAATGGCCACTATCAGCAAAGCAACCGCTGCACAACGCAAAGCGAACTGCAGATGAAACAGATACTGTTTGCGGCTGCGTGGCATACTGCGAAAAGGCGCAGTGGTGGAAATTTGCAGACTGGCGTGCGAACGAAACAGCCTGAAAATGTACCAAAGAATCATCGGCACAAGCAGGAGCAACAGCCACAAGTATTCGGGATTGTTAAAGTTCATGTTCGTCAGAATTAACTGTAGCGTGCGGCGTTTCGTCCGCTTTTTCCGATGGTGCGACCTCCTCTATTTTGGTTGCATCGACAAAGCGATAAGCCAACGCCATCGACTTTTCCTCCTCGTCGACAAGCGGTTTGTATTTGGCAAATTTCACCAGATCGGCCACCGACAGCAGCGATTTCAGGTCGGCAAACGCCTCTTTTTGTGTTTTCAGTTCGGGCTGAATGCGCGCCACAATCTCGGCCGAGGTCTGCTCTGCCGCCCCAATGCCAAAACGACGCGTTATGTAGTCGCGCACCACATCGGTCAGTTGCGTGTGGTACTCTTTGGTGCGCCCTTGCTGCCAAATTTTTTCGTCTTTTATTGCGTCGAGCCGCTCCAAAGCAATCACATGCGCTGGACGCAAATCCTGCGGTTCGCCGACTTCGTCGCCAGCGGCATTTTTTTTGCGGCGTTGTAGATAGCGGTAGAGAAAATATCCGCCCACCGCAACGGCTGCGGCACAAAGCACCGACACCACAATCGTCCAAAACAACGGCCAATCGAATGGCGGTGCATAAATGGGTTTGATGTCGGCAATGGCGTGCTGCGCCGTATCGACAGGCACGGAGAGCACTTTGAGCGACATCGGTGCAGAATAGAGCGTGTCGTCGCCGCAAACAAAGGGCAGCCCATCGACAAAAAAGAGTGCCGAATCGAACGCCGTCAGCAGGTAACTTTGGCGCACGAGCAGACCGCCGTCCGCCACACGCTGCGTATCGATCGGCAGGCGTTCGACCACCTCTAAACCCGTTACCAATGTGTCGCCTATCAGAGGCATCGCCACGGTTGCGCCGAGCGGTTGCGCCACTTCGAGCGTCAGTTTTGTCTGCTCACCAACCAGCAAAATGGTCGAATCCATCGCTGCCGACACAGCAACGCTCTGCGCTGCGAGCCACAGCGTATTCAACAAAAGCAGACCGATTATAGCAAGTTTTTTCATTTTCCCCGTTGTTTGAAAAGCCCAATCAACGCCTTCACATAGTCGTCGCTGCTGACATCGACCACAGCGGTGTCGATGCCCGACCGCATCTGCAAGCGTTGCAGACGGAGGCGCGACTCGTCCCACAGATTTTTGTACTGCATACGCCAACGGCGGTCGCTGGTGTCGATCCACATACGCTCGCCCGTTTCGGCATCTTTCACCTTTACAAAACCGACATCGGGCAGTTCCGCTTCGCGGCGGTCGTACACGCGCAGTGCAATCAAATCGTGTTTGCGCGCAGCAATCGACAATTCGTCGTCGAATGGCGGCGTATCGAGAAAATCGGAAATGAGAAACGCCGTGCAGCGTTTTTTGATGACATTGGTAAAGTGCTTCAGCGCAAAACCGACATCGGTGCGCGCACTTGTTGGCTGAAAATCAATCAGTTCGCGAATAATATAGAGAATGTGCTTGCGCCCTTTTTGTGGCGGAATAAATTTTTCGATTTTGTCGGAAAAAAAGAGTACGCCCACCTTGTCGTTGTTTTGCATGGCCGAAAAAGCGAGCGTTGCCGCCATTTCGGTCATCACATCGCGTTTGAAACAGTCGCCCGACCCAAAATCGAGGCTGGCCGACACATCGATGAGCAGCATCACCGTCAGTTCGCGCTCCTCTTCGAACACTTTGACATAAGGCCGCTGAAAACGCGCCGTTACATTCCAGTCGATGTTGCGCACATCGTCGCCATATTGGTACTCGCGCACCTCCGAAAAAGTCATGCCGCGCCCCTTGAACGCCGAGTGGTACTCGCCCGCAAAAATGTTGCGCGACAAGCCCCGCGTCTTAATTTCGACACGCCTTACTTTTCGTATCAATTCGCTCGTTTCCACTTGTTTAATGGATAATTGACAATTATTTCTGAATTCTAATTTCTAATTTCTGATTTCTAGATTTCTAGTTATTGTTGAAGCGTTGAATTGAAAAAGGCAATCTTCAAATTTCAAATTTTCAAATTGCGGCTTCACCGCATTACTCCTCACTCCTAATTCCTAACTCAAGAACACTGCTCACTGCTAACTGCTCACTTATAACTATTTTCGCTCATTTATGGCACTTCGACGGCATTCAGAATTTCGTTGATAATCTCTTCTGAGGTCAGGTTGTTGGCTTCGGCTTCGTAACTCAAGCCGATGCGGTGGCGCAGCACATCGAAAGCCACAGCGCGCACATCTTCGGGAATGACATAGCCGCGGCGTTTGATGAAGGCATACGCACGCGCTGCCAACGCCAAATTGATGGAGGCACGCGGCGAACCACCAAACGAAATCATATTTTTCAACGCTTTCAGGCCGTAATCTTCGGGATAGCGCGTAGCAAAAACAATATCGACAATGTAACGCTCGATTTTTTCGTCCATATAGACCTCGCGCACCACTTTGCGTGCTTCGAGAATGTCGTCGACCTTCAAAATGGGCTTGCCAACGACTTTTGCTTCGCCGATATTTTGGCGGATAATCAGTTTTTCCTCCTCTTTCTGCGGATAGTTGACCACCACTTTGAGCATAAAACGATCGACTTGCGCTTCGGGCAGCGGATAGGTGCCCTCCTGCTCTATCGGGTTTTGCGTGGCCATCACCAAAAATGGCGCAGGCAGTTTGAAAGTCTCTTCGCCGATGGTTACTTGGCGTTCTTGCATGGCTTCGAGCAGCGCACTCTGCACTTTGGCTGGAGCGCGGTTTATCTCGTCGGCCAGCACAAAATTGGCAAAAATCGGTCCCTGTTTCACCGAAAATTCGTCTTTTTTCTGACTGTAAATCAGTGTGCCGATAACATCGGCTGGCAGCAGGTCGGGGGTGAACTGAATGCGACTAAAATCGGCGTCGATAAGTTGCGCCAATGTTTTGATAGCCAGCGTTTTGGCCAATCCCGGAACGCCTTCGAGCAGGATATGCCCGTCGGAGAGCAGCCCGATGAGCAGCGACTCGACCAAGTGTTTCTGCCCGACGATGGTCTGGTTCATGCCCAGCATCAACGCATCGACAAAGGCGCTCTGCCGCTCGATGCGCTCGTTCAACTCCCTGATATCAACAATTTGCTCCATAATTCATTCGTTTTGCTATGATTTTTCGATTTATTCCAAGAAAATAACGATTACACTGCCGATTTATTTTGCATTTTGTTGCAAAATGTAAGTCGAATAATCGTTAATTTTACAAAAAGAGTGTTTCAAAACACTTTTTCTGTTAATTTTCTACCGCAAATATCGTGCCGCAAGTTGCTGCGCAAAGGCGACCGCCTCGGGGTTGTTGGCATCGACAAGGCGCGCGTCCATTTTGGGCAGACGCACCACTGTGCCGACATCCACAGCGTTTGGATTGGCTATAACATTGCGATTGGCTTCGTAGATATAGACCCAAAAATCTTTGTGGCCGTAATACTTTTCGGCAATGATGGCCAAATGCACGCCTTGCGCAATGCGTTCGCGTCCGATGAAACTGTCGTAAGTGCGTGGCTGCGCAAAAATATCGTCGGATTCGGCATCGGTTTCTGCGTCGCCGGTCGATGCGTCGTCTGACAAAATTGGCGCAGGAGCGTCAGTTTCGGTCATTTCGTCATCGGCAGTACCAAACCACGACTGCCAAGTGTCGCCGCAAAGCGTTGTGAACGACTGCCAGCGCGGCTCGCACCAAGTGCGAATCACATCGCCATAGAAATAGTAGGCTGCAAAACCACCGCCGCACAGCAACAGCACAACGAGCAGCGTCCAGAGCCACGCAAGCGATTTGCGTTTTGGCGGTTCGGGCTTCGACTCCACATTGTCCACCACACGGCGCAACATCTCCATCTGCTCCGTAGTTGGCGCAGGAGTTACAAGTTTTGGCTGCGGCGTTGGTTCGGGTTCTGATATTGGTTCGGGTGCAGGAGTTGGCTCTGGTTCAGGCGTCAAAAAGGGATCTGGTTGGGGCGTTGGCTCTGAAATTGGCTCTGGCTCTGCAACAACAGGCGATTCTGGCTGCGGCTGCTCTGGCTCGGGTTCGGATTCCGATTGCGGCACATCGGCGATGGGTGCGTTGATTTCGGTGAGCATATCCTTGATTTCGATGGCCTGTTCCGACAATTTTTGCAGCGGTGCTTCTTTGGGCATTTTGGGCGCAGCGGCATCGCTGTTCACCGCAGTTTTCAGCGCAGCATCGGCCACAAAAGCGAGCCTGTAGTGCCCTGCTATTTTGATGGATCCGCCCGTGCGCACATCGACGCTTTTGCGCGGTTCGACCCACTGCAAGCGAAAAGTGCCAATGCCGCCCAACTTGACTAAACGGTCGGCCAGCAGTTTGTTTTGAAACACCTGTTCCAACGCTGCCACAAAACGGACAGCCTCGGCTTTTGTCGAAAATTCGGCGCGCGCCGCCAGCCGATTGACCAATTCCGACTGGTTTATCTTCTCGTTGTCCATGATTTTCAGCCTTTTAGTTTATCTTTGAAACTGCCCGACACACGAAATGCAGGGATTTTTTTTGCCTGAATCTGCACGCGCTCTTTGGTTGCAGGATTGACCGATTCGCGTGCGGTGCGTGTGCGTGTTTCTAGCACGCCAACACTCAAAAACGCCACCTGTTTGCCCGCTCCGAGCAGGGTGTCCACTTCGTCGACGAAAGCCTTGAGCCGCACCGAAGCCTCCTTTTGCGAGAGGTTCAACTGGCGCGCCACATCGGCCAACAACTCTTTCTCTTTTGCCATATTTTTTTTGAAAAATAAATTTGGTGCAAGTTACACTTTTTTTGTGAGGTGTGCAAATCAACCTTTCACATGACCAAACAGGTCGAATGTGTCGGCAGAATCGATCGTTACTTGGTAAAATTTTCCGACTTCGACGGTGGGATTTGCCGCAACTTCGAGCAGCACTTCGCCATCGACTTCGGGCGAATCGTACTCGGTGCGACCAACAAAATAGTCGCCTTCGCGCCTGTCGATAATGGTTTTGAGCGTGCGCCCAACCTTTTGCGCATTGATTTCGGCAGCGATATTTTCCTGAATCGACATAATCGCATCGACACGCCGCTGTTTTTCGGCAAAAGGAATGTCGTCCGCATAGTTTTTGTTGGCAAAAGTGCCCTCTTCGTCGGAATAGGCGAACGCGCCGAGCCGTTCGAAGCGAATGTCGCGCACAAACTGTTTCAACTCTTCGACATCGGCTTCGGTTTCGCCCGGGTGGCCGAGCAGCAAAGTTGTACGCAGGTGAATATCAGGCACTTCGTCGCGAAAACGCCACATCAAATCGTAGGTTTCGTTTTTGCTGATGTGGCGGCGCATTTTGGCGAGCATATTGTCGGAAATGTGTTGCAGAGCGATGTCGAGATAGTTGCACACATTGTTGCGTTCGCGCATCACACGCAGAATATCGAACGGAAATTGCGCTGGATAGGCGTAGTGCAGCCGCAGCCACTCCACGCCATCGATGTCGCTCAAGCGTTCGACAAGTTCGGGCAGCTTGAGCGATTTGTACAGATCCATGCCGTAGTACGAGAGGTCTTGCGCTATGATTTGGAACTCTTTGACGCCGTGCGCCACCAACCAGCGCACCTCTTGTTCTATGTCGTCCATCGGGCGACTTTGGTAACGCCCCGTGATGAGCGGAATGGCGCAGTAGGAGCAGAAACGGTTGCAGCCTTCGGCAATTTTGACATAGGCGTAGTGCTTGGGCGTGGTCTGCACGCGTTGCAGACGAAAATCGGGCTGAAACTGCTTGCCCAAGTCGGTGAGCAGTTCGTTGTAGTTGAACTTGCCGTAGAATTTATCCACTTCGGGAATCTCTATCTGCAACTCTTTCAGGTAGCGTTCCGACAGGCAACCCATCACAAACAGTTTTTTGAGTTTGCCCTGCTGCTTGCGTTGCGCCATACGCAAAATCATGTCGATGCTCTCCTCTTTGGCATCGCCGATGAATCCGCAGGTATTCACCACTGCAATATCGCCGTCGGGGTTGGGTGCATCGTGGCGCACACGATAGCCAGCGGCCTGCATTTGCCGCATCAGATGCTCCGAATCGACCAGATTTTTGGAGCAACCCAGCGTGATAAAATCGATCAGCATACTCACCCCAGCAACGAATCGACAAACTCCTCTTTGTTGAACACCTGCAGATGTTCCATACCTTCGCCGAGTCCGATATATTTCACGGGAATTTTGAATTGGTCGGAGATGCCAACAACCACGCCGCCTTTGGCTGTGCCGTCGAGTTTGGTGATGGCCAGCGCCGTAACTTGCGTGGCTTTGGTAAACTGTTTGGCCTGCTCGAAGGCGTTTTGTCCCGTCGAGCCATCGAGAACGAGCAGCACTTCGTTGGGCGTGTTTGGCACAACTTTGCTCATCACATTGCGAATTTTGGTCAGTTCGTTCATCAGATTTACCTTGTTGTGCAAGCGTCCAGCCGTGTCGATCAGCACCACATCGGCATCGTTTGCCTTGGCCGACATCAGTGTGTCGTACGCCACCGAGGCGGGGTCGGCACCCATATTTTGCTTCACCACAGGCACGCCCACGCGTTCGCCCCAAATGCAAAGTTGCTCCACAGCGGCAGCACGAAAGGTGTCGGCAGCCCCGAGATAGACCTTTTTGCCCGCTTTTTTGAACTGATACGCCAGTTTGCCGATAGTGGTCGTTTTGCCCACGCCATTCACGCCAACCACCATAATCACATAGGGTTTGCACGGCAGCGGAGCGTCGAAATCGAGTGCAGCGGCCGTTTCGTTTTCGGCCAATAGTGCCACAATTTCCTCTTTCAGTATGCGGTTCAGTTCGTCGGTGCCGAGATACTTGTCGCGTGCCACGCGTGCCTCGATGCGTTCGATGATGCGCAGCGTTGTTTCCACGCCCACATCAGATGTAACCAGCGCCTCCTCCAAGTTGTCGAGTACCTCGTCGTCGACTTTCGATTTGCCCGCCACGGCGCGCGTGATTTTTGCAAATACGCCCGCTTTCGATTGTTGCAAACCAGCGTCGAGCGTCGCTTTTTTCTCTTTTCCAAATAGTCCAAAAAATCCCATGAGAAATTCAAATTGGGTTGATGAGTTTTGCTTCGCAAGATTTTTTCTCTGTGCGGCAAAATCAATTTTCAAATCTTCAAATCTTCAAATGAAAAAAACTTTCAACTTTAAAAACTTTATGAACTTGATAAACTTTACAAACTTTCACACTTTTACACTTTCAAACAAAGAAATCCTCATATCGGGACACGACACGAGGATTCTTCCGTTATGATAAAAGATGAACAAAAATCTTATTTTGCGAAATAATCTTTCACTTTTTCGTTCAGAACCATCTCCTCTTGGAAGACATACGCTCCCGTTTTGGGCGATTTCACCATTTTGATTACTTTGGAATATCCGCGGCCTTCGCCTCTTTGCAACGATGCAACTGCTTTTTTTGCCATAGTTGTGCCTTATTATTTGATTTCTCTGTGAATAGTTACCCGTTTCAGAATTGGGTTGTATTTTTTCAATTCGAGACGTTCGGGCGTATTTTTACGATTTTTCGTCGTGATATAACGCGATGTGCCCGGCATTCCGCTCTCTTTGTGTTCGGTGCATTCCAAAATGACCTGCACGCGCGCCTCTTTAGTTTTCTTTGCCACTTTTGTATCCTCCTGAAAATTAAGCGATTATACGAATATCTTTCCAATCGCAATATCCTTTGGCGATAGCCTCTTTGAGTGCGGCATCCAAGCCTTTTTTGTTGATAGTGCGAAGCCCCGCAGCCGACAGGCGCAGGCTGATCCAGCATTGATTCTCTACATAGTAGAACTTTTTGGAGAACAGGTTCACATCGAACGAACGCTTTGTGCGGCGCTTCGAGTGCGAAACATTGTTTCCTATCATTGCCTTTTTACCGGTAATCTGACAAACTTTTGACATTTCACTTATATTTTTTTCGTTGCTATTCTTCCCAAAAAGGGTTTGCAAAGGTACGACTTATTTTTGTAACTGCCAAAACTATCGCAAAAAATATTTCTTATTTTTTTACAAACAACTATTTTTCAACGAGTTACGAAACAAATAATGTGCTTTGTGGCTATTCGTCGTCTTCTTCGAAATCGGTTTTGACATAGTAACTATCCTTGTGTTTCTTCTTTTTGCGGCCAGTGCCGTAGTAGCCATAACCGTAACCGTAACCGTAACCATAGCCGTAGCCATACCCATAGCCGTAACCGTAGCCATATTTGCCAATCTTTTTAATATCGACATCGTTCAGCACGACATAGGTATTGGGCATATCGTCGTCTTTGATGCGCTCGGCAAAACTGCGGAAAAATCCTTTGTTGGTCTTGGCGCAGCGCACAATGAGCAGGTTCACATCGACCATGTGCGACAGGGCGAATGCGTCGGCCACCAAGCCGAGCGGGCTTGTATCGATGACGATGTAGTCGTAGCGGCTTTTGAGTTCGTCGAGCGTTTTGTGCATCTTTTCGCTGCGAATGAGTTCGCCCGGGTTGGGCGGCACAGTGCCACCGAGCAGTATGTCGAACCCGAGTTCGTCGTCGTGAATGATGGCTTCGTCGAGCGTGATGTCGCCTATTAAATAGTGTGTAATGCCTTTGTGGTGTTTATGCAGCAGCGGTGCCACACTCGGTTTGCGCAAATCGAGGTCGATCAAGAGCGTTTTGCGACTGATGAGGCTATAAACGCCAGCCATATTGGCCGAAAAATAGGTTTTGCCGTCGCCCGATTCGGCCGAGGTTACCAGTAGCACAATCGGTGCTTTGCGCTGTGCTATCGATTCGATGCGGGTGCGTATGCCGCGCAGCGATTCGGTGAAGGCCGATTTGGTGCTTTGCGTCGATAGTACAGGTGTATTGACATTGGTTTTTGTGTGGCGAATGCTGCCAATCATCGGGAAATAGCGCGTAACTTTTGCTATGTCTTTTTCGGAGCGAATGGTAAAGTTGAGCAGTTCGCGCAAAACAAGGAATGCGATTGGTATCAGCAGTCCAAAGAGTGCGTAGGTGGAGTAGGTTTTCGATGTGGTGCCTGCGTTCACCACGCCGCCTGTGCGTGCTGGCTGCAGCACCGAATTGTCGGGTACATTCGAGGCTTTGCGAATCTGCGCTTCGCTGCGTTTTTGGAGCAGAAATGTGTAGTAACTATCGTTGATTTTGTAGTCGCGCTCCATGTTTATCATCGTGTTTTCCTTTTCGGGCAGTTCCTTGCTTTCGGCCAGCGCGCGTTGGTACTCCTCTTCGTAGTTTTTGCGGTCGAGGTCGTAAACGCTACGCACATTGCGCAGCACCTCCAGCAACATATTGCGTACCTGCTCCATCTGTTTGGTGTAGCGGGCGTAGTTAGGATTTTTCACGCCAATTTCGGCGCGGTCGAGTTGCAGTTTGTTGTATTGGCTCACCAAATCGAGCAGCGTCTGGTCCGACACGCCAATGCTTGTCGGTGCTACCAAAACATCTTCTACGATATTGTCTTTCAGATAGTTAGATAGATAATTGAAGTAGCGTTCTTTTTGGTCGAGGGCGATGCGTTGGTCGGCCAAAGCGGAGAGTTTCGACATCACCGTGCTCATGTAACTATTCACATCGATGATATTGTTTTCGCGGCGATAAGCGCGCAGTTTGCCCTCCGATTCCGACAAATCGACGGCTATCTGTTGCAGTTGTTCGTCGATAAAATCGATGGTGCGAATGGCTTCGGCATTCTTTTTGGCCAAATTGTTTTCCATATACTTTTCGGCCAGCTTGTTCAGAAAATCGACATCGCGCAGTGGGTTGGTGCCAACCAGCGACACGCTCAACACCGACGACATTTCGTCGGCCCAGCCCACGCTGAGGCGGCTGTAGAACTCCTCTTCGAGCGACGCTATAGAGCGAAAGCAGAAGAGAAATTTATCGCCTTCGGCAAGCGAGGCATTGCTGTGAACGGTAGCAAACATCAACGAATGTTCGAACGGCACATCGAAATGGCCGCGTATAGCCACCGAGGTCTCCTCCACATTCGGGCGAATCAGGAAACTATCGCCAGCCAGTTTTTCGAACACAAATTCGTAGTTGTAGGCATCTTGGCTAAGATAGTCGTACTGAATGGAAATCGGTTCGCGCCCGTAGAGCGATGTGGTTTTGAAGCGGCCGCGCGTGTAGTATTCCACATCGAAGGGCAGGCTTTCGACCGTTTGGCGCATCATGTTGTACGAATGGAGCAACAATAGTTGATTGTTGCTGCTTCGATAGCCGCCGCCACCTGCGCCAAAGCCCTGCATAAACGAGTATTGGTTCGACGAATTGTCCTCGATCATCATCTTCATTTCGGTGGCGTATTGCGGTCGCCAACTGCGGTTTTGGTAGTAGGCTAAGCCAAGTCCGACAATGAGTCCGACGACCAGCAGATACCAGTTGTGCAGAAACAGGCCGACCCACTCCATGATGTTGAACGACGATTCTTCCTCGTCGTCGATGGGGCGCAACGCCTGCGGTTGTGTGTAGTTCGTATCTTCTGCCATAAACGGTTTATTTATAGGTCAACACCAAATTCCACACCGTGAGCATGAGCGAGAGCGACGATGTGATGATGCCCAAAAAGCCCGAATAGGAATTGACCGCCCAAAAACTTTTTTTCGTAACATCGACATAGATGATGTCGTTGGGATAGATGTAGTAAAATTCGGAGTCGATGAGGCTTTTCGAGCGCAGGTCGAACGACACGATTTTTGTGCCGTCGTTTGTTTCGCGCACAATTTTCACATTCCCGTAGTTGCCCGAGTCGTTCAGACCGCCACATAGCGCCAACGCCTGATAGATGGTCAGTCGCTCCTTGTAGATGTTGTAGTAGCCGCGCCCAGCGTCGCCAATCACGCAAAAAGTGCTGGTCGAGAGTGCCAATTTCACTTGCGCATCGGGGACATAGGGTTTTATCTGCGCCGTCAGGAATGTTTCGGCCTCTTCGAGCGTCAAGCCTTCCACAGGAATGTGGCTCAAATAGGGAATATCGATAGTGCCGTCCTCGTGAATGGGATAGGTGATGCCATTGTTGCTTGCATTCAACGAAGTTCGTTGTGCGCCAAACATGGCTGCCGACTCTTTGTTGGCAGTGATGATACGCAGCGTCAGTTCGTCGTTTTTGCGCAAATGGTATTCGCGATAGAGACCGCGCTCGTAGGTGGGCAGATTGTCGCGCTCCTGCAACAGCCCCACCACACGCCGTGTGTAGCACGAGGTGGTAGCGAGCATGATGAGGCAATATGTGGCAATGCGCAAAAATTTCATCGTTCTATTTCGATATTTGCCCTTGAATCATTGTTACTACACCATATATAAATACGCCGAACGAGATGGACGAGACTGTAATCGACAGCACGCCAGTGAAGTGTTGCACGCCAAAAAACTTGGCACTCGAAAACGGCACATAAATCACATCGTTGGGCTGAATGTAGTAAAATTCGGAGTTGATAATCGACTCGCTGCGCAGGTCGAATGTTTTGACTATCGTGCCAGACTCCGTTTGGCGAATTATCTGAATTTCGTTGCGTTTGGCGTAGTACGACATATCGCCACACATGGCCAACGCCTGAAAAATGTTCAGTTTTTCCTTCGGCATCGGATAGCGCCCCGAACCCGATTCGCCCAAGAGCGAAAAGGAGCGATTCGACAGTTTCACATCGACCGAAGCGTGTGCCACCGACTCGTGCAATGCCTCTTCGAGCGCAAATTTCACCTCGCGTGTGGTTTTGCCCAGCACAGGCAGTTTGCCCACATACGGATAGTTGATGTTGCCGTCTTCGCCCACCAGATAAAGGAAAAGCCGCGCCGTAGCCACATCGGGATTGTCGATGCCAGAGGTGTTTTGCTGCGACATATAGCCATTGTACATCGCCACTTCGTCGGAGTTGGGCGAGTGAATCTGAATGTAGAGATAGTCGCCTTTTTGCAACTTGTAATCCTTGTATTCCACCGTGTCGGCATAGTCGGGAATGCCGTGCCCCGACGGCTGCAGATAGTTCCGCTGGCGCGTGGTCATGCACGACGAGCAGAACAACAAAACAACCAGAAAAGCGAGTATGTATTTCGATTTTGCCACGGGCGAATGGGGCGTTATTCAGTTTAACTTGCAAAGTTACGCATAATTTTTGACTTTTAGAGCCGTTTCACAAAAAAATCCCACGAAATGTGGGATTTTTTCATAGTTGTGGGCGTTTGTTTCAGCGACCCGACTGCTGCACAAGGTTGCGCAAGGTGTCGTTGAAGTCGTTGCAGGCCAGCAGGTCTTCGAGGCAGATGTGCATGCGGTAGCGCCAACTGTACTTGGTGTTCGACGGCACATTGATGCGTTCGTCGTTCGGGTTTTCGCGGCGCAGTTCGGGCGACATTCCCATCAAATCTTGCCACTGGAAAATAGCCCACATGGCAGGCGAATAGAGATGTTGCACCACAATGTCGCGGTTTACCCACCACTCGCAGAAATAGGGCGCCTCGCCCCAATGGCCAAGTTGCTGGTTGTAGAACCGTTGCGCCGTGCCGTAATCCTCTTCCCACCAGCCACGAATGGTACTCATGTCGTGTGTCGATGGCGTTACAACCGATAAATAGGGCGCATCGGCTGGATGGAAAAACTCGATTTTGTCGGTTTTGGGTGCGCGTTGAATTTCGAGGCTGAGAATGCCCAGTTCGTTCATCACGGCAGTAACGCAGTGGGTCATCATGCCCAAATCTTCGCCGCAGATGAGCATATTGGTGGCGCGTTTCAGGGCAGGCAGTTTGCGCATTCCCGATTCGTACCAGCGTGCATCTTGTCGGCGGTAGAAATAATCGACATAGAGTTCGCGAAAGACATTTTTCTGCCGTTCATCGAGGTTTTGGAATGTGGTGAGCGACTCCATGCCGTAGCGCGGATAGTATTGGCGACCTTCGCTGCCAGGCACTTCGAACAGCAATACATTCGAAATCAGGTCGAACAGCCCCCATTTGACACGCTCGGAGATTTTGCCAGCGTCGAACAGTTGCTGCACCGCCTTTTGCGACGCAAATTCGGGTTTGATGCGGTAGGCAAATCCATATTCGATGTAGAGGCAGTTTTGGCGCACCCAATCGGCCTCTTCGCCAAAATTGTCCCACAAAATCTGGTCGGTAATGTAGGGTTTTGTAAAGCGTTCGTAGTCGAACCACACGCTGCGACTTTCGAATTCATCGACATAGAGCGGAATCGACGGATTGAGATAGCCCATAATGCCCTCTTCGTGCGCCATCGGGATTTGCCAAATGCGGAAAAATCCGAGAATGTGGTCGATGCGGAAAGTGTCGAAGTAGCGCGACATCTGCTCGAAGCGTTTTTTCCACCAATCGAAACCTGTGCGCTCGATGGCTTCCCAGTTGTAGGTAGGCAGTTCCCAGTTTTGCCCTTTGATGGCGAACATATCGGGCGGCGCACCAGCCTGCATATCCATGTGGAAGAGTTCGGGGTGCGTCCAAGTGTCGCAACTGTTGCGGTTTACGCCAATCGGGATGTCGCCTTTCAGCACCACCCCCAGCGAATGTGCATAGGCCACCGCCTCTTTCAGTTGCAGATGCAGATGATACTGAATGAACCAGTTGGCGGCAATCTCGTCGAACCAAGCGTGCGATGGTTTTGTCAGCGGCTCGATTTTCGCCGCATCGTAGTGCGCAAAGTCGTTCCAGCGCGTGTAATCCGCTGTGCCGAACTTATCGCGCAAACAGCAAAATACGGCGTATGGTTTGAGCCAATAGTCGTTTTGTTCACGAAATTCCTTGAACTTTTTGTCGGCCAAAAATGCGTGTTTCTGTTCGGCGTATGCGGCTTTGGCGTATTGCAATTTGAAATTCAGCACAGGCAAAAAATCGACCAGCGGCTGCTCGTTGAAGTGCGGCTGTTCGGCTTTGCGCCGTTTTTCGAGTTCGTGCGACGCAGGCAGGCACAGCGCATCGAGATTGAGAAACAGTGGATTGAGTGCAAAGGCCGAGATGGCGGCGTATGGCAGAATGTCGGCGTCGGTGTGCGTGCCGAGCGTATCGTTGAGCGGCAGCACCTGAATCAGTTTTAGCCCGACGCGCTTCGCCCAGTCGGCCATCAGTTTAAGGTCGGCAAAATCGCCCACGCCAAAACTGCGTTTCGAGCGCAGACTGAACACGGGAATGCTTACGCCAGCCCCCCGAAAGAGGTGGTCGTCGAAGCGTGCAAAAGTGTCGGTAACAACCACCAAGCCGCCTTTTGTGGCCGCTGGCACAATGCGGTCGGCACCATTCTCGAAATAGCGAAACTGCTTGGTTTTCAGGTTGTAAACACCATATTTATAATGCACTTCGCCGGCGATCTTGCTCAAATTGGCGTCGAGTGTCCAGCGCGATGTGCCGTCGCACGCCATGGGCAGGGCTTTGGCGGTGTCCCAATCGCCAAGCGGTGCGCCGCTCCCCACAATGCAGAGCGCGTCGCCACGATCGATAAGCGGTGCTTTCACCTCGAAATGGTGCGTTGTGGTGCGCGGCTGTTTGACCGCCACCTGCGAATAGTTCGGCTTGAGCAGCACCTCGCCAAATGGGGCGGTCATAAAGGTGTTTTCGAGCGTCGAAACGCTGTTCCACGCATCGATGAGCGTGAGCGCACTGTGTTTTTTCGGGTCGATGCCAACGGTGCGTTCGCTGCCCCACTCCGCCGTTTCGGTTTGAGCGTTTTCGTCGCGCAGCAGATAGTGGTAGCGCAGTTCGTGCGCCGCATCGAGTTTGATGGGCAAATCGAGCCGCCAAGTTTCGCGCGGTTCAAAGTTCATCGCCACGGCTTTCGACGGGTCGCCACCGCCAAGTTCGGGCAGATTGCCCACCACATACAGGCGTTGTCCCCAGTGCGTAAAATACGAAATTCTGAAATGCAGGATCATAGTCGTATTAGTAGAAAGTTTGTAAAGTCCTTTTTTTTGTTGAATCGTTGAATCGTGGATTTGGTTATTTGGTTAATCCATTCAATTCTGAAAATCAACTTCCAAAGTTAGCAATTATTTTTGAAACGGCAAAAAAAGGGCTTAGATGCCGCAAAAAAAAACTTTTTTTACCAAAAAAAGTAGCGCAGGAGGAAATTTGTCGCCAAAAATGTGTAACTTTGCAAAACGGAACAAAGGACATTCTTGTTGCGAAAAATCCTATGCAAAACTTGCCTTTCAAAATTTTTTCGGGAACGAGCAGCCAGTATCTTGCGCAAAAAATCTGCCGCCACTTGGACTGCGAATTGGGACAAATGCGAACCATGCGCTTTGCCGATGGTGAGTTTGCCGTTACCTACGAAGAGACCGTGCGTGGGCGCTATGTCTATCTGGTGCAATCGACTTTTGCGCCGTCAGACAATCTGATGGAACTGCTGCTGATGATCGATGCTGCCAAACGCGCCTCGGCCGACAAAATTGCCGCTGTTATTCCCTATTTTGGCTGGGCAAGGCAGGACCGCAAAGACCAGCCGCGCGTGTCGATTGGGGCAAAACTCATTGCCGACCTGCTGAGCAAAGCGGGCGTCGATCGCGTCATCACTATGGATTTGCACGCTGAGCAGATTCAGGGCTTTTTCGATGTGCCTGTCGATCATCTCTACGCCTCCACCATATTTATTCCGCTCATTCAGAGCATGAACTTGACCAATTTGGCCATCGCCTCGCCCGACATGGGCGGCTCCAAGCGCGCCAATTCGTATGCGAAGCATCTCGGCGCATCGCTGGTGGTGTGCCACAAAACGCGCGAGCGTGCCAACGAGGTGGCACAGATGCGCATTATCGGCGATGTGGCAGGCAAAGATGTGATTATTGTGGACGACATTGTGGACACCGCCAACACGCTCTGCATGGCTTCGGACCTGATGATGGCCAACGGCGCACAGAGCGTGCGCGCCATCGTGTCGCACCCCGTCATGTCGGGACAAGCCGCCGAAAACATCATGCGTTCGAAAATGACCGAGATCATCTTCACCGACTCCATTCCTTTCGACGCAAAACTGTGTCCAAAAGCGCGCGTGGTGAGCATCGCCGAACTTTTTGCCAACACCATCTCGAGCATCAACAACAACGAATCCATCAGTTCGCACTACATTCTTTAGTTTCTGTTGAACTGCGGAAGCAATTATCATTCCCAGATTTCTGGTTATTGGAACAAAAAAAATTCCGGTTCAAGACAACTTTAGCGCGAAAAAAATCATCGCACAACACAAAAAACTTTTACACCGATCGCGCCATTCAGTCGAATTTGATGGCTTGCGATGGCTGTATGTAGGCGATGATGTGCGACGGCGCAATGAGCATCAGTAGCGTGAGCGCAAAAGTGCCGACATTGATGAGCAACCAATGTTCCACGCTCAACGCCACAGGCACATAATTGACATAATACATGGCGGGATCGAGCGGAATGGCGTGCGTCAGTTGTTCGATAAACACAATGGCGCAGCCCACCACATTGCCCCAAAACATACCTTTGCCGATGAGAAATGCGGCTTGACAGACAAAAATTTTGCGTATGGCACGGTTTCGTGCGCCCATCGCTTTGAGCAGTCCGATGGTACTGGTGCGTTCGAGAATGATGATGAGCAGCCCCGAAATCATGTTGAAGCCTGCCACAGCCAGCATCAGCGCAAGAATCACCCACGCATTCACATCGAGCATATCGAGCCACTCGAACATACGCGGCACTATTTTTTTGATGCTGCGCGTCTGCAACAGTGTCTGGTCGTGCAGCGTGGCCGTGGTCGTGGCAAAAAACACTTCGCGTTCGGTGTCGTCTATTGCGCCAAAATCGTCGATTAGCAGTTCCAATTGCCCGATTTGTGTGCTGTCCCAGCCGTTCAATCGCTGCACATGGCGCAGGTCGGTCAGCACATACAGGCGGTCGAAGTCGGCAAAAGCGGTTTCGTAGATGCCGCACACGGTGAATCGGCGTGCGCGCACGGGTTCGCCCACAAAATAGGCGGTAAAGCGGTCGCCCACCGACAACCGCAGCAAGTTGGCCGTGTGGCGCGAGATGAGTGCGTCGTTTGTTGCTGCGCTATCACTCACGGTTGGCGTAGTGCCAGCCACAAGATGTTCGCCGAAAAATCGCCAGTCGAAGCCGCCATCAACGCCTTTCAGCACAATGCCCTCGAAATCGTCGTCGGTTTTGACAATGCCTGGCTTGGTGGCCACACGCTGCACACGCTCCACATGCGGAATGGCGGCAAGCGTTTGTAGTAGCGAGTCGCTCGGTGCGATGGGCGTTGCCTCGTAGTCGCTGCCCGTCTGGTAGGCCGCCACCTGTATGTGCGACCCAAAACCGACAATCTGTCCGCTCACCTCGCGTTTGAAACCCACCACCACCGCCACCGCAATGAGCATCACCGCTAGCCCCACAGCAATGCCAGCCGTAGCCACACGCACAGCAGGGCGCGACATACGGCGACCGTCGCTCTCGTCGAAATGCAGACGACGCGCTATGAATAGTTCGGTGTTCATCGGTCTGCAAAGTTACGAAAATAGTACGAAAGTGCGAACACCACCAAAAACGATGATAAAGACAAAAGTAGAGCCGTCATAATGGCGGCTCTACTTTTTTTTCGCACGAAAACTACAAATAGCCCAAAATTTTGAGCATCGATTTGTAACTCTGCTCTTTGGCAAAGAGTTTGGTGGTGTAGTCGCCGTTTTCGTCGCGGTCGATGACAACCAGTTTTGGGGCTGGAATAAGGCAGTGTTGTATGCCGCCGTAGCCGCTCAAGGCCTCTTGATAAGCACCCATGTGGAAAAATCCGACGAACTGTTCGCTCTCCCGTTCGTTTTTGGGTAAGAACACGGCGTTTGAGTGCGCCTCGGCGTTGTAATAGTCCTCGCTGTCGCAGGTGAGTCCGCCCAGATGCACACGCTCGTACTCTTTGTCCCAATTATTCACGGCAAGCAGCACAAATCGCTGGTTCAACGCCCAAGTGTCGGGCAGCGTGGTGATGAACGAACTGTCGATCATGTTCCACAATTCGCGGTCGTTCTGCTGTTTTTGGTTCACTATGGAATAGAGCATGGCACCGCTTTCGCCCACGGTGTAGGAGCCAAATTCGGTGAAAATGTTCGGCTCGGCGGTGTTGTAGTTGTTGCAGGTCTTTTTTATCTGCGACACAATCTCCTCGGCCATATATTCGTAGTCGTATTCGAAATCGAGGTGCGCCTGTATGGGAAATCCGCCGCCAATGTTGAGCGAATCGAGTTCGGGGCAGATTTTTTTCAGTTCGCAATAGAGGTTCACGGCCTTGTTCAACTCGTTCCAATAATAGGCGGTGTCGCGTATGCCTGTGTTGATGAAAAAGTGCAACATCTTCAGTTTCACATTCGGATTGTGCTGAATGTGATGCTTGTAGTAGGGAATGATGTCGTTGTAGCGTATGCCGAGGCGCGATGTGTAGAAGTCGAATTTCGGTTCTTCCTCAGCGGCAATGCGTATGCCCACATTCATTTCGAGGTCGTCGTCGAACAGATCGAGTTCAAATTTGTTGTCGAGTATCGGAATTACATTTGTGAATCCGCTGCGAATCAAATTTTGTATATTTTCGACATATTGAGCGCGTTTGAATCCGTTACACAAGATGTATGTGTCCTGTTTGAGTAAGCCCGATTTGTGCAACTCTTCCAAAATGTTGATGTCGAATGCCGACGAAGTTTCGATATTTACGCGGTTTTTTAGCACCTCTTCCATCACGAACGAAAAGTGCGAACTTTTGGTGCAGTAGCAGTATTGGTAGTCGGCGGCGTAATCGACTTTGGCCATCGCCACATTGAACATACGGCGTGCGCGCTGTATGTTTTGGCTGATTTTCGGCAGGTAACTGAGGCGCAGCGGCGTGCCGTACTGCTTTATCAAATCCATCAGCGGAATGCCAAACCAATGCAGTTCGCCATCTTCGATGGTAAACTCTTCGCTCGACAGGTCGAACGCCTGCTCAATCAGGTCGATGTACTTGTTTTTCATTGCTTTACACTTTCGATTAACTTAAAATTGCCAAAATTTTACAATCCAACTCACTCGGATTGCTACTCAAAACCAAATCCAACTGAATCGGACTGCAAAGATACGAAATTAGTTTGAAAGTGAAAAAGTTTGAAAGTATGAAAGTAGGGGCGCGGCATACCACGCCCTGAAAGTTTATCAAGTCGAAAGTTTTTCATTTGAAGATTGAGGAGGCATTGTTGGCAGCGAACTCACACGCCCAAAACACCTTGCCACTCAATTCGTTATAGAGCAAAAAAAAATCGGCTCTCAAACAGTGTTTGAAAGCCGATTTAATTGTTTTTTAAGGAAACGCTACTTCACAATTTTGAGCGTGCCTTGTTCGGAGCAGACGATGTAGAGACCTTTGTCGAATGCGGTGATGTCGATGTCGGCACTGCTTTCGGTCAGCATGTAACCCGCCACGCTGTAGATGCGAATCAGCACTCTGTTGGCGTTGTAAACGATGCCATTGGCGTAGGTTACGCCGTCGATTGCCAGCGTTTCGATAAGACCGTCTGAATCGTCAGGATCGTCAGGATTGTCAGGATTGTCAGGGTCTTCAATCGGGTCGTCGGTGCTAGTGGTTTGTTCCCGTTTGCGGTATATCTGCAACGCCGTTTGGTCGCTCGTGTAGTTGCAGAAGGTTTTGTTGCTGCCGTTGAACTGTATGCGTCCCAACTCGGCGTTGGTGCTGGCTATGACTACGCTGTCGCCGCCGTTGTGGAACTCGATTGTCCATGTTTGTGTGCCTTCGCCTTTCACTTGCAGATTTTTCACTGTGTCGGCGCGCACGGCCAACTCTTCGCTCACATCGAGGCCGAGTTCATCGACGGTCCACTGTTTTACCAAAATTTTCCACTTGCCGCCAACGACAGCCACCAAATGCACCTCTTCGGCACCCCATGCGCCGATAGAATCGCCTCTATGAATGATTTCGGTCGAAGGTGTAACGATGCGTCCGACGCCTTTTTCGTTCAGTTCAAATTCGCCCGACACACGGTTGTATTTTTCGCACACAAGCACCACCGTGTCGTTGGTGTGCAGTTCCTCGAGCGATTTTACCTTGTAATAGATGTCGCGCCCTGCAAAAATATCGCGTTCTTTCACCGTTACTTGGCACGAAGCCTTCACCTCGGGATAGGTTTTGCTAGTAACCGTGATGGTGGCAGTGCCAGGTGCAACGGCCGTAACCAAACCCGCTTCGACGGTGGCCACAGCCGTGTTCGAACTGTTCCACTCGATGGCTTTGTAGGTGGCATCGGTTGGAGTGAACGCCACATTCAGTTTGTGCGTGTCGTCTTCGGTGAGTGTGAGCGACGCCGAATCGAGCGCAAGTGCCGTGAGTTCTACATCGTCGAACGCCTTGGTCAATGCCCAAATGAACGACACTTTTGGGAAATAGTGCGCATTACTGCTCGTTGCCCAAAGCCCGATATATTGGAAATTGCCCTCGACATTTACTGTGTCGTAAGCGTTTTTGCTGGTGTTTGAGTAGGTCAATGTGCCGATAATGTCGTCGTCGGTTACGGTTTTGCTCTTGTAATACAAATCGCTCACGCCATTCCAAGCCACATTCGTGCCATAAACATTGATAGTTCTATCGTCGAAGTTACTAGTTCCCCATTCGATAATAATTTGGCGAATATAGCCCACCGAAGTGGTATTGATAATGCCCGCTTGGTCGGTACCACCGCCGCCTTTCAAATTCATACTGCCGTTGTCGGTAGCGGTTTTTCCAGCATAAACAGTTCCAGAAACACCCTTTTTGTTGCTCCATGTGTTTTCTTTCCCCTCGTTCAGCGAATTAATTGTAATTCCTGTCGTATCGGCGGTAATTACATCGCCCATCAGCACTTCGCCCGAGGCGGAGGTAACGATGATTTTGCAACTGGCTGTTTTTGCGCCATCGACGGTCGAAACGGTGATGGTGGCTTCGCCATTGGTGAGTGCGGTAACTGTGCCATAGTCGTCGACCGAAGCCACACCGCCATTGTCCGACGACCAAGTTACACGCCGATTGTCGGCATCGGCTGGAAGCACTGTTGCTGTTAGTGTAACTGTTTGATTTACATAGATTTCAGCCTCTGTGCGGTCGAGCGAAACGCCCGTAACGGCTATCGGCGTAAGCCATTCGTACTCGTTGAGATTTTGTGCGCCAGGAATGCCGTAAAACGGTTGCGGCACAGTGCGTACCAGCACTTTTTTGCCGATATTGCTGGGATTGTCGCACAAGTTCAACGCTTTGAAGGCTTCGTTGGTTTCGTCCGAAGTCAACTTCACAGGCATCCAATTGCTGCCGTAGATATCGTCGGCCAAGGCAAGTTGTTTGCACTGTTCAGTGCCAACCTCGGTGGTGTAGACAATTTTCCCTTTTGCGCCCTGCGTTGGCACGCCCACAATGAATCCTTTGACCCAAAGCAAAGTCTGATTGTAGCCACTCTTCTGTTGCAAAGCGATGGCCTCGGCACAAGTGTAAGGGTCGTCCTTTGTGTCCGTTCTAGCAAATGTTGCTGCGCAAAAAAGCATCAGCGCAGCCAAACTAATAAGTTTTTTCATGATATGATAATTTCAAATTTCAATTTTGATTTGGTTATTTGTGGAAGCGTTGAAAATCAATTTTCAAATTTTCAAATGAAAAAACTTTCAACTTTATAACTTTACAAACTTGATAAACTTTCTCACTTTCACACTCCTTTTACGATTAGTCTGCAAAGTTAATGCTTTTATTTTACTTTTTGTGGGTTTTTTGTTAAAAAATCTTTCCAACTACGATAAGGTTTGTCGGTGGCCATGGGGTGTGCCGTCTGCAAATAGTGGCAATAGGCGGCTGCGAGCGCATCGGTGGCATCGAGTTTTTTGGGCAGCGTGGCAGCATCGAGTTTCAACAAGCGGCAAAGCATGGCGGCTACCTGCTCTTTCGAGGCGGCGCCATTGCCTGTGATGGCCATTTTTATCTTCAACGGCGCATATTCGGTTACGGGAATGTCGTGCGTGATGGCCGCCGCAATAGCCACCCCTTGCGCACGCCCAAGTTTGAGCATCGACTGCACATTTTTGCCAAAAAACGGCGCTTCGATAGCCAATTCGTCGGGCAGATATTGGGCAATCACCTTCGACACCTCCACAAAAATCTGCTGCAACGAGAGGTATGGGTCGTGCACGCGGCGTATGTCGATAATACCGAGTGTTGTACATTCGGCTTTGCGTCCGACAACGCGTAAAATGCTGTAACCCATCACATTAGAGCCTGGATCGATACCCAAAATAATGCGTTCTGGCGTGTTCGTTTCCATCGATTCAAATTTTCGCAAAAGTACGAAAAAAGGCAAAATAAAAAAAATGCGAAAAAATTTGGTTGATAAAAATAAAAAGCGTACCTTTGCGGTCGCATTTGGGGCATTAGCTCATCTGGTAGAGCGCAACACTGGCAGTGTTGAGGTAAGCGGTTCGAGTCCGCTATGCTCCACAAAAAAAAAGAGGCAGAGTGTTTTTTATCTGCCTCTTTTTTTGTCTATATGCCATCACTTCGGTACGAACCAAAAATTAAATATCGCATCGCTCACACACACTATAAGAGTAGTGCAGGGTCGTTTACAACAACAGTTCCACGCGACTTTATCGCAGCGAGCCATGTTTTCGACACTTTTTGCGTTAAAGTTTTGGCTCTATTCGCAACTTTTTTCTTTGTGGCTTCCATAGTTTTGTCCTCCGTTTTACACTTGCAAAGGTACAAAATTGTGCCACGCTACAAAACTACCGCTTGCGTTTGGCGACGGATTTGTTGGTGGCTGCCTTTTTGGTAGTGCGTTTGGGTGTGGCAATTCTTTGTCGTTTTGTCGCCAAACCAGCAACCAATCGGGCTGCAAATGGCACTCCCAATGACCTTTGTAGTTGCCCGTCAGT
>CAVGYO010000009.1:0-23407 GCA_963633255.1 Erysipelotrichaceae bacterium
AAACTTTCACACTCAATTACGCATTTCGTCCGTGGCAATTTTTGTACTTTTTGCCGCTGCCGCAGGGGCATGGGTCGTTGCGACCGACGGTTTTTTCGGCACGAATGGGCTGTGTTACTTGCCGTGCGCGTGTGTCCTGTTTGGTGGGGTCGCCACCGCCCTGAAATTCGTCTTTTTGTGTGCGGTAACGGCTGTAATCGGCGCGTTTCTGCTCCGCTTGGCGCACCTGTTCTGGCTCGCGCACTGGAATCTGGCCACGCATCAGTATCGAGGTAACTTTGCGGTTCACATCGTCGATCATGCGTTTGAACAGGTTGAACGACTCGAGTTTGTAGATGAGCAGCGGGTCTTTTTGTTCGTACGAGGCATTTTGAACCGATGTACGCAGGTCGTCGAGTTCGCGCAGATGCTCTTTCCACGCCTCGTCGATGGTGATGAGCAGAACGACTTTTTCGAACGCTTTTACCACCTCTTTGGCTTGCGATTCGTAGGCATTTTTCAGGTTCACTGGAATGTTGAACACGCGTTTGCCGTCGGTTATCGGAATCAGAATGTTTTCGTACTGTTGTCCCTGTTTTTCGTACACCTGTTTGATGACAGGATAGGCTATTTCGGCCATCTTGTCCATTTTGCGTTTGAAGGTGGCGTAGGCCGCATCGGCCACATCATCGACTAGCGCATTGGGGCGTTTCGAGCGGAAGGTGTCGGCATCGAAAGGCGCATCCATGGCAAAAACAGAGAGCAGTTCGTTGTTCATGCCTTCGAAATCGTTGGCATCGGCAGCGTCGAGAACAATGTTTTCGGCGGCGTCGTAGAGCGTGTTCACAATGTCCACACCGATGCGCTCGCCCATCAAGGCGTGGCGGCGGCGTCCATAGACCACATTACGCTGCGAATTCATCACATCGTCGTATTCGAGCAGGCGTTTGCGGATGCCGAAGTTGTTCTCCTCGACCTTTTTCTGTGCGCGTTCGATGGAGCGCGAAATCATTGGGTGTTCAATCATCTCGCCCTCTTCGAATCCGAGTCGGTCCATCACTTTCGATATGCGTTCGGAGCCAAACAAACGCATCAAATTGTCTTCGAGCGAGACATAGAACACCGATGTGCCTGGGTCGCCTTGACGGCCAGCACGACCGCGCAACTGGCGATCGACGCGGCGGCTTTCGTGGCGTTCGGTGCCGATGATGGCCAAACCGCCTGCCTCGCGTACTTCGGGCGTGAGTTTGATGTCGGTACCACGACCTGCCATGTTGGTGGCGATGGTAACTGTGCCGCTGCGTCCTGCTTCGGCCACAATGTCGGCCTCTTTTTGGTGCAGTTTGGCGTTCAGCACATTGTGTTTTATCTTGCGCATGGTGAGCATTCGGCTCAACAGTTCGGAAATTTCGACCGAAGTGGTGCCTACCAGCACGGGGCGACCTTGTGCCACCATATTTACAATCTCTTCGATGACAGCGGTATATTTTTCGCGTTTGGTCTTGTAGATGCGGTCGTCCATATCGATACGCGCCACAGGGCGGTTGGTCGGAATCACCACCACATCGAGTTTGTAGATGTCCCAAAACTCGCCCGCTTCGGTTTCGGCCGTACCTGTCATACCTGCCAATTTGTGGTACATGCGGAAGTAGTTTTGCAGCGTGATGGTGGCAAATGTTTGCGTGGCGGCTTCGACCTGCACGCGCTCTTTGGCCTCGATGGCTTGGTGCAGTCCATCGCTGTAGCGGCGGCCTTCCATGATACGACCCGTCTGCTCGTCGACAATTTTCACTTTGTTGTCGATAACCACATATTGGTCGTCCTTCTCGAACAGCGTGTAGGCTTTCAGCAGTTGGTTCACCGTATGCACACGCTCCGATTTGATGGCGTAATTTTGCAGAATTTCGTCTTTTTTCGCCTGTTTTTCCTCTTTCGGCAGATTTTCGTTTTCGATTTCTGCCAATTCGGCACCCACATCGGGCAGCACAAAGAATTTCGGGTCGTCGGTCGAGCCAGTCAGCACATCGATGCCTTTGTCGGTGAGTTCTATCGAGTTGTGTTGCTCGTCGATGACAAACAGCAGCGGATCGGTGGCCACATGCATATATTTGTTGTTTTCCTGCATGTAGTACTCTTCGGTTTTGATGAGTTGCTGTTTCACGCCCTGTTCGCTCAACAGTTTGATGAGCGGTTTGTTTTTTGGCATCGCTTTGTAACTGCGGAACAGTGCCAATGCGCCCTCTTCTTGCGTTTTTTTGTCGTCGCTATTGAGTTTTTGGCGTGCCTCGGCCAGCAGTTGCGTTGCCATCACGGTTTGCTGTTTCACCAGCGTTTCGACGCGTGGGCGATACTCCTCGAAAAGTTGATCTTCGCCTTTTGGCACAGGGCCCGAGATGATGAGTGGCGTGCGTGCGTCGTCGATCAACACCGAGTCCACCTCGTCGACAATGGCGTAGTTGTGTTGGCGTTGCACCAAATCGAGCGGATTGGTTGCCATATTGTCGCGCAGATAGTCGAAACCAAATTCGTTGTTGGTGCCAAAAGTGATGTCGGCGTTGTAGGCGCAGCGGCGTTCGTCGCTATTGGGGCGGTGCTTGTCGATGCAATCGACGCTCAATCCGTGGAACATATAGAGCGGTCCCATCCATTCGGAGTCGCGCTTGGCCAGATAGTCGTTCACCGTAACCACATGCACGCCGTTGCCCGTGAGTGCGTTGAGGAATACGGGCAGCGTAGCAACCAGCGTTTTGCCTTCGCCCGTGGCCATCTCGGCAATTTTGCCTTTGTGCAGCACCACGCCACCGATGAGTTGCACATCGTAGTGCACCATATCCCAAGTGAGCATATTGCCGCCAGCCTCCCATTCGTTGTGGAAAATGGCTTTGTCGCCGTCGATTTCGACAAAATCGAACTTGGCTGCAAGGTTGCGGTCGAAGTCGTTGGCAGTAACCACCACCGTTTCGTTCTCTTTGAATCGGCGGGCAGTGTCTTTCATTATGGCGAATGCTTCGGGCAGTGCCTCGTCGAGGGCGGTTTCCAGTTTGTCGCTTATCTGTTTGTCGAGTTTGTCGATTTCGGCGTACATCTTTTCGCGCTCGTTGAGTTCGGTGTCCTCGATTTTGGCGCGAATCTCGGCAATGCGGCTTCGTTCGGCAGCCACAATGTCGCACAAACGCTGTCTGATGGCGGCAGTGCGGGCGCGCAGTTCGTCGTTGCTCAATGCTGCGATGCTCGGGTAAACCGCCTTGATTTTATCGACTATCGGCATAATCTCTTTCAAATCGCGCTGCGACTTATTGCCGAAAATTTTTGTCAGAAATTCGTTAAATCCCATGATTATTGTGTTTAATCGTTTTAGTGTTGATTTGTGGGCGCACAATTCCAAATTCGCCTACAATCGGCAAAGTTACAAATTTTATGCCAATAATTGGTACGAAAGTGCATTCGCTGTAAAATTTTTGTCGATGGCCGTTGCACATTTGCAAAAAAAAGCGTACCTTTGCGCCCAGAATTTGTGGAGAGATTTGACCGCTTGCAACCACGCTAAAAAATGCTAAAGAAGTTCCGCTTCCGCGTTTTTTTTCGTCCGCATTCGCGCGACATTCTCCCAAACAAAGTTTTTATTTTTCATCTCAAAAAAAACATTGTTATGGGTTATCTTTTTTCGTCCGAATCAGTATCGGAAGGCCACCCCGACAAAGTGGCAGACCAAATTTCTGACGCCATTCTCGACAAGTTGTTGGCGTTCGATCCCGAATCGCATGTAGCGTGCGAAACATTTGTTACCACGGGGCAAGTGGTGCTTGGCGGCGAGGTTTCGTCGGAGGCCTACATCGACTTGCAAGGCGTGGCGCGCGATACCATTCGCCGCATTGGCTACACCAAGAGCGAGTATAAGTTCGAAGCCGAGAGTTGCGGCGTGTTTTCGGCCATTCACGAGCAGTCGGCCGACATCAATCGCGGTGTGGCACAAGGCGACAAATTGGCACAAGGCGCAGGCGACCAAGGCATGATGTTTGGCTACGCCACCAACGAAACCGCCAACTATATGCCGCTCACGCTCGACCTTGCGCATCAGTTGCTGATAGAGTTGGCCGACATTCGCAAACATACCTCGCTGATGCCCTATCTGCGCCCCGATGCCAAAAGTCAAGTTACGGTGGAGTATGGCGACGACAACCGTCCGCGGCGCATTCACACCATTGTGGTTTCGACGCAGCACGACGAATTTGTGTTGCCAAAAGATGCCACGCCCGAAGCGCAAGCCGAAGCCGATCGTGCCATGCAGGCCAAAATTTACGACGATGTGAAGACGATTCTCGTCCCACGCGTGGTGGAAAAACACCCCGAATACCGCCAATACTTCGACGACCAATACACGCTGTTGGTCAATCCTACAGGAAAATTTGTGATTGGTGGGCCACACGGCGACACGGGACTCACAGGCCGCAAAATCATTGTCGATACCTACGGCGGCAAGGGCGCACACGGCGGCGGCGCATTTTCGGGCAAAGACCCGTCGAAAGTCGATCGCTCGGCAGCGTATGCAGCGCGCCACATCGCCAAAAATATGGTAGCGGCCGGCGTAGCCGACGAAGTGCTGGTGCAGGTGTCGTATGCCATCGGTGTGGCGCAGCCGTTGAACATCTATGTCAATACCTACGGCACAGCGCATGTGTCGTTGAGCGACGGCGAGATTGCGCAACGCATAGCGCAACTGTTCGACCTGCGCCCCGGTGCCATCGAACGCGACCTGAAATTGCGCAATCCTATCTACTCCGAAACCGCCGCTTACGGGCATTTCGGGCGCAAAAACGAGGTGATAACCAAACACTTCAGTTCGCTCTACAACACGCCCCACGAAATCGACATCGAAGTAGAACTGTTCACTTGGGAAAAACTCGACCGTGTGGACGACCTGCGAAAAGCGTTTGCGCTGAAATAGTCGAAAAAAGAGTGCTGCAATGCTCTACGCCGAAGTCATATTGCCTTTTCCGCTGGCGCAAACATACAGTTACGCCATTCCCGAAAATCTGCAGCCAACGCTCGCTGTGGGTATGCGCGTGGTGGTGCCGTTCGGCGCAAGGCGGTTTTATACGGGCATTGTGTGTGGCGTGAGCAACGAGCCGCCCGACTGCGCTACAATCAAAAGTGTGGTGGCGCAACTCGACGAGCAGCCGATTATTTTTGGCGAGCAACTGCGTTTTTGGCACTGGATGGCGACCTACTACCGCGCCACGCTCGGCGATGTGTACAAAACGGCGTTGCCGTCGGCATTGAAACTCGAAAGCGAGACTACGGTAGAACTTACGCCCGATGCAAACACCGACAATCTGTCGGCTCGAGAGCAACGCCTCTGCGCCCTGCTGACCGACGGCAAGGCGCACACCATCGATGCGCTGAACAAACTGCTCGATGTGAAAGACACCTATCCTGCCATCAAACGCCTGCTGGCGCAAGGTGTTGTAACGCTGCACGAGGAACTCTGCGAACAGTACCGCCCACGCACCGAAAACTACATTGCGCTGAACAACGACGGCGCACTGCCCGAATTGCCTGCCAGAGCCAAAAAACAGCAGCAACTTTTAGAGGCTTATCTGGCGATGAGTCCGCAGCACGATTTTGTGCGCAAAAGCGATTTGTTGCAACGCGCCAATGCCACTGCAACCATCTGTAAACAACTGATCGACAGAGGTGTTTTTGTGCAACAGGAGCGTGAAACGACACGCATCAAACCATTCGAAAAATCGGCTACAGTAGCACCACTGACGGCCGAGCAACAGCGCGCTTACGACGAAATTCGCTGTCTTTTCGACACAAAAAACACGGTGCTGCTGCACGGCGTAACGGCCAGCGGCAAAACCGAACTCTACACGCACCTGATGGCCGATGCGTTGGCGGTGGGCAAGCAGGTACTTTTTCTCGTGCCAGAAATTGCGCTGACCACGCAACTGACCGAGCGGCTCAAAGATATTTTCGGCGAAAAAATGGCGGTGTATCACTCCAAATTTTCCGAAGCCGAGCGCGTGGAGATTTGGAACAATATGCTTGGTCCCAATCCGCGCCAAATCGTTATCGGCGCACGGTCGGCACTCTTTTTGCCGTTCCGAAATTTGGGTTTGGTAGTGGTGGACGAGGAACACGATGCGTCGTACAAGCAAATCGACTCTGCGCCACGCTACCATGCACGCAATGCCGCTCTGATGCTGGCGGCACAGTTCAAGGCAAAAACGCTGCTCGGCAGTGCCACGCCGTCGGTCGAGAGTTATTGCAACGCACTCAATGGCAAATTTGGGCTGGTAACGCTGCCCACACGCTATGCACAGACCGAACCGCCCGAAATTGTGCCCGTCGATTTGACCGAAACCTACCGCAAAAAACAGATGACAGGCCACCTGTCCGATCCACTTGTTGCAAAGATAAAAGAGGCACTGTCGCGGTGCGAACAGGTTATTTTGTTCCAAAATAGAAGGGGCTTCGCACCTTACACCGAATGCCGCCAATGCGGTTGGACACCACGCTGTCCGCACTGCGATGTGAGTCTGACCTACCACAAAGCCTTCGGCAAACTCACCTGCCACTACTGCGGCTACAAGCAGACACCGCCCACCGTTTGTCCCGAATGTGGGCAACCTGCGCTGCAAATGCACGGCTTCGGCACCGAGCAAATCGAGGCGGAAGTGGCGGCACTCTTTCCCGATGCACGCATTGGGCGCATGGATTTGGACACAACACGCCAAAAACGGGCGTTTTCGCGCATCATCAGCGCATTCGAAGCCAAAGAGATCGACATTTTGGTCGGTACACAGATGGTGGCCAAAGGGCTCGATTTCGAAGGCGTGGGGTTGGTGGGCGTGCTGAATGCCGACAATCTGCTGAATTATCCCGATTTTCGGGCTTATGAGCGTGCTTTCCAACTGCTGACCCAAGTGAGCGGTCGCGCTGGACGCAAAAACCGCCGTGGCGTGGTGGTGTTGCAAACCTCGCAGCCGCAACACCCCGTGATACGCGATGTGATGAACGGCGACTACCGCACTTTTTTCGATCGTGAGATGACCGAGCGTGCGTTATTTCGCTATCCGCCCTACTATCGATTGGTGCAGATAATTTTGAAACACCACGACGCACAAACACTTGCGCGTGCCGCCACGCAGATGGCAAATGCGCTGCGCCAGACCTTTGGCGACCTTGTGTATGGCCCCGACAATCCGCTTGTGGGACGCGTGCAGAACAAATTCATCAAGCACATTGTGCTGAAAATTGCGGCGGCGCAATCGCCCGAACCTGCCAAGCAGCAGATAGACCAACTGGCGCACAAAATGCTGTGCCAGCCCGACTTTCGTGCGCTGCAAGTGGCGTGGGATGTCGATTTGTAACGCGCTACAAATCAATCGCTTCGCCGTTGTAGAAGGCGAAAATTTTGTTGCGGAACAGAAATTCGTACTTGGCTTGTGTCTCTTGCGCACGCGCCTTTTCCAAACGCAATTTTGCCGTATTGAAATCGTAGGGCGTCGATTTGCCGCTGTCGTATTTTGCCTGCTCGTAGTCGAACGCCACGCGCGCCGATTCGGCCGTGTGCCCAGCCGCCACATACTTGTCGCGCGCTGCCACAGCGTTGTAGTAGGCCGTCTGTATCTCTTTCAGCAGCGATTGTTTCTCGTTTTCGAGCGCAAGTTGGCGGTTTTCGACCGTGATGCGCGCCTGTTTCACCTGATTGACCGTCGATAGACGATTGAAAATCGGAATCGAGAGCGAAAGACTGATGTATTCGCTGCTGTTGTTGCCGAGTTGCGTGCCAAAACCGACATTTTCGCCATTGAACAGATGGTAGTAGCCCGTGTTGTAGCCTGCGTTCAGACTGAGTTGCGGATAGTAGGCCGATTGCGCCACCTTTACCGAGGCGAGGCTGCTGGCAATGCGTGCTTCCGATGCGCGAATGGCAGGGCGATTGGCAAGCGAATAGCGGTACGCATCGTCGGGCGAAGCCAAGCGGTCGAGTTCGGTAGCCAGCAGACTTTCGACATCGATATCCGCCACCGCAAACGCCGCCACATCGGTATAGTTGATGGCTTGGCAGAGTTCCAAAATGGCCAATTGCAGTTCGTTGGTGGCTTCGGTGCGCGTCTGCATATCGACCGCCAGTTGCGCCCTGTTTTCGTAGAGTTCCGATTCGGGCTTTTTGCCTGCTGCTACCAGCGATTCGCAGTTCCCAACTTGCGCTTCGCTAATCGCCACTTGGTCGTCGGCAATGGCAACCAACTCCTTGTTGTACAGCACATTCAGATAAAGTCCAGCGATTTTTAAAGTTAAATCTTCTTGGGCTTTGCTCAAATCGGCGGTGGCGGCTTGCAGGTCGAGTTTGTCGGCTTTTATCTGGTTGGTGATGCGCAAACCTGTGAAAATTGGCATCGAGGTTGCGAGGCGAAAAGTGGTGTTGCTCATCGACTGATCGATGGTTACATTGTCCTTGCCTGTGGCGCGCCCGAACGAAAAATCTTGTCCCAAACCAGCGTTCAAATCGGGCAGAAAACTGAGTTTCGATGTTTTGAGCGACAGTTCTTGATAGTCGCGCTGCAAGGCGGTTTGCTGCACACCGACATTGTTTTCGACTGCATAGTCGATGCACTGCCGCAGCGACCACGCCGTTTGCGCTTGTGCCGTTGCCACAGCGGCAAGCACGCCCACAAAAATGATGAGTTGTTTCATAGCGCAAAAATTAGTTTTCGATCTGTTGCAAGCCGCGCACCTGTGTCGAGTCGCTGATGCCCGACAAAATCTCCACATTCAAGCCGTCGGAAAGTCCCACGGTTATCGGCTGGCGGTCGAACTGCTGCTCTTTGTTGCTGCCGCTTTTCAGCACATAAACAAACGACGAGTCGTTTTCGAACACCACCGAACTTTCGGGAATGGCGAGCACATTTTCGCGTTTGTCGAGAATAATTTCGGCGTTGGCGCTGTAGCCCGAGCGCACCAGCACCGAGTCGGGAATGCGTGCAGCGGCCTTCATTTCGAACATCACTGCGCCATTTTCTTCGGTGCCTTTTGGCGAGATATATTCGAGCGTGGCATCGAAAGTTTGTCCTTGCAATGCACCGATTTTCAGCACGATAGGCATACCTTCGCGAATGCGTCCAACTTCGGTTTCGTCAATTTTTCCTTCGAAAATCATGTCGCCAAGGTCGGCAATGGTGGCAATGGTAGTGCCATCGTTGAAGTTGTTCGACTGAATGACCGAATTGCCCACTTTCACAGGAATATCGAGAATAGTGCCCGTGATGGTGGAGCGAATCTGCGTGTTGCTGTACGCTCCCGAGCGGCGCGCAATGCCATCGCGCACAATTTCGTAACTGTCTTTGGCATTTTGCAGTTCCTCTTTGGCTTTCAGGTAGTTGGCGCGGCTCGTTTCGTACTCCTCGCGGGCAAGCACTTTTTGGTTGTATAGGTCTTTGTCGCGGTTGTACTGCTCTTCGACACGCTCCAAGTCGATTTTTGCTACATTGATACGGCTTTCGGCACTGTTCAGTTGGCTCATTTCGGGAATCACTTTGACCAGCGCAATGATTTCGCCCATAGCCACTTTTTGCCCCGCCTCTTTGTAGATTTCGGAGATGATGCCCGATATCTGCGGCTTGATTTCCACCTCGTTGCGCGGCTCAATTTTGCCTGTTGCCACGCTCATTTTTGCTATGGTTTGCAGCGACGGCGTTACAATGTCGTAGGTTACGGTCTTGGGGCGCGATTTTTGCCACAAAAACACAAACATACCCACAACTGCCACTCCCAACAGCGACAGCAGCACAATTCTAATGGCTTTTTTCATATCTGTTCAGTTTTTTATGAGTTCTATTTTGTTTGGCGATGCACCGCTCGATGGCATTTTTGCGTGCCGAAGCCTGCGCATAGTCTGCCGAATCCAACATTTCGTACATTTCGTCGTGTATCGAACGCACCTCGGCGGGGCTGTTTTCGCCACGATAAACCACTTCGAAAAATTGGTATTCCGACGATGGCTCGCCAGCGTAGCCCACGCACGCCACTTGCAGCGTGTCGCCCACCGATAGCGGATAGTAGATGGCCGCATCGTCGCTGTCGTTGCCTTGCGAGAGCAGACTGTTGATGAAATCGTATTCGTAGTAGGTGTTGATTATGTCGCTGAAACAGAGGTAGATAGAACCAAAATAGTTGTTGTCGATGTTCTGTTTCAGTTCGTGATCCCAGTAGTAGGTGTCGTTGTTCGATGGTTTCACCATCAGTTGCGAGCCGTTGGCGGTGAGCGTAAAAGTGATGTCGGAAACGGGCTTTTTCACCGTTTTGAACGGCAGTTTGATGAGCGTTTTTATCGGCTTCTTTTTGCGGTCGAGCCTGTAGGCGTAGAGGTAGTAGTCGGTTTCGGGTTGCAGCATTTGCCGCTGTCCGTCGATAGCACCGACCTCGAACATTGTCTCTTCGAACGATTTCACATTGTCGCGCCCCAAAAGTTCGCATATCGTGTCGTAGAGGTCGAGCATTTCGGCATAATCGTTGGCGATAAATTTGGCGTCGGACTCAATTTTGGCGTAATCGGCCACCGACACAATGCCCACACGGTAGTAAAAGTCGTTGTTTTCGGGAATCACATCAATCCACACGGCCGACGACTGGATTTTGCTCACCGACATATCGAAGGTGCTGCTGGTTACCTTCTCTTTTTTGCACGCCGACAGCAGAATCAATGCTGCTACTAAATAGGTGATTTTCAGTATCTTCGTTTTCATTTCTTCAACTCCTTACCCACTTTTTGCAAAAACTTGATTGCGCCTTTCATGTGGTTGCCGTAATGCCCAAAATCGTACTCCACTTGCGGCGATTTTTCGCGGAATTGCCGCTGCATCACCTGCGAATTGACAAACGGCACGGTTTGGTCGTCCTCCGAGTGGAACATATAGAGCGGCGCCTTGGGAAAATAGGTGCGCGGAATGCTGTTCTGAATCAGTTCGCGATAGAAACGCGCGGTCTCGTTTTTGGTGCGGTCGATGCCGTTTTCGGTCAGAATTTTGCTCAAACGGTTCACGCCGATGAGCGTCGACATCTGGTTCACGGTGTATTGCTTCGAATTGAGCCACTCGTCGTAGTGCGACAGTAGCGGATCTTTGAAGAAAAACTCCATCTCGAGCGGCTTGTCCATGCCCACGCTCATACCCTGAATAATCATCGGAATGGCGCACGGAATGCCCGTTTTGTCCTGTTTCACGCAGTAGTCGTAGGTGCGCGCTATGTCGTAAGGTCCTGCGCCAGCGTAGTTTTTCTTGATTTTGAAAAGTCCCTCGTATTCGGGCAGCGTTTCGAGCAGCCGCTGCACATGCAGCGTGGTGGCGCCGCCCTGCGAATAGCCGAGCAAGATGATTTCGCCCGACTCCACTTTCAAACCGCGCTCGGCAATAAACGGCCGCACTGCCAACGCCATATCAATCACATTGCGTGCCGTAACCTCGGCTTGCAAATAGGGGTGAATGCTGTCGGCAGTAACGCCAAACCCGATGTAGTCGGCCATGACTACGCCGTAGCCCAAAGCGGCAAACATACCTTCGAAACTGAATGTTTCCGACGGTGCTTCGCGGTTCGCCCCGATGGTGTAGTGCGACACCACAATCAGGTTTTTCATCGGCTCGTTTTTGGGGTAGAAAAATTTGCCCGACACACGAATCGGGTTGCCGTGCAGGTCGGTGCTTTCGTAAACGCCCGCCACTTGATGCACTTTGCGCGCGTTGAATGCCGATATCAGTTCGCGAAAAAGGTCGGTTTGCGTTATCGAAGTGGCGCGCGTGGCAGGGGCGTGCTGTGGCGCCACAATGTCGCCATTTTCGTCGAATTCGACCTGCTCCTCGATGTTGTTCCACGGGGCTTCGTCCATGATGTCGCTGGTGGTTTCGCTCATCGGCACAAAGGTGCGCCCAAGATTTTTGTAACTGCTGAAATCGATATATTCGGGTTCGTCGTGTTTGCACCCCGTGGCGACCAACAGCACTGCCAGCAACGCTATATTTGCAATGATTTTCTTCATTTTTTACACTAAAAATTGTTCAAAAACGGTAGCCTACCGACGCTGTAAAGAGCCGCGAGCCCAACATATAGATTTCGTCTTTGCTCACAAGAGCGTTCAAACCGCCTATCTCCACTGCGCCGAACCAGTGCGTTTTGCCCACGCTCACGCCCAAGGCGGTGATGCCAAACGCAGGGGCGCACGCCACAAGCCGATTGCGAAAATCGCGGTCGCTGCCGCCGTTCACATTCAAACCCACAAACAGTGCCGAATAGAGATTGACATATTCGTGAAAATAGTAGGTGAACCGCACTGTTGGCAGCAGCCCGATGTTGTAGAATGTGTGCTGCGAATGGTCGTCCAACTGCCGCCACAACACCTGCTCGTAGTCGGCTATCATGCCCACCGAAAGCCACGATTTTGGGTGATATTGGTATTCGGCAAACAGATGCCCTGTGTAGCGATAGTCGTCGGTGTGGCGTGTGCTGTGCCATACGGCCGTTTCGAAAAGCATATCGCCCCAACCGAGGCGCACCTCGTGGCGTAGCGAGTCGGTTTCGTGCTTGGTAAGTGCGTAGGCTGGCAGTGTTGTCAAGCACAGCGCCATCAAAAACAGTAGTTTTATTTGTTGTTTTGCGTTATTCATCTTTTTCTGAAAGAAGAAATCTCCGTTTTTGCTCTATTCGTCGCGCAGTGCGTCGATGGCTTTTATTTGCAGCGCGCGTTTCGATGGCAGCCAGCCTGCAAACAGTCCCGCCACAACGATGATAGCCAGTGCCGCCATTGCTATGTTGAACGAAATTTGCGGATTGAGCAGCAATCGGCTCACATCGCCAGTAGTGGGCAAAAGCGACCCCACCGCCACCAACACGCCAACGCCGCCGACCAACCCAAGCAGCCCCGCCACAACGGTAAGTACGAGGCTTTCGCACATTATCTGCTTGATGATGTTCAGTGGCGACGCACCCAACGCCCGCCGTACGCCAATCTCTTGTGTGCGCTCTCGCACCGTTACCAGCATGATGTTGCTTACACCAATAACTCCTGCAAGAAGTGTGCCAAGTCCCACAATCCAAATCAGCGCATTGATGCCGATGGTCAGCCCTTCGAACATTTTGAACATTTTGTGTAGGTTGAACGAAGTGATGGCCTGTTCGTCGGTGGGCGAGATGTTGTTGCGCTGTTTCAAAAACTGTTTCACATCGTTTTCGAGTGTTTCGATTTTTTCCGAAGCGTGCGCCGCAATGGCAATGCACTGTATCTCGTTCACCTGATTTTGCGCCAGTTGCAGCGTAGTTATCGGCAGATTCACCATTTCGGCCTTATTGCCAAAGAGTTGTATCTCGTCCGAAAACTGCTCCACCACACCGACGATGGTATAGTACACGCCATTCACCCGAATAAGTTCACCGATGGGCTGTTCGCCTGGCGCAAAAAGGTCGTTCACCACGCGTTTGCCCACCACGCACACTTTGCGGTGGTCGCGCACATCCATATCGTTGATAAAGCGACCTTGCAGTATGCGCCCGGGTTCTATTTTGTCGTAGTTGGCAGCAAATCCCATCACCGAAAAGGAGCCCGACCGATCGCCGCGCACCACATTTTTGTCGCCGCGATAGTCGCCCCATACAATGCCGCTGATGTACTTTATGCGTGGCGCAAATTGCTGCTTCACCGCCTCGTAGTCGCTCGTGCTTATTGTCCAGTAGCGACCGCGTTGAAAGCCCTTGTAAGCCTCCGATGTTTTGTTCGACCACATAAATACCGAGTTCGATTCCACTTGATCGACACCGCTAGTTATGCCGTTGCGCACGCCGACGCCCATGCCAGCCATCACGGTGAGCATGAACATGCCCCAAAAGACGCCGAACGCCGTGAGCAGACTGCGCGACTTGTTGCGCATGACTGCCTGCTGAATCTCGTGCCAAAAGTCTAAATCGAACATCGCTCAAACCGTTTTATTTGTATTGCAATGCCTCTATCGGTTTTATGCCAACGGCGCGCCGTGCGGGCAGATAGCCTGCCAACACACCTGCCACCACCAAAATGGCCGTAGCCGCCAACACAATGCCCAAATCGACCGTCGGATCGGCAAAAATGGTGATGTCGTCGGAACCTTGTTGCGTCATTTCCAGCACTTTGGCTACGCCTTCGGTGGTGAATATGCCCAACATCATGCCGAGAAAGCCAAAAATGGCCGTTATCGTGAGCGATTCCACCACCACTTGCCGCAAAATCGAGGCGGGCGACGCGCCCAGTGCCTTACGAATGCCAAACTCGTGGGTGCGCTCTTTCACCGTTATCAGCATAATGTTGCTCACCCCCACAATGCCAGCCACCAGTGTGCCGATGCCGATAATCCAGACAAAGAGCGCAATCGCACCAAAAATGGTTTGCGCCTGCATATAATTTTGTATGCGGTCGGCTATCCAGATGGCGTTTTGGTCGGTGGGGTCGAACAGCAAACGCTTCGCCAGCAGTTGCCGCAGATTTTGGGTGTACTGTTCGCTGGCGGCTTGGGTCTCGATGCCTTCGACTGTGAACGACACATCGTAGATGCGCCCCGAAGCGTTGAAAATGGCTTGTGCCGTGGCGTAGGGAATGTAAAATTCGGGCTGGCGATTGCCGCCGCCGCTCTCGTTTTCGTAGGTGCCCACCACACAAAACGGCACACTATCGATCTGTACATATTGCCCCACAGCATCGCTTCCGTGGAACAGTGCTTGGGCGGTTTTGGTGTGTATCACCACCGCTTTGCGCCGCTCGCGTTGGTCGGCAGCGTTCAAAAAACGGCCGCTCTTGGTTTCGAGCATACGCATTTTTTCAAAACCCGGCTCCACGCCACTCATATTGGTCGAAACCGCCTCTTTGCCATAGGTGATGGTAGAATTCCATTTGTCGTAGATGGCCGAAAAATCGGTATGATTTGGCACATTGCGCTTCAGAAAATCGATATCGGCTTGGGTGAAATAGATGCGCCGCCCCTTTTGCATACCGCCATAGGCTTTCGAGGTGTAGCCGGGGTAGAGCGAAATCACATTTTGCGCCATGTAGCGAAACCCTTTTTTCATGCCGTTTTGCAAGCCGTTGCCTGCGCCCAGCAAGATGATGAGCATGAATATGCCCCACGCAATGGAAAATCCCGTAAGACAAGTCCGCAACTTGTTGGCGCGTATGGTGAGCCATATTTCGTCGAAAAGGTCTTTCATCGGTCGCTTTCTATCACGCCATCTTTGAAACGAATGATGCGCTGCGTTTGCTCTGCCACTTCGAGGGCGTGCGTTACCACCACCATCGTTACATGCTCGTCGGCGTTCACTTGGCGCAGCAGGTTCATCACCTCTTGCGATGTGGCGCTGTCGAGTGCGCCCGTTGGCTCGTCGGCCAGCACCAGCCGTGGTTTGGCAATGATGGCGCGCGCTATGGCCACACGCTGTTTTTGTCCGCCCGACAGTTCGTTGGGTAGGTGGTTGGCCCACTCTTTCAGCCCCATCTTGTCGAGATACTCCATAGCCAACGCGTTGCGGCGTTTGCGCCCGATGCCACGGTAGTAGAGCGGCAACGCCACATTTTCCAACGCCGTTTTGTAGCCAATCAGGTTGAACGACTGAAAGACAAAGCCAATTTTCTCGTTGCGCACGCGTGCGGCTTCTGTTTCGCTCAAGTTTTTGATGAGTTGTCCATCGAGGCGGTAGGTGCCTTCGTCGTAGTTGTCGAGAATGCCGACAATGTTGAGCAGTGTCGATTTGCCCGAACCCGACGCACCCATGATGGAGACAAATTCGCCGTCGGCCACATCGAGCGTGATGCCCTTCAGCACATGCAGCGCATTTGCAGTGCCGCGATTGTAGGTTTTGTGAATGTTTTCGAGTTGTATCATCGCCGTATCTGTCTATCGAACAGGCAAAAGTACAAATAAAACGCTATGCAACCAACCATTTCGGGTCGAATGCCGCAGCAAAAGTACAACTTTTTATACTACTTTGTACAAACAAAGTATCATTTTTTCAAAACTATTTCATATTTTGCTGATTTTCAGCGAGATAAAAAGTGATTTTTTGTCTTGTTGTAAAAAAATGGCACTGTATGCACCCAAAATTAGAAACCAGTGCGCAGCCAATCGGAGAAAAAATAGTCGTACACCCGATAGATTCCATTGTTCTGCGTGAGTAGGTCGGCAGCGAGCAGGGCTTTCACAGCCGATTGCACCGAACTGGGCGATGTCAAGCGGTGGCGACGGACAAATGCCGCCGAAGTGATGTTTTGCGCCTCGCCCTCCTTGGCTACTGCCAACAGCACCTCTTTCTGCTTGGTGGAAATTGCATCCATCAGTGTGCGGAAAGCCATCTCCTGACTGCTGACCACATTTGCCTGTGCCGTCGGCAGCAAGTCCATCGTGCAACTGCCGCCCGCAGGCGTGAGCGCAAAAAGTTCGTTCATCATCATCTGCACAAACCACGACACACCCGCATACGCATTGTAAACGCTCTCGACCACCTCGTGCTGCACCGACTTTCCGTTTTCGGAAAAGAGCCGAGCGGCAAACTCCGAATATGCAGGCAGCGGAATCGGATTCAGCCCCATTGTAACCACACTTTGATAAAATGGCTTGGACGGCGACAAAAACATTTGCGACATCAAGTGTCGGCGGCTGCCAGCAAAGATAAACTGCGCATTGCGGCAGTGCTGAATTTTGCTGCGCAACACCGCCTCTATCTCCACCTCGTCGGTGTAGTTGGCTATCTGCTGAAACTCGTCGAAAGCGACAATGCACGGGCTGTCAGCACTGTCGATATACTCGAATATCTCGTCTAATGTAACTTTGGGATTGGAAATATCGCCGATGCTCACATCCCAAGTAGGCGATGCCGTGGCGGGGTCGAACTTGATGCCAACTTGCAACGAACGCACCACCTGCACAAAACGCTCGCGCCATTGTGTAGAGAGCGGTTTAAGTTGTTGGAAAATGCTTTTGCCGAAAAGATAGATAAACTCCGCGAACGAGCGTGTGCCGTAGATGTCGATGAAAAAAGTGCGATAGGTTTGCAACGCTGGCTGCCCAAAAGTATGCTCTATCAAACCAGATTTGCCCATACGCCGTGGCGATATAAGTGCCACATTACGCCCATTGGTTAGGTGTTTTAGTAGGGTAGCCGTCTCTTGCTCGCGGTCGCAGAAATAGGCGGGCGATACATATTTACCCACCACAAAAGGATTGTCTAACTGTATCATACTCAGTCGATTACGGGGTGTTTTTGTTAAATTATTGTAGTTTCAATTATTGAACTTTCAATAATTTGCTGCAAATGTACGCCTTATTTCCGACATACGCAACAAAAAATGCGCTCTTTTGAGCGCATTTTTGTAACACTTTTGCACTTATGAAGCGCATTCTGCACAGATTTACATACGCCCCAAGCGCACCCCAATCCGAATGTAGCCAACACTGCCGAAGACACCCGAAATATCGACTCCCGTATAACCTATGCCCGCCGAAAAGCGTTTAGCATCGATGCCTACGCCTGCAGAGCAGTAGAAACCGCCAAAAACATCAGATCCATATTGGTCGCCCCGTAGAACGTCAGTCATACCTACCAAACCACCGATGGCGCAGTCGAAATAGGGATATACATACTGTTTAGTGGGAATAAATACCCTCATATTTGCAGCCAATGGCATATAGCAGAGAACTACAGCATATTCTTTGGTTGTTTCAAACAAAAGATGCGGTCCAGTCTGAAATCCAACATAGAAAAAGTCGCGTATGCGTGCGCCCCAACTTGCATCTAATGTAGGACCGCCAGCACGCTGGTCGAAAATTGCGCCACCATAGATATAGGACTGAAAACGCGTGTCGGTAATGTAGCGGCGTTTGCCGTCCGACGATACTTCGGTTTCGCCTTGCTGTTTGTCGGCGGGCGTTTGCTGGGGTGTTGTTTGTGCGGTCTCTTTCTTGTTGAACACCTGCACTTCGCCGTTTTTGAAGATGATGACGCTCAAGTCGCTCACACCGACGACAAAGGTCGGCCCGTCTTGGAAATTCCACTTTTTGTAGCGGATTTCGGTGGGCGACACCTCGGTAATCAACGCCTCGATGCGCTCGCCCTTGGCGGTAACGATGATGTCCTGCGCCGACAACACCGCGCAAAACACCACACAACAGAGTAGGGTAAGTAGTTTTTTCATAGGTCGTTAAAAAGTTAAAAAGTTGATAAGTTGATGAGTTTAACTGTTGAATCGTTGAATTGATTTTTGGTTGATTGGTTGATCGGTTGATTGGTTGATTATTGTGCAAATGATTTTGGACACCGACAATCTTCAAATTTTCAAATTTTCAAATCTTCAAATAATTGTCAATTATCAATTATCAATTATCAATTGTCAACGGCTTTGCCGCATCACTTCTCATTCGTCTTGTAGTTAACTTACTGATAATCAAGCAATTACCCCCCCCCCCCATTTTTGCATGGAGGAGGGCAATAGTTGCACTTTTATGCCGACAAAGATACATCTTTTGTTTCGCTCCACCAAATTTTTTCGGCACAAAAAATTATTCGTAGTAAAAATAGTCAATCATCGGGTGGTGCAGGTAGGCCGAAGTAGCCGTACCATCGTCGAGTAGCCAGCGGCGGCCGTTTGCATCGAGCAGCCACAATTGCCCCGCTTCGTAGTCGAACGCCCAGAACTCCATTGCCCCGAACCGCGGCAGCAAGTTTTCGCACTTGCGGAGGATTTTTTTCAGTTCGTGGTGCGTGGTAATCTCCACCAGCATCAGCGGCTGCATAGTTTGTGCAGCGAACACCACCAAATCGGGCGCACGGTCGTCCCAATCGTCGGTGAGCGTTATTTCGGTTGCCACCGTAAAACGATTGCGCGGCAGTTCAGAAGCCACATTCACAAGCAGGTCGCGCAGAACAAATTGGTGTTGCCACTGTGGTCGTGGCGACATACCGATGCCCGTATAATTGTCTAATAACCCCATGCGCAGGTCAATTTTATTTGCAAAATTAGGACTTTTGCACCGCCCAAACGCACAAAACGCTCGATTTAAGGTTACCGAAAAAGCGGCTTTATGGTTACAAACATTCGCTGTTTGGCGAAAATGGCGTATATTTGCACAAACGAACGCAAGATGCAAGCCGATTTCAGCAAACCCACGCCTCCCACAGCCGATCCCGATTGGGATATGCTCTGCATGATCACTTTTCGCCCGCCCATACGGGGCATTAGCGAGGTGATGGCCGACGAACATGCGCGCCAAATCAATCTGCAACTGGCACGCGACATTGTGCGGCAGATAGAGCAGGCGCAAGCCAAAGAGAAGGTGAAAATTGTGTTTTTGAGCGATGTGGAGCGTTACATCGAACTGCTGAGCGGCGAAGGTTTTGGGGCGCTGCATGTAACCCGTGCGTTTGCCATCGAATTGCCATTCTACAATGTGCGGATTGCGTTGCCGCCGTTGGCCAAAGCCATCTACATTCTCTACATGCGCCACCGCAACGGCTTTTACCGCAAGCAGATAGCCGAGCCCAGCATGGCCGACGAATTGCGCCGCATTTATAGGGTATTGCAACCCACGCGCAGCGATGCCGACATTGCTCGCACCATTGCCGACCTCACCGATTTTTCGAAAAAGAATCTCGACCGCCAGATGAGCCTCATCAACAAGGCATTCAGGGCGCACCTCGGCGACAAGGCGGCACACTACCTACCTACAGGCAAACGCCGTGGCGAGTCACGCTCCCTCGATTTCGAGCGCGTGTCGTTCAGCCTGCCCGACGCACTTGTGAATGTGTAAAAATTGGTCGAGGGCGACGGCCTTAACCTGCTATGTGCAGCGTTTTGTAGGTCTCTTTCAGTGCCAACTGGTCGTCGGTGATGATGAGCAGTTTGTCGCCTTCGTGCAGCACGGTTTTGCCTGTCGGCACAAAAAATTTGTTGCCGCGCTTCACCATTACCACCAGCGTTTTGTCGGGCAAACCCCAGTCCATCAGGCGGTTACCGCACTCCAGCACTTTGCTCGTTACGGTAATTTCGGTAGTTACCGATTTTATCTCGTCCGAAAAATCGACATCAAAATCTTCCAATCCTTTCAGGTCGTCGGTTTCGTCGTCGAGTTTGAGCCATTTGGCCACAATGGGCAGCGAAGTGCCTTGTACCAGCAGCGACACCAGCGTGCAGAAGAAAACGATGTTGAAAATGAGTCGTGCGTGTGGCACATCGGCCGCCAACGGCAAGATGGCAAAGATAATCGGCACTGCGCCACGCAAGCCGCACCACGACACATAAATCTTGTCGCGCAACGCTATTTTGCGGAAGGGCAGCAGCGAGAGCAGCACGCTTATCGGACGCGAAACGAAAATCATTACCACGCTGATAATCAGGCCGGGCAGCCACACATCGAGCAGTTCGTGCGGATTGACCAACAGACCCAAAGTCAAGAACATCAGCAACTGGAAGAGCCAAGTCAAACCGTTGAAAAAGCCCATGGTCGAGCGTTTGTGCTGAAACGACGAATTGCCGATAATCAGACCGCCCACATAGACCGCCAGGTAGCCGTTGCCTTTCATGAAATAGGTGGCCGAAAAGATGAATATGCAGAAGGTGAAAACCAAAATCGGGTAGAGCGACGCATTGTCGATTTTTATGCGGTTGATAGCCCACACCGCCAATTTGCCAAACGCAAAACCAGCCAGCAAACCGATGCACAACTGCATGGCAATCATGCCAAGCACATACCACACACTGGGCGTAGTGCCTGCTTTCACAATGTCCATAAACACCAGCACCAGAATGTAGGCCATCGGGTCGTTGCTGCCGCTCTCGAGTTCGAGCGTGGGGCGCAGATTGTTTTTCAGATGCAGCCCTTTCGAACGCAAAATGGCAAATACCGATGCCGAATCGGTTGACGACATGGTGCTGGCCAACAAGAGCGACGCCATCAGTCCGATGCCCGCCGACTCCATAGTCAGACCCATGATGAACCACACCAGCACGCCCGTGATGAGCGACATCAGTGCCACGCCTACCGTAGCCAACACCAAACCTTGCGCCGCCACAGGCTTGATTTCGGAAATTTTGGTGTCCATACCGCCCGAAAACAGAATGATACAGAGTGCCACCGTACCAATGGTTTGCGCCACATAGATGTCTTCGAACTGAATACCTAAACCATCGCTGCCGCACAGCATTCCGACCAGCAGAAAGAGCAACAACGCTGGCACACCAAACTTCGAACTGGCTTTACCAGCCATGATGCTCAACAAAAATAGGACTGAAAGACCCAAAAGAATCAGTTCTAACGACATAAAAAAGGGGTTTTACAAATTTTCCAATAGCCGCCGCAATACTGTGAACGACCGTTCGGGGGCGACTTCCCAAAAGTCGAAATACTGTTTGTAGTGGTCGTTCACGCCGGGCGTATCGCTCACCACGCGCAAACTCAAAAATGGCACACCGTAGATGTGGCACACCTGTGCAATGGCGCAACTCTCCATATCGACGGCCAATGCTTCGGGGAAACGATTTTTAATCGTTTGTAAATCAGATAGTTGCGATATAAAACGGTCGCCACTGCACACCAAGCCAATGTGCGTTTTTGTTTCTAATTTCAAATGCTGAAACGCATCGAGCAGTTGCGCATCGGCGTGGTAGTAGAGCGGGAACCCTTGCACGCAGCCGTAGGGATTGTCGCTGCCGCAGTCCACATCGTGATACACGGTGCGGTCGGCAGCCACCACATCGGCCACGCCTACCGAAGCGTCCAGTGCGCCCGCCACGCCCGAATTGATAATGCAATCGGGGTTGAACGCACGAATCAGTTCGGCAGCACCAACGCTGGCCGCCACCTTGCCGATGCCGCTTTTGAGCAACACCACACGGTGCGCTCCCAGCCTGCCCTCGACAAACGACCAGCCGCTCACCGTCCGCTCCGAACGGCTCTCGAGCAACTGCGCCACAAGCGCGCGCTCCTTGTCCATCGCCACGATGATTCCAACCGTCATGCCAGCACTCATTTTGCTTGCAAAAATACAATTTTTTTTCAAAATTCAGGCTTCATTTGAAGATTTGAAGATTTGAAAATTGCTTTTTTCGCTTCAACTCTTCAACAAAACTTTATAAACTTGATAAACTTTACGAACTTTACGAACTTTCACACTTTCTCACTTTTCAAAAAAATTACTCGGGCAGGCTATCGGCGTTGATGCGGCGAATTTGTTCGGCATAGATGAGTGTCCACGCATTCACAAACTGCTGGTGGAATAGCGAATTGATGGGAATGGTGGCCGAGATAGAGTCGCGCTCGTGCGCCAAAAGGAGCGCAAGGCGCAGTTGGCTTGCATAGGCCTCTTGGCGCAATGCTATCTGCCCCCGTTCGATGCTATCGACCACAAGCGACACGGTGCTTCTAATGTGCCGCTGGGCGTCGTCGATCATCTGCTGTTGAGCGGGGGTGAAATCGCGTGTGCGCACCACCGTGTCGCGCTGTTGCACTACCACAGTATCGACCGTGTGCGCTGTCGGTACAGTTTCGGCTTGCGGACGACGAAACGCCAACACCGCCACCACTGTAAGAATGCCGAAAATTGCCACTTTCGACACCGCCGAAACGAGTCTCAGACTGCGGTCGATGGCGCGGCGCACAGCACTGCAGTCGGCATAACGCTGCTCGCGATTGTGGCGCATGCAACGCCTTGCAATACGCCCAAAACGATGCGGGAAAATGAGCCGAAGCAGTTTGCCAACGGCATAAATATCGGCGCGACAATCTATTTTGCAATCGCCACGCAACTGCTCGGGAGCGGCATATTCGCGGCTGCCAGCAGGCTGTTTCAGTATGGCGTGGCTGTCGCTGTCCGACAGACCAAAATCGATGATTTTGACATGCGCTCCGTTGCGCGTTACGAGAATGTTCGACGGTTTCAGGTCGCGATGGACAATTTGCCTTGCGTGTACAAACGCCAGCGCATCGAGCAGTTCGTAAACAATGCGCAGTCGCACCTTGGCCGATGGTTTTGTGCGCAGAAAATCGCGCAGCGTTGTGCCATCGATATACTCCATCACTATGCAATCGCCCACCACAGAATCGTGTATGCGATCGACCACCGCCACAATGTTCTGATGCTCGAGCGGAATCATCAGATCGAACTCCTTGTCGAGCAGTTGGCGATAGGCCGTTTTGTTGGCATACGCTGGCTTCAACCCCTTGAGCATAAACCATTTGCCGTGGCGTTTGGCTTTACACAGCAGGCTAAAACCACTGTTGGGCAGGCACTCGTGCGCCGTGAACTGTTCGAAGCAGTCCTCGCCCTCTGGCGTAAGCGTTCCCGACGAAGAAATGGAGTCCATTGGTTAGTTAGAAGTGAGAAGTTAGCAGTGAGAAGTGAGAAGTGTTTTTGAGTTAGGAGT
>CAVGYO010000010.1:0-23052 GCA_963633255.1 Erysipelotrichaceae bacterium
TCATTATTCATTGCCTTACTCGTAGCCCCCTTTCCCGTTTCCCCCGAAGGGGGAACGCCACGCATCCAATTAAGAGTTATGAATTTAGAATTTAGAATTTTTGCACCCAAAAACGCAGCAATCTTCAAATTTTCAAATAATTGTCAATTATCAATTGTCAATTAAAAAGTCTATGTTCTATCTTCTATGTTCTTAAAATCTTTCTTGCGACTTGCTACTTGCGACTTGCTACTAATTGTCATTGCGGCTCTGCCGCATCACTCCTCACTCAAAAACCACTCCTCACTTCTCACTTCTCACTACTCACTAAAATTAAAGTCCCCAGTCCGAAGGGTTGCATTGTGTTTTATCGACATCGACATCGGGGAAGAAGGTGTGTCCTGTGAGGCGTTCGATTTCGGCCACCGATTTACAATACGATTTGTTGATGGAAGTGCCTGTGGTGTTATGATCGAGCCAAAAGCCGATGCATTTCAGGCTGTTGCGGTCGATTTCGGTAACCGCTTTGCCCGTTTTGCCGTTGATGGTGCGGAGGAGCACCTTATAATAGTGTGTCGGGACGGGATAGCTGCTGTTTTTGCCAACACGGTAATTCGTATTTTCCCAATGTGCGCCTGTAACCACATAGAGCGTGTCGGAGCAGATGTATTGTCGCACGCGTCCTTCTAGATTGACCCAAATACCACCGTTGAAGTTATAGTTTTGCGGTGTCATGTTCGACATATAGAAAGTCTGCTCATTCATTTCGGTGTTGACTTGTCGGTCGTACGATGGGATTTGATGCCCACGCGTTAGACCAGAATAGCCGCTTTTGCCTACCGCTTGGTATGTGGAGCTGATGTCTGGGTCGTATGGCCAAACTTCGGACGATTCGTAGGCACGCCCTGCGCTACCTTTTGTGTAGCACTCATGCAGTGGGTATGCCACCCAGAGTGCGGCATATTTTGTTTTGTCGAAACACATGCTGTAGTTGCGCATGTTTGCGTTGCCGATTTTTGCCGTGTGGGTAATGTAGATGTAGTTTTTGTTGTCCACCTGTTTGGGGCATTCGGGGCGGTAACCTACATGATCCGCCGTGTTGCCTCGGTTGATGTCGTAACCTTCAAAATCATCGTCATCTCTGTTACAGCCTGCAAACAGAACGACACACAGCACGAGTGGCAAAAGATGTTTTTTCATGGCGATTGTACTTTTTTTTCGGGCGCAAATGTAACTATTTTTGCGCAGTGTGCCAAGTGTTTTATCGACAAACGCCATTTGTTATCGACAAAAAGGGCGCAAACGCACATATCGTTTGGCTGATAACAACATTTTTTGTATATTTGCAGGTTGTAGTCGAGTATCGCTTTTGGGCGATTGATAGTAGAATTTTATGGAAGAATTTACAACAGTTATAAAGCCTAAGGACAGGTTGCTTTCGGTCGATTTGCGCGAATTGTGGCGTTATCGCGATTTGCTGATGCTTTTTGTAAAGCGCAACATCATCACACAGTACAAACAGACGGTGTTGGGGCCGCTTTGGTTTTTGATTCAGCCTGCTTTGACCACGCTCATGTATATGGTGGTGTTTGGTGGCATAGCCAACATTCCTACCGATGGTGTGCCGCAGCCGCTGTTTTATCTGGCGGGCATCTGCTGCTGGCAGTATTTTGCCGATAGTTTGGGCAAAACATCGAACACATTTGTCGACAATCAGAGTATGTTTGGCAAGGTCTATTTTCCGCGTTTGGTGGTGCCGTTGGCCAATGTGGTGTCGAATTTGGTGAAATTTGGCATACAATTTCTGCTTTATGCGCTGGTTTATGCCTATTTTCTGATTTTTTCCGATGTGCAAATTACGCCCACTTGGTATTTGCTGTTGCTGCCTGTGTTGGTGGCGTTGTTGGCGGGTTTGGCGTTGGGTTTTGGCATCATCATCTCGTCGATGACCACCAAATATCGCGATTTGCAGATACTCTTTTCGTTTGTCGTGCAGTTGTGGATGTACGCCACACCGATAGTCTATCCGTTGAGTATGATTACGAACGAAAAGTTGCTTTTTGTGATGAAACTCAATCCTGTAACGGGCATCATCGAGGCGTTCAAATACGCCACATTGGGTGCAGGCGAGTTTAGTTGGGCACTGCTCGGCTACAGTTTTGGCTTCATGGTGGTGCTGCTGGCCGTGGGCGTGGTGGTGTTCAACAAAGTGCAACGGTCGTTTATGGATACGGTGTGATTTTTTAGTAGCAAGAAAGTGAGTAGTTAGCAGTTAGAAGTTAGGAGTGAGGAATGAGGAGTGAGGAATTTTTTAGTTAGAAAGTGTGAAAGTATAAAAGTGTGAAAGTAGGGGCGCGGCATGCCACGCCCGAAACAAATAATCAGTTCAACAATCCAACTTTTCAACGACCGATCAACCAGAAATCTAGAAATCTAGAAATTAGAAATAATCTTTTCAACAACCAATCAACCGATCAACCAATAATCGATTCAACGATTCAACGATTCAACAAATCAACAATTTGAAATAATAAAGCATGAAAATAGCGTTAATTACAGGAATAACGGGGCAGGACGGCTCTTATTTGGCCGAGTTTCTGCTCGAAAAGGGCTACGAGGTGCATGGTTTGTTGCGCCGCTCATCGACTTTCAATACGGGGCGTATCGAGCATTTGTATCTGAACGAATGGGTGCGCGATATGAAGCGCGAGCGTGCTGTAAATCTGCACTATGGCGATATGACCGACTCGAGTTCGCTGGTGCGCATCATTCAAGAGGTGCAGCCCGACGAAATCTACAATTTGGCTGCACAGAGCCATGTGAAAGTCAGTTTCGATGTGCCAGAATATACCGCCGAAGCCGATGCCATCGGCACTTTGCGGCTGTTGGAGGCGGTGCGCATTCTCGGTTTCGAGAAGAAATGCCGCATCTATCAGGCCTCGACATCGGAACTTTTTGGCAAGGTGCAAGAGGTGCCGCAGAGCGAAACAACGCCTTTCTATCCGCGTTCGCCCTACGGCGTGGCCAAGCAGTATGGTTTTTGGATTACAAAAAATTACCGCGAATCGTACGGAATGTTTGCCGTGAATGGCATTTTGTTTAATCACGAGAGCGAACGCCGTGGCGAGACATTTGTAACGCGCAAAATAACGCTGGCAGCGGCGCGCATTGCACACGGCAAGCAGGACAAACTCTACCTTGGCAACTTGGACGCACGGCGCGATTGGGGCTACGCCAAGGACTATGTGGAGTGTATGTGGCTGATTTTGCAGCATCCAACGCCCGAAGATTTTGTCATTGCAACGGGCGAGATGCACACCGTGCGCGAGTTCTGCACACTGGCGTTTGGATATGCTGGCATCGAACTGCGTTGGGAGGGCAGCGGCGTGAACGAGCGCGGCATCGATGTGAAGACAGGGCGCGTGCTGGTCGAGGTCGATCCGAAGTATTTCCGCCCCGCCGAAGTGGAGCAACTGCTCGGCAACCCCACCAAAGCCAAGACGCTGCTCGGCTGGAATCCACGCAAAACCTCGTTCGACGAGTTGGTGCGGCTGATGGTAAAGCACGATTTAGAGATAGTGAGGAGTTAGAAGTTAGAAGTTAGAAGTGAGAAGTGGTTTTGAGTGAGGAGTGAGGAGTGAGGAGTGAGGAGTTTTTAATTGATAATTGACAATTGATAATTGACAATGAAAGTCGCAAGTAGCAAGTAGCAAGAAAGATTTTAAGAACATAGAAGATAGAGCATAGACTTTTTAATTGACAATTGACAATTATTTGGAATTTTGAAAATTCTAGCAGCGTTTGGGAGCGCAAAAATTCTTAATTCTAAATTATTAACTCTTAATTAGAATGCATGGCGTTCCCCCTTCGGGGGAAACGGGAAAAATTCTTGCGACTTGCGACTAACCAGAAATTTGAAACGAATAATATGGAAAAATCTTCTCGTATATATGTTGCAGGGCATCGCGGTATGGTGGGCAGTGCCATTGTGCGTGAATTGCAGCGGCAGGGCTATACCAACATTATTACCCGCACGCACAAGGAACTCGATCTTTGCCGACAAGCCGATGTAGAGCGTTTTTTCGAGCAAGAAAAACCCGAATATGTGTTTCTTGCTGCCGCAAAAGTGGGTGGAATCGTGGCCAACCAAAATGCTTTGGCCGATTTCATGTACGACAATATGATATTGGAGATGAATGTGATTCACGCTGCGTGGCAGAATGGCTGCAAAAAGTTGGAGTTTCTCGGCTCGAGTTGCATCTATCCACGCTTGGCACCGCAGCCGATGAAAGAGTCGTGCTTGCTCACATCGGAACTCGAAAAGACGAACGAGGCCTACGCTTTGGCCAAAATTTCGGGTTTGAAATACTGCGAATTTCTCAATCGGCAGTACGGCACAGACTATATCAGCGTGATGCCGACCAATCTTTATGGTCCCAACGACAATTACCACCCGACCCACAGCCATGTGTTGCCTGCGCTGATACGCCGTTTCCACGAAGCCAAAGAGAGTGGAGCAGCGTTTGTAACTTGCTGGGGCGATGGCAGTCCGCTGCGCGAATTTCTCTATGTCGACGATTTGGCGAACCTCTGCGTGTTCCTGATGAACAACTATTCGGGCAACGAAACCGTCAATGCAGGCACTGGCAAAGAACTGACTATCAAGGAATTGACCGAGTTGGTGGCGAAAGTGGTCGGTTACGGCGGCGAAATTCGCTGGGACACATCGAAACCCAACGGCACGCCCCGCAAACTGCTCGATGTATCGAAAGCAACGGCACTCGGCTGGACCTACCGCACAGAATTAGAAGAGGGCATTCGGCTCGCTTACGACGACTTTTTGAATAATCCAATGAGGGCAGAAAGATGACAGCCATCGAATTCAATCATATCAGCAAACAATACCGCTTGGGATTGGTATCCACACGCACATTGAGCCACGACCTCGACCGCTGGTTTCAGACTGCAATCCTGCGCCGCGAAGATCCATATTTGAAAATTGGCGATACCAACGACCGTGCCTCGAAAGGCGATTCGGAGTATGTGTGGGCGTTGCGCGACATCGATTTCAAAGTGGAGCAAGGCGATGTGGTCGGCATCATCGGCAAGAACGGTGCAGGCAAATCTACATTGCTCAAACTACTCAGCAAAGTTACCGCACCTACCACGGGAACTATCCGCGCCAAGGGGCGTATCGCATCGCTCTTGGAGGTGGGTACAGGCTTCCACAGCGAAATGACAGGGCGCGAAAACATCTACTTGAACGGCGCAATTCTTGGCATGACCAAGCAGGAGATCAAGCGCAAATTGGACGAAATAGTCGATTTTTCGGGCTGCGAGCGCTACATCGACACACCCGTGAAGCGTTATTCGAGTGGAATGACAGTGCGGTTGGGTTTTGCCGTCGCCGCCCATCTCGATCCCGAGATATTGGTAGTGGACGAAGTGCTTGCCGTAGGCGACGCCGAATTCCAAAAGAAAGCCATCGGCAAGATGAACGACATCTCCCGTGGCGAAGGCCGCACCGTGCTGTTTGTGAGCCATAATATGGCAAGTATCAGGGCATTGTGCAGGACTGGGGTTTTGCTTGAAAATGGGAGAATAAAAAATATAGGTGAAGTGAATTCTATCACAGACCAGTATTTGGAATTAAATTCGCACTGCGAACAAATCGATAATAGTAATCTATTTTTCGACGATATTGAACATGCTCTTGGGAACAGCGAAGTGCGAATAAAATCTTTCTCTTTCCGACCAATGCAAGGCAAATTCATTACACTGAAATCGGGAATAGATATTCAACTGTGTTTCAAAAACAACATAAAAAATGCGCTGCTCGACGCCTGCTTTTCATTCTCTACAAAAGACGATATTGAATTGTTCCAGCAGCCGTGTATTGTTTCGCCCGAGTGTGATTCGCAAGAAGGCTATTATACCATTCATTTGCAAATACCGCCAGACATTTTTAATACGGGAGTTTACCAAATGCATCTTTGGTTTGGACAGGCGCGCACGCGCAAAGTGTGGGGCGATTTGGTGCATACATTCGAGGTACACGATTACATTGACCCCATCTTGGGCTATGCTGTACAAGAGGTGGGATTGATACGCCCTGTATTGCACAAAATAATTTCGTTTAGTACACAATATGATGGTTAAAGACGCACAAAAAATAGCACTTTGGCTGAACAATCCTTCCTTGCCAAATATGGACTACACCGCCATAATGCATGGAAATCCTGGGCTACCTGGGTCGGAATACGAGTTTTTGTTGCTTTCGTACTACTTGCAATGCCGCAACAATGGTATTGAGTCTTATTTATTTGTGAATTTCGAAGGCACTTTCCCACATAAACATGTATGTCGTGCCAATTCGCTTGATGAATGTGCTGCGTTGTGCTCCGAGTTGGGAATTGAAAAAATAGTGGTAGATGTAAAATATGCAACACCACGCAGTTTGAAGGCTTTCGCTGCCACCATGCAGATTTTTATTTGGGCGCACAATCATCCCTCGTCAAAAATGCTTATGCACTTCTGGCGTGATAGGCGCATCGCTCGCATTGTGTGTGTAAGCAAAAGCGAAATGCTTGACTATAAAAAGCATCCAGCATTCTTAAAATCCACAGCAATCTACAATTCTTTTCCACTCGACGCCATTGAAAAGTATCGACCCACAGCAAACGACAAGAACAACCACAATGTGGTTTGGATGGGGTGTTTGATAGAAGATAAAGGTTTTCATGTGTTGGCGCAGGTTTGGAAACAAGTTCTAAAAAAAATACCAGATGCCCAGTTGTTTGTGATAGGCAATGGACGGCTCTACGATGCAAATGCCACGCTTGGGAACTATGGCTTGGCCTCGCCAGAATATGAGGCGCGTTTTATGCCATTTGTTACAAATTCCAACGGTGAAATACTTCAATCGGTGCATTTCTTGGGTGTGTGTGGCAATGAGAAATACAACATTATGCGGCAGTGTAAAGTGGGTGTGCCAAACCCCACCGGTGCTAGTGAAACATTTTGTATCTCTGCTATAGAGATGCAACTTATGGGGGCTAATATTGTTGCTCCGTCGCTTCCGATTTTCAAAGAAAATGTGATGAATCATTCGTATTTGTTCGATAGCGAAACGGTATTGGCTACGACTTTAGTTCGTTGTTTGAATGACAAAATAGAAGATTACGAAGATCTCTATCGTTATGTAAAATCGAAAGTAGATGTCAATGCAAATACTATGCATTGGGAACAACTATTCACGCACTTGCCGCGAATCAGTCCAATGGCTGTTGTTTTGTACGAAATGCGTTGGTTTTTGTATCGCATTTATGGTTGGATTTTGCGACACACAATCAAATAAATCATGCCCACAAAGCCTTTGCATATAATTTGTTCTACCGATAGTAATTTTGTGGCATATACGGGCATTATGCTGCCATAATCGAATACCGCCACTCCAAGTATTTCACCTCCTTGCCGCTTCCGTCATTTGCCTCCCCATGCACCACGCTTTGAAGGATGAGGATATTTGTCAAGTATTGAATTGCATTATATAGCGTAGAAAAGCAGAATAATATGGCAAAAATGGATAAAATCATAGTAGAAACATCTGAAATATCTGTACTGAATGGCTTTAATGGTGAAGATTATATCAGTTTGACGGATATGGCTCATAGCCAAATGCAAGAGCATATTATCTTCAAATGGATGAGTCTGAAAAGCACGATTGAGTATCTGGGAGAGTGGGAACTTTTGTACAACCCGAATTTTAATTATACCGAATTCGGTACAATTAGAAATGAGGCAGGTAGCAATAACTTTGTTCTTTCTACCAAGCAATGGATTGAGCGAACAAATGCTATTGGCATTATGGCTAAAACGGGGCGTTATGGAGGGACATATGCCCATAAAGATATAGCATATCATTTTGGTATGTGGATAAGTCCACGTTTCCAACTCTTGCTAGTAAAACAGTATCAACTTTTGCAGGAAGAAAGACAGAGAACACTCGGTTGGACAGCCAAACGCGAACTTAGCAAACTAAACTATCATATCCATACAGATGCCATAAAGACAAACTTAATTCCACAAGAGATTGATGCCAAGCATAAATCATTGATATATGCCGAAGAAGCAGATGTTTTGAATGTGGCACTTTTCGGGATAACCGCGAAAGAATGGCGTGAAAATCATCCTTTGCAAAAAGGAAATATAAGAGACTATGCAACCATTAACCAATTGATATGCCTGAGTAATTTGGAGAACTTAAATGCAGTATTTATCAATGATGGCTTGAATCAATCAGCACGTTTGGCACGATTAAATGAAATTGCTATCAAACAAATGACTATTTTGGAAACTTTGGATAGGAACACTTTATTTAAATCAGAGCAAACTCAGGTTCTTCCCCCAAAGGTGGATAGAAATGTTATAGAACCATAATTTTGTTCCACGGATCATAAATTTGTGGCATATACGGGCATTATGCTGCCATAATCGAATACCGCCACTCCAAGTATTTCACCTCCTTGCCGCTAACTCCTAATCCAATAATTTATGATGATTTTTTGGATTATATTCCGAAAAATCATACTGATATTTTGGATTATAAGAAAATTTTAGTACCTTTGCTGCACAAAACAATAGAAATATGCCCTTAATACACAGGCAATTGCAGTCAGTTATACAAGACCATCTGTTTCGAGGCAAGGCGATTTTGTTAATCGGAGCGCGACAGGTGGGCAAATCGACATTGTTCAAACAAGTGTTAGATGCATCAAGTCAGCAATGCTCCCAAGCCCAGATATTGTCGCTCGATTGTGATGATCCCGAGGTTCGCTTGATGTTAGACACCCCCAATTTAGAACAAATAAATCGCCTTGTTAGCAATAAGCGCATTGTGCTGATAGATGAGGCGCAGCGTATTCGGGGGATAGGTCTCACATTGAAGATGATTACCGACCATTTCGCTGATGTACAGTTGTTGGTTACGGGCTCCTCTTCTTTATTGCTGCAAGGGCAACTCAACGAGTCTTTGACAGGGCGTAAATTCGAGTATCAACTTTATCCGATTTCTACGCAGGAATTATATAACGATGGTGGCTTGCTCCGCGTTAATAAAATGTTAGAATCACGCTTGATATATGGTTCTTATCCCGATATTGTCTGTAATGCCGGTGATGCTCGCGACCTGCTTATGAACCTTTCGGGCAGTTATATGTATCAGGATTTGCTTTCTTTGGAGGGTATCCGCAAACCCGCCTTATTGGAAAAACTGCTTGTAGCATTGGCTTTGCAAGTTGGTCGTGAAGTTTCGCACAACGAATTGGCACAAACCATTGGTACCGACAGCAAGACGGTAGAGAAATATATCGATTTGTTGGAAAAGTGCTATGTTGTGTTCCGTCTGTCGGCATTAAGCCGCAATGTGCGTACCGAACTGAAGAAAAGCCGTAAAATCTATTTCTACGACAATGGCATTCGTAATGCATTGATACACAACTTTAATCCAACAGGTATTCGCCAAGATATGGGGGCTTTGTGGGAAAATTTCTTTATTAGTGAGCGTATAAAATACAATCACTACAATGCCCGCTATGTCAATATGTATTTTTGGCGCACTACGCAGCAACAGGAGATTGATTATGTAGAGGAAGTTGATGGTACAATGACTGCTTTTGAGATGAAATGGAATCCAAAGAAAGCCAATACTACCATACCGAGTGCTTTCCTCAATGCCTATCCTATCAAAGAAACAGTTGTTATCACTCCCGAAAACTATTTGACATATCTGATTTAAACCTACCGTCGATTCAACATCTTCGTCCGCACCACCATCTACTACGAACTCAAGAAAGAACTTTGACAAGATAGCGATATAATTGCAATCAAATAAATCATGCCCACAAAGCCTTTGCATATAATTTGTTCTACCGATAGTAATTTTGTGAATTACACGGGAGTGATGTTGTGGTCGCTGCTCGAGCATAATGTAGGCGCGCACATCTATGTGTTGGCCGACAAAAGTCTGTCGCAGGTAGAGCGACAGAGCATTCTGCGCCTGACAAAAAAGTTCAGTTGCACTATTCAATTTCTGTCGATCGACGGCGAATTGTTACAAAATTTTCCCACAATAGGCGGTACCATAACGGTGGCCACATATTATAAGATTTTTTCTACAGAACTGTTGCCTGCGGATTTGGATAAAGTACTGTATCTCGACAGCGATATGCTGGTGCGCGGTTCATTAGACGAACTTTGGAGTATGGATATTTCCAATTACGCTATGGCTGGTGTGTGGGATCTCTATGATAATACGCCTGAAACATACGCCCGTCTGCACTATACACCATCGTTGCGCTATTTGAACGCTGGAATGCTTCTGCTCAATTTGCGCTGGTGGCGGCAACATGGTGTTTACGAGCAGTGTATCGACTATATCAAACAAAACCACGAGCATATTCTTTGGTGTGAGCAAGATGTGCTAAACGCTGTATTGGCCGAACATAAATTGGTGCTCCCTATTCGCTTTAACTATCAAGCGCAGATGCTCATGCAGTGCCACTACCAAACACTCACGCCCGAGCAGCAAAGCGAATTGTTGGGAGAAAATAACCCTGCGATAGTGCATTTTGTAGGTCCTCAAAAACCTTGGAAAGCAGAAAGCTATGAACAGCCATACGCAGCAGAGTGGGTGCGTACAAAACGCCGTTCGTTGTGGCGGTTTATGCCTTTGGCGCTGCCAAAACAGGGGAAATTGAAAACGCTTGTCAAACGCTACTTGTTGTGGCCGCTGTGGCTTAAAACAAATAAATTTTGCAGGGGATATGTGCAATAGGATAAAAATATATGAATTCGTAAAATCGAAAATGGGCATTTGGCTACTTTCTTCGATTTTTGCGTTTGTGCTGATAGTTTGTGCGTATTTTGCAATATACCATTCTATTTTGATTTCGAGCCTTTGGCGTGCTCCACTGCAATTTGCAACTTTTTATTTACCAAAGTTGTTGCTTGCTGGGTATGTTGGCACTATTCCTTTGGTGATCTGTGGCAAAGTAAAACTTTTTGGCGATAAACAAGCTTGGATTTTGTATGGTATTTTTGTACTCTGTTTGTTGTCGCAAGTACTTGTTTTTTATCTCTTGTTGGCCGATTTTGGCATTCAAGGCAGTTTTTCTATCTATTCTTGGCTTGCCAAAATTTGTATTTGTCTTGTTTTGGCTACTCCTATTTTTCTTCTATTCAATAGAGCGTGGTCGCTTCTTATCTTAGTTTTGTGCGGTTTGTGGACTATTACCGAGGTGGTCTATTTCCGCGCAAATGGATTTTTTTTAGATGGTCTCTCGATAACGCTTGTTGGAAATCTCGAAGGATTTTGGGACGCTGCATTTGGCTATTTGAAATGGTACGATTTTGTCGTATTTTTACCTGCACTTATCGTGGGTTGGATTTTACTGTATTTCCCAAAAATGAAATATGGAAAAAGCAGTCTCCCTGATTTTTTTGTTGTGGTTGGGGTCGCTTTTTTGATGAATTTTTGCTCTTGCATTGGGCTAAATTACCAACATTTTGACGAAATAAATCAGCCTCGCCCCAAGTTTAATGGTATGACTTTTAACCCAATCTCATCGTATGCGTTTGGTATGATGACAACGGTGAATAAGGCAGAGTATCTCCATAAATTTTCGGTGTCGCATGCATTCTTTTACGATATGCGTGAGTTTTTTGCTCTGACTCTATTTGGAGAAGAAAAACCACAATTTTCAGAACAAGAGATTGACAAAATATCGTATTTTATTGGCAAGGACTCTGTTGGTTGCGCTCCGACCTCAAAACTTATTATTGTCTTGGTCGAAAGTTTAGAATCGTGGGTCGTTACGCCTGATATTACGCCAAATCTTTGTCGTTTTATCGACAAAAATGAACATTTGTTAGTGGCAAACGATTGTGTATCGCAACGCAAAGCGGGTAGCAGTGCCGATGGGCAAATGATTGTGAACACAGGTATACTGCCCGTAAATGTTGGCACTGTTGCTTTTCGCTATTGCTACAATATTTTCCCTGCATTGAGCAAATGTTATGCTTCCTCGTGTGGTATTTTTCCAGAAAATTTATCTACATGGAATCAGAAACAGATGAGCGATGCCTATGGTATCGATACAAACATTGTGTCGACCGCCTACGACCCAGTACTTTTCCCTTGTGTGATAGAAGCCGCACACAATTACGACTATGTTATGGCGATAACAATGTCGTCGCACACACCATTCGTTTCTTGGTGCGATTCTTCGCATTTGGTTACACCAAACGATATGCCCATTTTGATGCAAAACTACCTGAAATGCATCAATCTGATGGACGAGGGGCTTGGAATTTTGTTGGACAAAATGGATACAGATAGTGTGACGCTTGTTATTACGGGCGATCATAGCATATTCAATGCAAGTGAGATAGAACAATTTTCTGATTATGCAAGAGCGTCTAGAGTGAAATTTGACTTGGAGAAACACAACTCTATTGTCATCATCTCTTCGCCACAAATTACTAGCAAAACTGTTATCGACGAGGTTTGCTATCAGATGGATATTTATCCAACCATTCTACATCTTATCGGCTGCGATGACTATTATTGGCGAGGTTTTGGCGTGAATTTGTTAGATAGTACAGTACGCCACAATCGACCTATCTCGCCCTACGAGGTCTCAGCATTGAGTGATAAAATGATACGGGCAGACTATTTTCGTAACTATCTGAACCATTCCAACGAATCAACGCTTCAACGCTAACATGACACTTTCCGTTGTTATACCAGTTTACAATGTGGCACCCTATTTGGCGCAATGTCTCGATTCGGTGTTGGTTGGCAACGGCTTCACTGGCGAGGTTGTTTGCGTGAACGATGGCAGTACCGACAGTAGTCCTGATATTCTCAAAGAGTATGCACAGTGCTATGCAAACATTCGAGTCATAAACCAACCCAATGCAGGACTTAGTGCTGCGCGCAACACTGGGCTTGATGCAGCGTCGGGCGACTATCTTTTTTTTCTCGATAGCGATGACTTTATTTTCGATGGCAAACTAGCCGAGGTGTTAGCACAAATTGCTGGCGAAGATGTACTCTATTTCAATGCTACACGCTATTTCGATGCCACAAAAACATTCGATGTAGTTAGCGCAATAGAGGAGCATCGCTGTCTGTCGGGAACGGCATATTTCGAAACGATCGAAAGGCAAAAACGAAAGTTGCCGTTCGTGTGTGTGTGGGGGGGGGTGTATAAACGCACTTTTTTGTTGCAAAACAAATTGTACAACGAATCTGGCATTTTTCACGAAGATTCCTATTTCACGCCGCAAGTTTTGCTGCGTGCCACAAGCGTCAGTAGCATCGATGTGTGCCTCTATGCCTACCGCATAAGACAGGGGAGCATTACACAGTCGGTTTCGGTCAAATATATTGTCGATATGCTGTTTATTTGCCGCAATCTTTACAAATTGTTTAAGCGAGAGTGTGTGCAAAGTGCAGTTTTTTATAACTTTGTAGCCGATTATTATCATGTTACCATACTCGAAGCCTACGACAATGGTTTGAGTCTGTGGCGATGGTGGCGTGTGTCCGATGCTATTTGTATGATACGATTGGCATATAACGATCGTTTGCGCAAAATTGCACGCCTTTCGCTCGTTTCGCCATATCTCTCGTATCGCTATTCGGTAGGAAAAATAAACTCTGTGGTGCGCCGCTTTGTAAATCGATTTTTGTAAGTCGCGACACTGCATTTCAACGAATCAACGCTTCAAAAAAAAATGAAACTCTCCATCATCACCATCAACTACAACAACCTTGCGGGACTCCGCAAAACGATGGAGTCCGTCTTGGCGCAGACTTGTCGTGACTTTGAGTACATTGTCATAGACGGCGCGAGTACCGATGGCAGTGCCGAACTTGTACGCTCGCACGCTACCGACCTTACCTATTGGGTTTCGGAACCCGACAACGGCATCTACAATGCCATGAATAAGGGTGTGCGCGCAGCCACAGGCGACTATGTATTGATGCTCAATAGTGGCGACTATTTGGTTGATAATCAGGTTGTTGGCCGTATTTTGCCAGAGCTTGATGGTACCGATATAGTGCAAGGTAATATCATAGAACAGCACGATGATGGACTTTGGCGCAACCGTGGTTATGGGCGGAGCGACATCTCGTTTTTCGATGTTATGAAATGCCATTTTCTGCACCAGGCAGCGTTTTGTCGTCGTAGTTTGTTTCGCCAGTATGGCGAATTCGACGAGAGTTATCGCATTATTGGAGATTCGGTATTTTTTGTGAAGTGTCTGGGCTTTGGTAGTGCATCGTTTCGTTATGTCGATATTGATATTGCAAACTACGATATGCATGGCGTGAGTGCCGTTACTAGCGGTCCAACACGCGATGTTTTTTTGGCTGATGTAGAGCAGTTCAATCAACTTTTCCCAAAACGCCTACGCCAGCAATTTGAGAACGATGACAAAAAGATACGCCTTTACAATCGACTTCATTCTAATGGCTTTATTTGGTCATTGGTTATGGCTATTGTGCACCTTTCGAATCTGTTTTATAAGCCCCAAAAAACGAGAGAAAAGATAAAATGTTAAAGAAGTTAAAAAAATACATTCGCATTTTGCGCAATATCGATTGGTGGCAGACATACGCCCTTTATAAGCGTGTGAAAAAACCGCGTAGTAGTAGTATTCGTGTATTAAACCATTCTGTTTTCGATATACATCCAACGGCCAAATTTGAAATTGCGGAACGCACTTTTTTCGAAATAAACCGAATCGATTATGGATTTGATGTCGGTCGTACATGTCGAATAGGAATGCTTGCCAACTCTGTGTTGGCTATTCGTGGCAGTGTAACGCTACATTGTGGCACATCTATTATTTTGCAACCAAATGCACGGCTGTCTATTGGTAATCAGACCTACCTGAATGGTGCATCAGTTGATTGTTCGAAAGAGATAACGATAGGCGAGTATTGTGCTATTGCCGATGGTGTGCGCATTATGGACAATTCGTATCACCCAATCACCATTGGAGGCATAACGAAAAGTGCTATAGCACCAGTTCACATTGGTAATCATGTGTGGATAGCAACAAATGCCATGATATTGCCTGGTGTAACCATATACGATGGTGCAATAGTGGCAGCGGGAGCAGTTGTTACGCACGATGTGCCCGCGGGTTGCTTGGTGGCTGGCATTCCTGCCAAGGTGATAAAAACTGGCGTCGAATGGAAAAAATAGGTAAGCACCAAACCCCTGCACATTGAATCTCTTGTGCAATTCAAATTTTTCCTCTATCTTTGCTGGTGTAATGACTGGTAATGATTTCCCTATAATGGCAGGTGTTTAGAGGAAAAATATAATAGTGAATGACAAAGGACAGATATTGCTCTATCAAACGGCTAATCGTACTAGTCGGACAGAGGGCCAATTTTCTTTGTGGTGCAGTTCCGTCAATGGGCGACATCGGTTCTGCGTGAGTATCTGATAAAAGGTTTTGCACTCAACGACGACTTGCTCGAGAACGCAGGCAACAGCAACTCTCACCCATAGAACTCCATTCTTTTAGATTCTCTCGAAGCCGAACAAAAGTAATTGCAACAGCAGAAACAACTGAGAAACAAGATAAAATAGACAACTTCCCATTCAGGGTGTTGACAAAGGGAATAATGTTTATGTTTACCACTCCAATACTACTAATTACATTTAACCGTCCCGCTCACACACGGTGTGTGTTGGAGCGTATTCTTGAGACGAAACCGAAATACCTTTATGTCTTTCAGGATGGTCCTCGCGATGGGATTTCGCTGGATGTGGAAAAATGTCTTAATGTCCGTGCCATTATAGACGAATTAACAACAGGAACTTCCACTCGACTTCAAACTTATTATTCTAACATAAACCTTGGCTGTGGCGCGGGGCCGGCTAATGCCATTAAATGGTTCTTTGCCAACGAGGAGATGGGGATTGTGATGGAAGATGACTGTCTGGCACATCTCGATTTCTTTGGCTATTGTGAGGAACTATTGACAAGATACGAAGAGGACGAGCAAGTGCATTTTATCAATGCGACACTGTATGATAACAAATGGAAATGTGGTGCTTCGTATGGATTCTCGCACTATATGGTGACCGGTGCATGGGCCGCTTGGAGGCGTTCGTGGCATGGGTTTGACTTGGACTTATTGTCTCTAAATGCCAAACAGTTTCGCAAACAGGTCCAGACCTTGATACACAATCGGGTTGAGGCTGATTGGTGGTACTATAAAGTGCTGGAGATACAAGCGGACGACTCTAAAAAGAGTTATTGGGACTATCAAATGCAGATACTTCTTTTTCAACATTCCGCATTGACGATTCATCCAGTGGTTAATCTAATCTCGAATATAGGATTTGATGCAGAAGGCACGCACACATTGTCCAATGATGGCAGGGGAGAAAAAGCCGTTTATTCGATACTGCCGCTGACTCATCCTGCCGAAAAACAAGTGGATTTGTCTTTAGATGCTAATTGTTTTGCAAAGGCAATACCTGTCGGTTGGTGGTACGACTATGTGAGTCGTATCTATCGAGATATGCTGTATTCCAAAGGACTTGGACATTGGCTGCTAATGAACTATAAGAGGCTAAAACATGGGAAATAATCATACTATTCGAGTTCTTTCTGTCTGTACATCGGATGTGGCAGGTGGGGCTGCTCGTGCCGCATATCGCATTCATACAAGTGTACGAGAACGGCAGATAGATAGCCAAATGTTTGTTAAGCAGCGAGGTACGGACGACGCCACTGTACACGAACTATCAGAGTATACTCCCAACAATGTAATTTATAGGGTGTTCGATTGGGTTGCTCGTAAACTGAAAAATAAATATCAGCATTATGTGTGGCGTCGGTATCCGAAAAGAGATGCTAATTATAAATCGGATTTGCGTTCTACTTGTGTATTTGGTGCCTTCTCTGCATTTGAATATGACATCGTTCATATTCATTGGATAAATCAGCGCTTTATCCCTATTCCGATATTGGCAAAATTGCACAAACCCATAGTTTGGACACTGCACGACTCGTGGCCTTTCTGCGGGGTATGTCATTATTTTCTGGAGTGTGAGGGATACCAACAACAGTGTGGTTGTTGCCCCCAGTTGGGGAGTCATGATGTCCATGACCTATCGCATAAGGTGTGGAAGAAAAAGAAGCAAATATACAATCAATTGGATTTGCACATTGTGTCCCCCAGCCAATGGCTTGCTGATTGCGCTCGGAATAGTTCGCTATTCTCGAATGCGGACATTCGTGTAATACCCAATTGCATCGATACAACCATATACAGACCCTTAGCGGAGGGAGAGGCGATAAGTAATCTTTCTTCCACACAAAAGCAAAATGTGGCGGTTAGCCGCATTTTGCGCGCGGCAGGAGAAAAGGCAGAAAAGCCATTTGTCCTATACGGGGCTGTCAACGCTGCCACAGACAGGATAAAAGGCTTTTCAAGCCTTTTATCCGCATTGGAACTTTTGGATAAGCAGGGATTTCGAGCAAACTTGATTGTCTTTGGCGCTAACAAAACAGACTTGCCGTTGCACTTTGAACACATCGATGTTATTTTTGCTGGATATATTTCGCATACGGATATGTTAGTGTCGTTATATAATTTGGCAGATGTAATGGTGGTGCCATCGCTGACAGAGAATTTAAGTTGTGCTATAATGGAAAGCCTCAGTTGTGGTACTCCCGTTTGCTGCTTCGATATAGGAGGGAACAGCGATATGGTGGAGCATAGAAAGAATGGTTATTTGGCCTCTAAAAACGATGTTTATGATTTGGCAATAGGCATTCGTTGGTGTATATCGAATAATACAGACAAAGAACTTGGCTTTTTTGCCCGTCGAAAGGTGTTGAATAATTTCAGCATTCAGCGTGTGGCAGAACAATATCGGGCTTTATACGAGGAAATAAAATAATGGCTGCGACTCGCTGTTAGAGTGATTAATGTTGCATATATTTCTGAAAAGTGGTATTTTTGCAGCGTATAGGGAACGAATGGCACACTCTATGGAGATAATAGGACGATAGGACAGGATGAAACTCTCCATCATAACCATCAATTATAACGATTGTAGTGGGCTGAAAAAGACCATCGATTCGGTGTGGCAGCAGACCGCCCGCAACGAGATAGAACATATCGTTGTCGATGGCGGCTCGACAGATGGTTCGGCAGAGTATCTGCAGATAAATACAGAGAAATTGAACCGCTGGGTGTCGGAGCCCGACAAAGGCATATACAATGCCATGAACAAGGGCATTCGTATGGCAAGCGGCGACTATATCCAAATTCTCAACGCGGGCGACTGCTTGGCGGCGTCCGATGTTACTGCGCGCATGTTCGAAGCGTTGGAGCGCACAAACTATCCCGACATAATGTACGGCAATATGCTGAAAACCAGCGATTGGAAGCATTTTCGTCGCGACCGCTGCGGCGATGGCCGTTACTACACACCGCAATCGTTTCTCTATTTCTACTGCGGCACGCTCAACCACGATTGCGCCTATATTCGGCGCACATTGTTCGACACTTTTGGCTACTACAACGAGGCGATGCAAATTTGTTCCGACTGGGAATGGTATGTGCGCACAATTGTGCTGGGCAAAGTCAAGACCACTTATGTCGATATCGATGTAACGCATTTCGATATGAACGGTATCAGCGAGAGCGGCAACAAAAATCGGGAGATAATAGAGCGCGAAAGGCGTGCCTACTTGGAACAGGTGCTGCCTCCTGCTGTTTTGGCCGATTACGACACCTATTCTTTCCCGATGATTCAGTATATCCGTCTGAAAAAGTACCACTTGTGGGGAGTTGTTCATTTTGTAGAGCGGGTTCTGTTCAAGTTCGAAAAATGGAGGCTATTGCGATGAAACTGTCTGTGGTTGTACCGATATACAATGTCGAAAACTATTTGCGCCGCTGTGTCGATAGTCTGCTGAATCAGGATTTAGAACCGTCTGATTACGAGATTATTTTGATTGACGATGGCTCGACAGATGGCAGTGGCGCAATTGCCGATGCGTATGCTGCCAAATACAATCATATTTGCGCCATTCATCAAGCCAATGCAGGTTTGAGCGGCGCACGCAACACGGGCATCGGTGCTGCTAGTGGCGAGTATGTGCAGTTTGTCGATTCCGACGACTATCTCGAACCGAATGTTTTGGGCGCATTGCTCGACAAAATGGCCGCCGAACGGCTCGATGTGTTGCGCGTCAACTATCAAAATGTCGATGAATGCTATCGTGTGTTCGAACCTTACAAGGAGCATAAACCATTTGTCGATTATCGGGACAGTGTAACCGATGGGCTGACTTTTTTGACGGAGCGATTGGGCTACGGTTGCTATGCGTGGCAGTTTATGATGCGCACCGACTTGGTCAAAGGTTGTCGTTTCACCGAAGGCATCTATTTCGAAGACACAGACTGGACACCGCGTCTGCTCGCTGGTGCGCAGCGTGTAACATCGGTCGATACGCTGGTTTACAACTACTTGATGCGCCGAGGCAGCATCACACAAAGCATCGCTCGAGAAAAGAAACGCAAAGTCGTCGACGATAAACTGTCTCTGGTCGATGCGCTCTCGGCACAGATGGCCGACAAAGCCGATAAACGCTGGTATCGAGGAATGGTGTCGGCCACTGTTGTGTCGCTGTTGGGCATGGTCGCTACCGATTTTTGGGAAAGCCGTGGCGCATATTTGAAGCAACTGAAGCGCAAACGCCTCTATCCGCTCTCGCTGTTTCACGCCTCGCCCCGCACGCGCCGCAAAATACGACTCATCAACTTGTGCCCAACGCTATTTTGTTGGCTGGTGCATATTCGTGCTTAATGTGTAAAAAAAAGTGTGTGATATGGACAGATATTGGGCGGAGAAGAAGCAGGGCAAACACATTGTGCTGCGCGCTCTGATAAGGATTGCGCAAAATTTGAATAAATTGTTCTTGAAATGGATATAAGGCTCTTTTTTCATAGCAAATTTGGCGACAAGATGCGTAAGGCGTTGAACGCCGTCTGCGGTAGCGAATGGGAACGCCGCCACAGGCCTTCACTGTCGCAGAGGGTGCGGAATGAGTTTTATTACATGTTCAATCGGACAAAATGCGTTGTGGTGAGTGGTTGGCTCGTCGGCTTTTACGATTCCAAGGAGAGGTATTCCAACTGGGGAGATGATTTGAATGTTTATTTGATAGAGCGAATGACGGGTAAGAAAGTCATTCCCGCAAAAACTTTGTTGCTGCCCCATGCACAGTATTCGTTCATCGGCTCAAACATCCCCGGTTTCGTAAACGGCCGAACGACCGTTTGGGGAAGCGGAGTGCTGGACACAAAGATGGAACTTAAGGCGAAGGTCAAAAATGTTTGTGCCGTTCGTGGCCCCATAACGCGGAATTATCTTATGGCGCATGGGTGTGCTTGTCCAAAAGTTTTTGGCGATCCTGCATTGCTCCTCCCACAGTATTACAGCGGCAAGGCGGCGAAAAAGAAGACAAAAATAGGCCTCATCCCGCACCATAGGGATTTTGACGATGAAGCGTCGTTGGTTGGTCTGTTGGGCGAGCATGCGCATGTGATAAATGTTACGAAGTATGGCTTGTGGACGGATGTCATTGACGAAATATGCTCGTGCGAATGTGTTTTGTCGAGTTCCCTGCATGGCTTGATAGTGGCCGACGCTTATGGCGTAAAAAACGCTTTTTGCGAGTTCGCCTACCACCATCCCAATTATGACAAGTACATGGATTACTTCATGTCCGTTGGCAGGCCATTGCAAAGTCCTATGCAGTATGATGGGCATATTAGTGTCGATGACAAAAGGTTTAACGCCCAAATAAATATAGATATAGAAACGTTAAGGTCAAGATTTCCTGTAAAATAGCAATGTCAAAGCCATTATTGATAGTTATGACTCCCGTGCGCAACGAGGCGTGGGTGCTGCGTGCTTTTTTGCAGGCCACATCGTTGTGGGCGGACTATATCATCATTGCCGACCAAATGTCTACCGACGGCAGTCGTGAACTCTATCCGCAGTACGAGAAAGTGATTGTTGTCGAAAATCAGCAAACCGAAATGCACCAAGCAGCAACACGCAGGCTGTTGTTCGAGGCGGCGCAGAAAATCGAAGGTGACAAAATTCTTTTTGCGTTAGATGCCGACGAGTTTCTATCGGGCGACTTTACGCATACGCCTGCTTGGAATGCCATTTTGACCTCGCAGCCTGGCGAGTGCTTTTGCTGGCGTTGGATGAACCTTTGCCCAGATGGTACAAAATATAGTACTTTTCAACCCTATTATTGGGCAGTACATGTCGATAATAATTTGTGGAACGGTGCTTTCCCCGATAATTTCATACACGAATGGCGGCTTCCGTGGCCCGAAAATTGCGCCCAAGCAACCAATATCGAGGATTTTTGTTCACTCCATTTTGCGCGTATGAATGTAACACGACAAAACAATAAGGAGCGTTTTTATCAGGTATCGTCGTTAGCAACAGCACATTCGCATTGGAATTTGTTTACTATCTACAGAATGTATCATCGAGAGCAACCTGCACAACTATTCGATGTCCCTGCCGATGCGTATAAGTTTTATGCCGACAATGGAATTGACATTCTGAAATTGATAAATTTAGACGATCATGGTCAGTACTATGTCGATGAAGTTTTGCGTTTTTTAGAACGAGATGGCACGCACCGATACGCTTGGCTCGATATTTGGGACGAAGAGTGGTGTCGTCAGCATGCGCTCGACAATCCGCAACATTGGTATCACAGAGCGGTCTTAGGCTATTTGAAATGGAGCGGCGAACATCGAAATCTGTTTGCAAAAGCCATCGACAAACTGGTGAAATTGCTGACTCAATAATTCTCCCCACTCCCTCAAATCTCGATTTTTTCGAAGGTGTCGATGAGGGCGTCGAAGGTTTTGATGGGCGATTTTTCGCGCACTTCGTGCAGTTGGTTGCACACGGCTTGGTCGTAGGTTTCGCACGGCACAGCGCGTATCACTCCCAGTGCCACAGGCATTTCTGGACCACGCATCATGGCCAGTTTTTGGTGAATGGTGCTGTCGGGCGTGGTGGCGTCGTGTACGAGAATGTCGCTCGCTGTCGTGCCATTTTCGCCGATGGTAACCACTTTCAGGTCGAAGCCGTCGAGCACCAGCCCACGGTCGCGGTTTTTGCCGAAAATCATCGGTTTGCCGTGCTCCAAAACGATGGTGCGGTCGGCACGCTCCTCTTTCGAGGCAATCCAGCCGTGCGCGCCGTTGTTGAAAATCACGCAATTCACCAGACATTCGACCACCGAAGTGCCGTGATGTTGCGCTGCTGCCACAAACACGCGTCGCGAGGTTTCTAAATCGACATCGAGTGTGCGGGCAAAAAATGTGCCGCCTGCGCCAAACAGCAGTTCGGCTGGCTCGAACGGCCGCTCCACCGTGCCAAACGGCGACGATTTGCTCACAAAACCTTTGGGCGAAGTGGGGGAGTATTGCCCTTTGGTCAGGCCGTAGATGCGGTTGTTGAACAGCACCACATTGATATCGACATTGCGGCGCACGCTGTGAATGAAGTGGTTGCCGCCGATTGCAAGGCAGTCGCCGTCGCCTGTCATCTGCCAAACCGAGATATCGGGATTGGCCACTTTTACGCCCGTAGCCACCGCCGCACCACGCCCATGAATGGTGTGAAAACCGTAGGCACTCAGGTAGTAGGGCATACGCGACGAGCAGCCAATGCCCGAAATTACAGCCATTTTGTGTGGCGGAACGCCAATTTCGGCCATCGCTTTTTGCAGCGAATTGATGATAGCGTGGTCGCCGCACCCTGGGCACCAACGCACATATTGGTCGCTTTTATAGTCTTGTGGAGTCATGTTTTTTCTAATTTCTAGATTTCTGGTTGATTGGTTGATTGGTTGATCGGTTGATCGGTTGATTGGTTGATTGGTTGATCGGTTGATTATTGTGCAAATGATTTTGGACAC
>CAVGYO010000011.1:0-21331 GCA_963633255.1 Erysipelotrichaceae bacterium
ATCAACCAAAAATCAGAATAACCATGCAAAAGCCTCTCGTCGCCATACTACTGTTCTTGCTGCTGCCAGCCGTGCTTGTGGCGCAAGACAGATTTCGCGTGATGGAGTACAATGTCGAAAACCTGTTCGACACGCAGCACGACACGCTGAAACACGACGACGAATATCTGCCTGGCGGTATGCGTGGCTGGAATTACGCGCGCTACCAACAAAAACTCACGCACATCGGACAAGTGGTGGCTGCCGTTGGCCAATGGACACCGCCCGCCTTAATTGCACTTTGCGAGATTGAGAATAGGCATTGTTTGATTGATTTAGTACGCTATTCGCATTTACAACAACTTAATTATCAGATTATTCACTACGAATCGGACGATGCGCGCGGTGTAGATGTGGCGTTGCTTTATCAACACCATTTTTTCCACCCAATTTCGTCGCGACCGATACGCTTTACACTCCCTTCGGGCAAGGCTACGCGCGACATTCTCTACGCTTGCGGCACACTGCCGAGCGGCGATACGCTACATCTGTTTGTCAACCATTTTCCGTCGCGTTTGGGCGGCGAACTGGAGAGCGAACCCAACCGACTTTTTGTTGCCGAACGCCTACGCGAAGCGGTCGATAGCGTGCAAAACACCGATTCCGCTGCGCTAATTCTCATCATGGGCGATTTCAACGACTATCCCGACAACCGCAGCATGCGCCAAGTGCTTGGAGCCGCTCCCGTGGGCGATTCGCTAGCGGTGAACCAACTCTACAACCTTACTTATGCGCTGCACGAACAGGGCGAAATCGGCAGTTACCGCCACGATGGACAGTGGGGCATGCTCGACCAAATAGTGGTGTCGGGCGCACTGCTCGCTGGCGCAAAACGAACCGCCATCGCCTCCGACGGCGTGCGTGTGTTCGCTCCCGACTGGCTGCTCGAGGACGACAAACCATTTGGCAAAAAGCCGTTCCGCACCTACATCGGTCTGAAATTCAACGGCGGCTACAGCGACCATCTGCCCGTATTTTTCGATTTGCAGACAAAATAGGCGCAAAAATTCGTGCGCAAAGCACCGAAAATCAGAATATTTTTTTACCTTTGCACCATATTATATTGCCGCTATGAAAAAACAGCAAGCCATTCGCCTCTTTTTGCCCCTCTGCGTGGCGTTTTTGCTCGCCTCGTGCTTGGACAATGGCAGCGTGTCGCTCAAACTGAACTACTACATTGGCGTTCACAATGCGCGTTTCGCAGGCAACGATTCGGCGTTGGTGCGCGGCTATCTTAACGAGAAAAAATGTCCCTACGCTACGATCGAAAATATCAGTGGCGAAACGCTCGTCGAGTGCGACACGCTCTGCATCGCCAAAATGCGCGCCTACACACAACTGTTCTCGGCCGCCGAACTCGATTCGCTGCCGTTGAGCGACAGTTGCAGTTTCAAATTTGCCGCCGCACGCTACGAGGATATTTTTGGCAATAGCGACAATGTGGTCTATCTGGGCGCATTCGACTATAAACGCCCCAAAAAGTAAAGAAATTTCAAGAAAAAGTTCAAAAAAATATAAATTTTCGACAAAACGCGGTCGATTTGCACGACATTTGTACTGCTTTTTTCGAAGTCGAACCATAAAAATAGGAGGGCATCATGAAAAACATCAGAATTTTTTCGCTTTTAGTCGCAATGATTTGCGCCTCTTCAACCACTTTTGCGCAGTATTACGACGACATCTACTTCAACCCGAAAACCGACATCAAGCGGGTGAAAGTAACCACCACAACGACCAAAACCACGACCACAACCGCTGCCGTGGCGCAGGCTACTGCCAACGACGAAATCAGTCTGACGGAAGAGGATTACACCTATTCGAACCGTATCCGTCGGGCGCGCGGCGAAAACCTGCTCGTGCATATCGATGGTAACGATACCACCATCTACGACATGGAAGATGGCTCTTACCTTGTGTCGCTCGATGGCGATGGCGTGGACATATCGGCCTACAATGCAACCACCGAAACTACCACTACCAATGTTTATATCGATTACGGCTGGGGTTGGAACGACTACTATTGGTATAGTCCCTACTACCGCAACTACTACTGGGGCTGGTATTCGTACTACGATGCGTGGTATTGGGATTACTATTCGTGGTATCGTCCGTGGTACTACTATCACCCCTACGGACATTATCATTGCCGCGGCTACGCTTGGCATCACCCGCACCACCACGATGGCTACCATCATGGCGATCCGCACCATGGCAGAGGTGATGTTGGCCGCAACTATTTTGCAGCGTCGAACGAGACTTATCGCTTGCAACACAATGCCACAGGGCGTCGCTCGGGCGACACACGCACCAATGTAAGCACTTCGAACGGTTCGCGTTCGGCTGTGCAAGCATCGACCAGCAGCGGTCGCCAGCAGACCCAAGCGCGCGTCGAAGGCGGCATGCGTGGCGAAGTTCGCACACAAGTGCAAAGCACACCGCAAGGTTCACGCCAAACGGTGCGTGTATCGGCTTCGGAAGGCACGCGCGTAAGCAACGGCTCGTCGGCCAGTCGGGGCAGTTCCACCAGCACCAGCACAGCGCGGCAGGGTAGCGGCAGCACCTCGACCAGCACCAGCGGCACGCGTGTATCGAGCGGTTCGCGCCAAAGCAGCAGTTCGTCCTATTCCACCTCGCCGTCGAGCGGGCGCAGTTCGTCGAGCAGTTACTCCACTGGGCGCAGCAGTTCGAGCGGCAGTTACAGCAGTGGCAGTCGCAGCGGCTCATCGTCCTCGTCGAGCGGAACACGCTCGAGTGGCAGTTACAGCAGTGGCAGCCGTGGTGGTTCGTCCTCGTCGGGCGGCAGTTATGGCGGTGGACGCAGCGGCGGCGGTTCGTCGAGCGGTGGCACACGCACCTCGAGCGGAGGACGCAGATAATTAGTGAGGAGTGAGGAATTAGGAGTGAGGAGTTTTTTAGTGTGAAAGTATGAAGGTGTGAAAGTGCGAAAGTGCCTTTCCCCCTTCGGGGAAAAGGGAAAAATTCTTGCGACTCACATCTTGCTACTTGCTACTAACCAGAAATTAAATGAAATTTGAAATCAACAATGAAACACCATATCATTTCAATAGTGGCATTGGCTGCAACGGCAACGGCGGCTTCGGCGCAGGGGGCGTTCGATGCGCTGAAATATACCGACAACGACATTCTCGGGACGGCGCGTTACAGCAGTATGGCAGGTGCGTTTAGCGCACTTGGCGGCGACATATCGGCAGTGGCCGACAATCCCGCAGGATTGGGCGTTTATCGCTGGTCGGAGGTGCAATTTTCTCTCGACTTGACAGCGACACAAACGCAATCGACATGGGGCGAAACACGCAAAAACGCCCGTTACGACTTTCGACCAAATACGGTTTCGTTTGTCTGGGCGTGGGCCGACAAAGAGAAGGAGAGTGGCTGGATTGCCAACAACATCGCTTTCAACTATACGCGACAGAAAAATTTTAGTCGCACTTTCGAGGTTTATAGCCCACAAACGCCCTATTCGATGACCGACTACATGGCCTATTTTACGAATGGTTTGCCCGAATCGGCATTGAAGTCAGAAAACAATCCCTACGACAATGTGAATGTGCCATACATTTCGGAATTGGCCTATCAAAGTTATTTGATAAACCCAGGAACTGGTGCCGATTCGCTGAATTGGTCGTCGCTCACGGGCGAAAAGTCGCAATCGCGCTACCGTGCAGTGGAGAGCGGCTATGTGAACGAATTTGAACTGTCGTATGGTGCCAATATCAGCAATGTGTTCTACTGGGGCGCAAGTTTCAATCTGCAAAGTTTGGACTACACGCTCTCGTCGAGCTACGACGAAAAGTTTGAAACCAGTGGCAGTTTCGAATTGAAAAACACATTCCATGCTACGGGCGTGGGCTACAACTTTAAGTTTGGCGTGCTGGCGCGACCTGTTTCGTTTTTGCGCATAGGTGCGGCACTGCACACGCCTACCTATTACACCATCGAAGATCGCCATTCGGCCGATTTAGAGTATGCAGTGAAAGCAGGTGATAAGACTCAAACTGGCACAACCAGCACGCCCGAAGGCAACAACCGCTACTACCTGCGTACGCCGCTAAAAGTGCAGTTGGGCGTTGGTTTTGTGATTGGCAAAAGTGCTATTGTCAGTGTCGATTACCGCTACACAGGCAAAAATATGCGCCTCGGCAAAAACACCTCGCAGTCGTCCAGTTTCGACGATGAAAATCCTTACCAAAACGACAACGACGACATCAAAAACTATGTGCGCGGCACACATCAGGTGCGTTTGGGCGCCGAAGTGAAGATAAAAGAGGCTTTTTCGCTGCGTGCTGGTGCTGCCTACACCACGCCTTCGTGCGTAAGCAATGCCGAGCGTCTGCTGCCCGAAAACACCACGCGTACCGATTTGGAATACACGCACCCCGACGGCAAATTTGGCTCGCTCTATGGTGCTGCGGGCTTCGGCTACCGCTACAAAGCCTTTGCTTTAGATGTAACCTATGCCTATCGCCTACGCCAAGAGCAGTTTATGCCGTACTGCAGCGACGCTGTCGAGCCGATTACGCTTAAAACGCACTCGCACAATGTGTTAGCAACTTTTTCGTGGCGTTTTTGAGCGCGCATTTTCGACAAAAAACAGAGAGCCTCGCAGTTTTGTGGGGCTTTTTTATTGTGCTTTGCGAAAATAAGTTTATCTTTGCATTTTGATTCCGCAAAAATTTGCTTATGAAAGGACTCTTTACGCTTTTGCGCCGTTTTGTGCCGCCATACCGCAGTTATGTTGTTTGGGTGTTTATACTCAACATTTTGGCAACGGTGTTCAGTCTGTTCTCGTTTGCCACCATCATTCCGATACTGCAAATTCTGTTTGGCATGGAAACTGGAACGCACAAGTTTGTGCCGTGGGCGTCGTGTGCTGGCATGGACGACCTTGCTGCTGCTGCCAAAAACAATATCTATTTCTACATCGAACGCATAATAACCGACTCGGGTGCACCGCTGGCACTGCTGTTTTTGGGCGTGGCGTTGATAGTGATGACGCTCCTAAAAACTGGCACGACCTATCTGGCTTCGGCAGCGTTGGTGCCTGTGCGCACGGGCGTTTTGCGCGATTTGCGCAACCAAATTTATGCCAAGGTGGTCGATTTGCCGATTGGCTACTTCACCGAAGAGCGCAAAGGCGACATCATGTCGCGCATGACGAGCGATGTGGGCGAAATTGAAGCCTCGATTATGAGTTCGCTCGAGATGATTTTCAAAAATCCGATAATGATAGTGGTTTATCTCACGGTTTTGTTTGCCCTGAGTTGGAAACTGACGCTTTTTGTGCTGCTTTTACTGCCTTTCAGCGGTTTTTTGATAGGAAAAATTGGTCGCTCGCTCAAACGCCGTTCGCTTACTGGACAGGAGCAGACGGGCGATTTGCTGTCGCAGATAGAGGAGACGCTGGGCGGTCTGCGCGTGGTGAAAGCCTTCACGGCCGAAGCCAAACTGCAAGCGCGTTTTGCCGCACTCAACGAACGCATTCGCAGCACATTCAACCGCATAAATTGCCGCTATCTGCTGGCGCACCCCATGAGCGAATTTTTGGGAACAGTGGTGGTGGCTGTGTTGCTTTGGTACGGCGGATCGCTCATTCTGTCGGGGCAAGGCGACATCTCGGCACCCGAATTTATCTACTATCTGGTCATTTTCTACAGCATCATTGCGCCGTGCAAAGACCTGTCGAAAGCGATGTACAGCGTGCAGAAAGGCATGGCCTCGTTGCAGCGCGTCGATGATATTCTGAAAGCCGAAAATCCGCTGAAACAGAACGCCAAAGCCAAACGAATTGCCGAATTCAACTCCGAAATTCGCTTCGACCATGTTTGGTTCAAATACCGCGAAGAGTGGATTTTGAAAGATATCAACATTGTTTGCCCGAAAGGAAAAACTGTGGCGCTGGTAGGGCAGTCGGGCTCTGGAAAATCGACCACCGTCGATCTGATTCCGCGCTTCTACGATGTAAACAAAGGCAGCATCACAGTCGATGGTGTCGATGTGCGCCAACTCAATATCCAGTCGCTGCGCAGCCTCATGGGCAATGTGAACCAAGAGGCCATCTTGTTCAACGACACCTTTTTTAATAACATCGCGTTTGGCGTGGAATCGGCCACGATGGACGAGGTGATAGCCGCCGCCAAAATTGCCAATGCGCACGACTTTATCATGGCTACCGAGCATGGCTACGAAACCAGTGTGGGCGACCGCGGCTGTCGGCTTTCGGGCGGCCAGCGGCAGCGCATCAGCATAGCGCGCGCCATCTTGCGCAATCCGCCGATTCTCATTCTCGACGAAGCCACATCGGCACTCGACACCGAAAGCGAACGCTTGGTACAGAGCGCACTCGAAAAACTGATGCACAACCGCACCACCATCGTCATTGCGCATCGACTTTCGACCATACGCCAAGCCGACGAAATATGCGTAATGCACGAAGGCGAAATCGTAGAACGCGGCAAACACGACGACCTGCTGAAACTAAACGGCTACTACAAACGCCTCTGCGATATGCAGAAATTTTAAGTTGAAGAGTTTAATGCGTTAGCGTTGGTCTATGAGGTAAAATCAATCTTCAAATTTTCAAATCTTCAAATTTTCAAATAATAAAATCACAAATATGAAATACGCATTAGTAACAGGAGGCAGTCGCGGCATTGGGCGTGCGGTCTGCATCAAATTGGCTCAAATGGGCTACACGGTGGTAATCAACTACATGAGCAACGACGCAGAGGCGCAAAAAACGCTCGAACTCGTGCGCGAGGCGGGCAGCAACGGCGAATTGCTCAAATTCGATGTGGGCGACAACGCCGCCAGCGTGGCCGCCATCGAAGGGTGGCAAGCCGCTCACCCCGATGCCTACATCGAAGTGTTGGTGAACAATGCAGGCATTCGCCGCGACAATCTGATGGTCTTTATGGAACCCGAAGATTTCTTCAAAGTGCTGAATACCAACCTGATGTCGTTCTACAATGTAACGCGCCCGCTGCTCACACCGATGTTGCGCCACAAATACGGCCGCATTGTGAATATGGCTTCGCTATCGGGTTTGAAAGGCTTGCCCGGACAGTGCAACTACTCGGCTGCCAAAGGCGGACTCATCGCCTCGACCAAGGCACTGGCGCAAGAAATCGGGCGCAAAGGCGTAACCGTGAATGCTGTTGCACCGGGCTTTGTCAAAACCGACATGGTCGAAGGACTCGACGAGGCGGAATTGAAGAAAACTATTCCGATGAATCGCTTTGGCGAACCAGAAGAAATTGCCGCTTTGGTGGGCTTTTTGGCTTCGCCCGAGGCTGGCTACATCACAGGCGAATGCATCTCGATTAACGGCGGACTCTATTCTTGATACACAATGAAAACAACCGAAATTCTGAAAAAATCGCGCTGGTTTTGGGCATTTTTTGTGGCGAAAAAACTCTTTTTAGCCGCATTTCTGCTCGTGCCAACATACATTTTTGCCGACGATACAGCCATTCTCGACCAAATCGAGAAGACAAACACCGCTGTAAAAACGCTCACAAGTCCGTTCACACAGGTCAAAACCAGCGCCTCGACTGGCGCAACAAAACAGTTGGCTGGCACACTCTATTATACCGCTCCCGACAAGGTGGCGCAGCACTACACACAGCCCGCTACCGACCTGTTTCTCATCAACGGCGACAAACTCTATATGGCGCGAAATGGCAAAAAATTGCAATTCGATACCAGCAAAAATGCACCTATGCGCGCACTGCGTAACACGCTGATTTACTGCATACAAGGTCGCGTACGCACGCTGGCTACCGAAAACGAAGCCGACATAGCAGTGGCAACCGACGCCAAACACTACATCGTAACGCTCACATCGAAAAAGAGAGTGCCGCGCGGCTACAAAAAAATCGTGCTGCGCTACGCAAAAACCGATGGAACGCTCCACACCATGCAGATGGACGAACTCAACGGCAACAGCACGCTCTACACCATGACCGCCTACAAAATCGGGGCGGCAGTCGATGCCAAGCAGTTCGCCATTCCTGCAAAATAATTTTTTAGCGTTGCAAAAGGTTGTAAATCAACAACATAGACTAAGATGAAACTACAACAAATCATCGACAAAATCGAATCCTTTGCGCCGCTGGCTTTGCAAGAGAGTTTCGACAACTGCGGATTGCTCATCGGGCGGCGCGATGCCGAAATTGTTGGTGCGCTGCTTTGTCTCGATGTGTCCGAAGCGGTCATCGACGAGGCGGCGCGGCTTGGCTACAACCTGATAATTTCGCACCACCCGCTGATTTTCAAAGGGTTGAAATCGCTCACCGAAAGCAACGAGGTGGAACGCTGCGTGGCGCAAGCCATCAGACACAACATCGCCATCTACGCCTCGCACACCTGCATGGACAGTGCCAACGGCGGCGTCAATTTTCGCATGGCGCAAAAATTGGGACTGCAAAATGTGCGTGTGCTTGTGCCACAGCGCAACAAACTGCTCAAACTGGTTACTTTTGTGCCGCTGGCGCAACTCGAAAGCGTGCGCAGCGCACTTTTTGCTGCTGGCGCAGGACACATCGGTCGCTACGATGCGTGCAGTTACTCATCGCAGGGCAGCGGCACATTTCGGGCAGGCGAGGGGAGCAACCCTTTTTGCGGCGCGATAGGCGAGTTTCATACCGAAAACGAGGCGCGACTCGAAGTGGTGCTGCCCACCTACCGCCAAACGGCCGTGGTGAAAGCCCTGTTGCAGGCGCACCCTTACGAAGAGCCCGCCTTCGACCTTATTCCGCTGGCAAATGCGTGGAATAGCGTCGGATTGGGCGTTGTGGGCGACCTGCCACAAGCGATGGCCGAAACCGATTTTTTGTCGCAACTGAAAACCGTTTTCAACGCCGATTGCATCAAACATTCGCCGCTTTTGGGGCGAAAACTGAATCGCATCGCACTCTGTGGCGGCAGTGGCGCCGACTTTATCGCCAACGCCAAGGCAGCGCAAGCCGACGCATTTATAACGGCCGATGTCGGCTACCACCGCTTTTTCGAGGCCGATGGCGCACTGCTCATCGCCGATATTGGACATTTCGAATCGGAACAATTTACAAAAGAGATATTTTTGGAACAAATATCGAAAAATTTTCCTAACTTTGCAGTCCGAATGTCAGAATCGGAACCGAGACGCGTTTTTGCCTTCTGATTCTCGACTTACAAAATAGTTAAAATTATTGGAAATCAAATAGTTATGGCAGCACAAAAACCAACAGAAGTAAAAGAGGTAACGGTAGAAGACCGCCTGAAAGCCCTTTACGATTTGCAGTGCGTTGTTTCACAAATCGACAAAATCAAGACTTTGCGCGGTGAACTTCCGCTCGAAGTGCAAGATCTTGAAGACGATATTGCCGGTTTGCAGACACGCATCGAGAAATTTCACAGCGACATTGACGACCTCAAGAAAAATATCGAGGCCGAAAAAGCAAAAATAGAGGCCGCACGCAGCAAAATTGCAAAAAACACCGAACAGCAAAACAATGTGCGCAACAATCGCGAGTACGACGCTCTGTCGAAAGAGATTGAGTTTCAGACACTTGAGATTGAATTGGCCGAAAAACACATTCGCGAAAACACCATCGAACTCGAAACCAAAACCGCCGATGTGGAGGCCGCACAAGTCCGTCGCACCGAGCGCAACGAGGATTTGGAACTGAAAAAGAGCGAACTGAACGAGATTATTTCCGAAACAAAACAAGAAGAAGAACGCCTGCGCGAAAAGGCGCAAACGCTCGAAGAGAAGATAGAGCCGCGCTACCTTACGGCGTTCAAACGCATACGCAAAAATGCGCACAACGGTCTGGCTGTGGTCAGCGTAGAGCGCGACGCTTGCGGCGGCTGCTTCAACAAAATCCCGCCACAACGCCAGTTGGACATTCGCCAACGCAAAAAAATCATCGTTTGCGAATACTGCGGTCGTATTTTGGTAGACCACGAAATGGCCACCGAAGAGATGCAAAAAGAGACTCAAGAGTAGAGCAGAAAGTTAGAATCTTTTCATAATTATTGGTTTATTGAAAAGTGCTTGTCGTGAGACAGGCACTTTTTTTTTTTGCGTATTTGTGAACGCGTGGCAAGACGCACGCAAATATCGCAAGGATTTTGAATTTGGGAAAATAGGGTAGTGCTGGCACTTCTCGATGTTACAAAATTAACCGCAGCGGACGAGTTTATAATTGTAAACACCCTCAAACAGTGTAACAATCTACACAAATATCACATTTGTAACCATCGCAAAATTCACATTTCTGCATAGCAACTATCAAATCGATAGTTGCGTTAATTTTTGATTAACATTTTATTTTTAAGCAGTGCAAGTGATTGAAAACCAATAAATTAGCAAAAATAATTAAAGTAACAATTTATATTATTTTGTGAGATTAGAACTGGTTTTTACGAAACGCCCTATTTTGCACGAACTATTTTTTGTATCTTACTAAAACTCAATAAATTAACTCACACAATTAAAAATTCACTTTAACTATGTGCTAAAACGCTATTGGGTTGATTATCTGCTTGTTCGCTGATTTTCGTGTCGTAGTGGTTAAAAATGTAACGGTTGTGGCAAATTTTATAGTTTACATTTTTATTTTGCGGGTGTGAAAAATTTACATTAACTTTGTAACCTAAAATTTACATTATGAAAGACCGCATTTTCCAACTGCTCGACGAAAAAAATTTGACGCTCACCGCCTTTGCTGATGAAATTGGTGTAGAACGCAGCACCATGTCGCACATCAAGGCGGGGCGCAGCAATCCATCGCTCGATGTGGCGCAAAAAATACTCGAACGCTATCCCGAAGTGAGCGCAGACTGGCTTATTTCGGGGCGTGGGGCGATGTATCGCCAAAGAAACGATTCTCGTGAGCCAAATTTGTTCGACGATTTCGATGTAATTGCCTCATCTACAGGCAGTAACACATCACAACGCGAGCAAAAAAAGCCACTGCCATTGCAACCAGTTACAGAAAAACCGCCCGTGCGGCAGCGTTCTCTGTCGCGCATCATCGTCTTCTACGACGACGGCACATTCGAAGAGATGGACAAAAAGTGATTTCACATCGGATTGGGGCGGCTTTTGCGGGTCGCCCTTTTTTGTTGATAACTTTTGCGCACAAACCGTTGGCTATTTCAGCAAAAAATTGTACTTTTATACGCTAAAACGAATACCATAAAATTTCATCTAAATGCTTGAGCAAGAGAGACTTATCAAAATTGACATCAGCGACGAAATGAGGCAAGCCTACATCGATTATTCGATGTCGGTCATCGTTGCGAGGGCGCTGCCCGATGTGCGCGACGGCTTCAAACCAGTACACCGTCGCCTATTGTACGGAATGAACGAACTGGGAGCCACTCCCGATAAACCCTATTATAAATCGGCGCGTATCGTCGGTGAGGTGATGGGTAAATACCACCCACACGGCGACTCGTCAATCTACGGCACACTGGTGCGTTTGGCGCAGCCGTGGGCGTTACGCTACACACTGGTCGACGGACAAGGTAACTTCGGCTCGGTAGACGGCGCCAATGCAGCGGCCATGCGTTACACCGAAGCGCGTATGTCGAAAATTGCCGAAGAGATGCTGAAAGACATCGACAAAGAGACGGTCGATTTCGACCCGAACTTCGACGAACGCCTGAAAGAACCGCGCGTGCTGCCGTCGCGTTTGCCAAATCTGCTGGTGAACGGCGCAAATGGCATCGCAGTGGGCATGGCGACGAATATGGCCACGCACAACCTGTCGGAAACGGTCGCTGCCATCGACGCTTATATCGACAATAACGACATCGAGGTGAGCGAACTGATGCACTACATCAAGGGACCGGACTTCCCGACGGGCGGCATTATTTGCGGTTTGTCGGGCATCAAAGAGGCCTTCGAAACAGGGCGTGGACGCGTTGTTATCCGCTCGAAAACCAATATCGAAGTGTCCGACACGGGCCACGAACGCATTGTGGCAACGGAAATTCCGTATGGCGTGAACAAAAAAGAGTTGATTATGTCGATTGCCGAACTGGTAAAAGAGGGCAAAATCACGGGAATCTCGAATGTGAACGACGAATCGGACCGCAACGGCATGCGCATCGTTATCGATGTGAAACGCGATGCCAACGCCAATGTCATTTTGAACCAACTGATGAAGATGACCGCCTTGCAGTCGTCGTTTAGCATCAACAACATCGCACTGGTAAAAGGCCGTCCGCGCCTGCTGAACCTCAAAGATTTGATTCACCATTTTGTCGATCATCGCTTGGAGGTGGTTACGCGCCGCACCGAATACGAACTGCGCAAAGCGCAAGAACGCGCCCACATTCTCGAAGGATTGATAATCGGTGTTGATAACATCGACGAGGTGGTCAAAATTATCCGCGAAAGCCGCACGCCGTCCGACGCACAACGCGGTTTGGAAGCGCGCTTCAACTTGGACGAACTGCAATCGAAAGCCATTGTGGATATGCGTTTGTCGCAACTCACGGGCTTGCGTATCGACGAATTGAAGGCCGAATACGCCGAACTGATGAAATATATCGAGGATTTGGAGGACATTTTGGCGCACATCGAACGCCGCTACCAAATTATCAAGGACGAATTGGCGGAACTCAAGGACAAGTATGGCGACGAACGCCGCACCGAAATCGACCCGACCTCGGACATCGACTTCAATCCCGAAGACTTCTACGCCGACGACGAGATGGTCATCACCATTTCGCACCTTGGCTACATCAAACGCACGCCACTGACCGAATTCCGCACACAAAATAGGGGCGGCGTTGGTTCCAAAGGCGGCTCTTCGCGCGACGAAGATTTTATCGAATACATCTACAACGCCACGATGCACAACCACATGCTTTTCTTCACGCAAAAAGGTCGCTGCTACTGGCTCAAAGTGTACGACATTCCCGAAGGCAACAAGACGAGCAAAGGGCGCGCCATACAAAATCTGCTCAATATCGAGTCGGACGACAAGGTGAACGCCTTTATCAACATCGCCAATTTGCAGGACAGCGAATTTTGTCAGACACACTATTTAATGTTCTGCACCAAACAGGGCGTAGTGAAAAAGACACGCCTCGATGCCTATTCGCGACCGCGCCAAAATGGCGTGAATGCCATCACCATACGCGAAGACGACCAAGTGATTCAAGTCTGCCTGACAACAGGCGACAGCGAAATTTTGCTCGCTAACAAAAACGGTCGCGCCATACGCTTCCACGAATCGAAAGTGCGCGAAATGGGACGCACCGCCACTGGCGTACGCGGCATGACACTCGACGGCCCCGACGACGCTGTGGTTGGCATGGTGTGCTGCTCCAAAGAGTCGAACGAAACCATCATGGTAATCTCCGAAAAGGGCTACGGCAAACGCTCGAACATCGTCGAAAAAGACGAAAACGGCAACATCGTACTCGACGAAAATGGGCAACCAAACGACATCTACCGCATTACAAACCGCGGTGGCAAAGGCGTTCGCACCATGAACATCACCGAAAAAACGGGCAATCTGGTTGCCATCGTGAGCGTTTCGGACGACAACGACCTGATGATTATCAACAAATCGGGCATCATCATTCGCCTGAAAGTGGCCGACCTGCGTGTGATGGGACGCGCCACACAAGGCGTGCGCCTTATCAATCTCGAAAAACGCAACGACGAAATCGCATCGGTTTGCAAAGTAACCTCCGATACCGACGAAGAGACGGTCGAAGTAGAGGGCGAAATCGCACCCGAAAACAACGAAAACGAAAAATAACCCCCAAAAACTGTGTAACATGAAAAAAGTATTTTTCATCGCCATGTTGGCACTCGGAGTAGTCGCCACGGGCAGTGCGCAAAAGAAAAATGTGTCGGCGGCACGCAACAAGGCATCGAGCGTAGAAGCGCCCGATTTCGAAGGAGCAAAAAAGGCTATCGAAGTCGCTCTCGAGGACGAAACAACCAAAGACCTGACCGAAACATGGTATGTGGCAGGATTGGTCTACCAAAAAATCATCGACAACGACATCTACAAAGCGATGATGGGCGGCACACAAAATCCTGTGCTTGAGGGCGAAAGCGCCATCAAGTCGCACGACTACTACTTGGTGGCCTACGACAAAGACCAGCAGCCCAACGCCAAAGGCAAGGTGAAACCGAAGTACGCCAAACAGATTCGCAAAGCCATCATCAACTACTACAACCAGATGATTTTGGTCAATTACGGCATCACGGTCTACAACGAGCAGGACTTTGCAACCGCCATCCGTGCTTTCGAAGTGCATACCGACATTCCAAAATTGGCTATGTTCCAGAACGAAGATCCCTATCCGTTTACTCTCGATTCGACCTACTATCAGATTCGCTACTACACCGCATTGGCCTACGAGCGCAACGGCAACAGCGACAGCACGCTCCAAATTTTCGAGCAAATCAAGGACAAAGGCTACGAAGAAATCTATATCAATCAGCATATCAGCGACTTATACAAAGAGCGCGGAGACACGGTGAACTACCTGCGCACGCTCGAAGAGGGCTACAAACGCTTCCCGAAAGAGTTTTTCTTCCTCGGAAATCTGATTAACCACTACATTTTCAACGGTCAAGAAGAATTGGGCATCGAATACCTCGACAAAGCCATCGAAATGGACCCAACCAACGCCGAATACTACAATGTGAAGGGTAGTGTGATGGAAACGCTCAACAAAATTTCGGACGCCGAAGCCGCTTACGATTACGCCATCACGCTCGACGGCAACAGTTTCAAAGCGTTGAACGGCAAAGCGCGCATGATTTACATTCGTGCTGCAGCACTCGAAGAAAAATCGGTGATGGCACGCGACATGAAAGTGGCCGATATGCTTCAGGTAGAGTCGTTGAAACTGTTCAAAGAGGCGTTGCCATATTTCGAGAAGGCCGCCGAACAGAATTCGACCGACCTCGACAATTTGCGCACGCTGCGTTCGGTTTACTACAAACTGTCGCGCACCGACGAAGCCTACATGCAAAAGTACAACGAAGTGGATGCACGCATCAAGGCGTTGTAAATCAAGCGTTTAACAAATCGAAGGACGGCGTTGCAGAGTAGCGTCGTCCTTTTGTTTTGCGCTTGTTTCCCCATTCTGAAATTATCTATTTAACATAATACCAATTATAAGACAAAACAAGTAGATGCAAAATAGCACACACATTTGGAGAAAAAATGGGAAAATGCGTGGTGCGTTTTAACTATGGAAAACCAGAATCGGTGTGCGGGCGTGGAACACCATTTTGCGGGCGATGCTCGGGTTGAACAGGCTCGCAAAAAGTCGGCGTTTGTGCGTGTTCAGAGCGATGACATCGATGTGGTGCTCGGAAACTAATTTGTCGAACGAATCGAGCGTGTTTTGTTTGCCCGGAACGATGATATAGTCCGTTTGCACCGACGGATAATTTTGGCGGCAAAAATCGCGAAGCCCCGCCAGTTTTATCTCGTTCCAATCGTTGTGCTTGTCCTCGAAATGCGCAATCAACAGACTGATATTCAAGTCTTTGAGCAGTTCCATCATGCGGCGGAACGAGATAATCATGCGGTCGTCGAAGTTGGTGGCGAACAGGATTTTCTTCGGCGTATCGTTAAACATCTGTAGATCAGAGTTTTCGGGTATGGCCAAAACAGGCACTGTGGCGTGTTCGATGACCTCGGCGGTAACGCTGCCAATGAGGTCTTCCTCTTTTTTGTCCTTGCCGCGCGTGCCCATAACCACCAGCAACGGCGTATGTTTTTCGCAGTAGCCGATGATACTCTCTTCGGGAACGCCGTCCATCGTTGTGATAGAAAATTTGACATTGGCCAGTTTGGTGCCGACAATCTGTTGGCGGATTTTTTGCGCCAAATTTTTCATATCGCCCTCGAGCGTGATCATAAAATGGCGCATATTCTCTTTGTCGGTGGCGATTACGGCGCGATGTCCCGCTATGGTAACGAACGATTTTGGCACGATATAGGCGTGCAGCAACACCAATTCGCAGTTGCCGAGCGCATAGGCAATGTTGAACGCCATTTTGCAGGCGCGCATCGAATAGTCGGAAAAATCGATGGGAACGAGAATGTGTCGTTTTTCGTCGGTTGCCTCCGTTTGTCCTTGATTATCAGCGTTTTCGATGATTTTCAACGCCTTTGGCAAGTCGTTTTCGTCGATGCGGACACGCATGCCCACGCCGATTTTTTCGTGTTTTTCGTCCACATCGGTGAGCAGCGTTTTGATGCCAGCAAGTTCCAACTTTTCGGCGAGTTTCTGCGCCTGTTCGAGGCTTCGGATAGCGATTGTAATCAGAGTATCTTTCATGAGAAAACGGCTTTTTCCGATGGTAAAGTTACAAAAAAAGTCCGAAATGCAAAAATTTTTTGCAATTTGCTCGTTTATCGGCTTGGAATCGGGTTTTTATTGCGAAAAAAAGCGTAATTTTGCATTCTGTATTGAGAAATTTTTGAATTATGAGAACGAAAACGAAAGTAATTTCCATCACGAGCACCGTTTTGGTGCTTGCATTGGCGGCTTTTTGCTACATCTATTTCTACTTTCCGTTGGCCGACGACGGCGTAAAAGCGGGTCAGTTGAACTATTTTGTGCATAAAGGCTACATTTTCAAAACCTACGAAGGCAAACTGATTCAGAGCGGTTTGCGCAGCAAGACGGCTGGCGCGCTGGAATCGAACGAGTTTCAATTTTCGGTAGAAGACGAAGGCGTGGCCGATTCGCTGATGCATTGCAGCGGCAAATGGGTGGAACTGCACTACAAAGAGTACATCGCTCCCCTGCCCTGGCGCGGTGTTAGTAAGTTTGTTGTCGATGGCATAGTGAGCGTCGGCAGCAACGAGGCATTTCGTTGATTACCAAATGATTGGCGGTTGCGAATGGGCATTATTTTGATTCAAGTAGCGTATATTCGCAGTTGTTAAACTTTCAAAAAAACAGATTCTAAAGATGGAACTTGCGAGCAAATACAATCCGACCGATGTAGAAGCAAAATGGTATCAGTATTGGTTGGACAACAAACTATTTTCGTCGAAGCCTGATGGGCGCGAGCCATACACCATAGTTATACCGCCGCCGAATGTTACGGGCGTGCTGCACATGGGGCACATGCTGAACAACACGATTCAGGACATTTTGGTGCGTCGTGCGCGTATGACGGGCAAAAACGCCTGTTGGGTACCTGGCACCGACCACGCCTCTATCGCTACAGAAGCCAAAGTAGTGGCGCGTTTGGCGCAGCAAGGAATAAAAAAGAGCGATTTGACGCGCGAAGAGTTTTTGAAGCACGCTTGGGCTTGGACCGAAGAGTACGGCGGCATCATTCTGAAACAGTTGCGCAAACTCGGTGCCTCGTGCGACTGGGATCGCACCGCTTTCACGATGGACGAAAAGCGTTCAGCGAGCGTCATCAAAGTATTTTGCGACCTTTACGACAAAGGGCTGATTTACCGCGGTGTGCGCATGGTGAATTGGGATCCGCAAGCAAAAACGGCCTTGTCGGACGAAGAGGTTGTGTTCAAAGAACATCAGGGCAAACTCTATTACCTGCGCTATATGGTCGAAGGCGAGACGGACAAATTTGCCGTAGTTGCCACCACGCGCCCCGAGACAATTATGGGCGACACCGCCATGTGCATCAACCCCAACGATCCGAAAAATGCGTGGTTGAAAGGCAAAAAAGTGATTGTGCCGCTGGTAAATCGCATCATTCCAGTCATCGAAGATGCGTATGTCGATGTGGCGTTTGGCACTGGCTGTTTGAAAGTTACGCCAGCGCACGATGTGAACGACTATATGCTTGGCGAGAAATACAACCTGCCGAGCATCGACATATTCAACGACGACGGCACGCTGAGCGAAGCCGCGGGTATGTATATTGGTATGGATCGGTTTGCTGTGCGCGAGCAGATAGAGAAAGATTTGGCAGCCGCTGGACTGCTCGAAAAAGTGGAAGCGTATGTCAATAATGTAGGCTTTTCGGAGCGCACTAATGTGCCAATTGAGCCGAAACTATCGATGCAGTGGTTCCTGAAAATGGAGCATTTTGCAAAACTTGCTTTGCCGCCAGTAGAGAATGGCGAACTGAATTTTTATCCCGCCAAATACAAAAACACCTACCGCCATTGGTTGGAAAACATCAAAGATTGGTGCATCAGTCGCCAGTTGTGGTGGGGGCATCGGATACCCGCCTATTTTCTGCCGAAAGGCGGCTTTGTTGTGGCCGAAACGCGCGAAGCAGCCTACCAAAAAGCGTTGGCGAAAGTCGATTATCCGCTGTCGATAGACGATTTGCAGCAAGATCCCGATTGCATGGACACTTGGTTCTCGTCGTGGTTGTGGCCGATTTCGCTGTTCGACGGCATCAACAACCCCGGCAACGACGAAATTCGTTACTACTACCCCACTTCCGATTTGGTAACTGGTCCCGACATCATCTTTTTCTGGGTGGCGCGCATGATTATGGCAGGCTACGAATACGAAGGCGAGATGCCGTTCCGCAATGTCTATTTCACGGGCATTGTGCGCGACAAATTGGGACGGAAAATGAGCAAACAACTCGGTAACAGTCCCGATCCGCTCGAATTGATTGCAAAATATGGTGCCGACGGCGTGCGTATGGGCATTTTGCTTTGTGCGCCAGCGGGCAACGATATTCTGTTCGACGAAAGTCTGTGTGAGCAAGGGCGCAATTTCAACAACAAAATTTGGAATGCGCTGCGTTTGGTAAAAGGTTGGCAGGTAGCCGACGGCGCACAACCCGAATCGGCGCGGATTGCCATCGATTGGTTCGGTGAAAAACTGAACGCCACCATCGCCAAACTCGACGACGATTTCAAGAAATACCGTTTGAGCGAGGCGTTGATGACCGTTTACAAACTCTTTTGGGACGAATTTTCGAGTTGGTATTTGGAGATGGTGAAGCCCGCCTATCAGCAGCCCATCGATGCGCAGACATACGCAGCCACCATCGGCTATTTCGAGCAACTGACGCTACTACTCCACCCCTTCATGCCGTTTATTACCGAAGAGATTTGGCAGTCGCTGACCGAACGCAAGTCGGGCGAAAGCATTATGGTGGCGCAACAGCCCAAGGCACACGCCATCGACGAAAAACTTTTGGCTGCATTCGAAAAAGTGAAAGAGATTGTGGCTGGTGTGCGTGCGGTGCGTTTGGAACGCAACATCGCCAACAAAGAGGCGTTGGCATTGCAGGTAACTGCGGGCGAACATTGCGCCGCCTACGATGCAGTGATTGCCAAAATGTGCAATTTGTCGAGCATAGTGCGTGCCGAAAAGAGTGCAACTGCCGCCACATTTATGGTTGGCACAACAGAGTTTGCCATTCCGCTCGACAATCTCATTGACATTGCCGCCGAAGTTAAGAAGATGGAAGCCGATGTGGCCTATTTGGAAGGCTTTTTGGCATCGGTAATGAAAAAACTCGGCAATGAAAAATTTGTCGCCAACGCCAAGCCCGAAGTGGTTGAAAATGAGCGCAAAAAGCAAGCCGATGCCGAGAGCAAACTGAAGACATTGCGCGAAAGTTTGGCGCAATTGAAGCGATAAAAAATGTTTGAACGCCGTTTGGTTACAATCGAAAAAAGTGTTACCTTTGCGGCGTGAAAACAATGGGGGATTAGCTCAGTTGGTAGAGCATTTGGTTCGCAATCAAAGGGTCGTCGGTTCGAGTCCGATATTCTCCACTACCCCTTTCCATAGGGCAATAGAGCGAAATTCGATAGAATAAACGCCACAGAAACGCCACACTTTTTTTTATTGTTGAAGCGCAGGTTTCAGCAATAAAAAAAAATGCCCAAAAGTAAACCCTCCGCGTTAAACGATTATCCTGTTACAGAGTTTTACCCTGCCGTGCTGAAAAACTACCCCAATGCGGGGTGGCGAATCGAGTACTATGTGCTGAACCCACAGACGCAAACGATGGTGCGACGACAGATGAAACTGAACCTGTTGCGCAGCCGATACCCAAAAGCAAGCGATTTTCGACGACACGCCAACGAAATAGTGTTCCGACTGAACGCCAAATTGCGCAATGGCTGGTCGCCGCTGATGGAGCAGGAAAACAACCGCCTGTATGTGCGGCTCGACGATGTGCTGCACGCCTATATCGACGAAAAACGGCGCGAACTGCGCCCCGACACACTACGAAGTTACGCCTCGTTTGCCTCGATTTTCGGGGCGTGGTGTCAGGAGCAAGTGCCAAAAATATATGCGTCGCTGTTCAGCAAATTGCTGGCGGTGCGCTATTTGGACTACATCTATGCACAGCGCAAAGTGGGCATTCGGGCGTGGAATAATCAACTGAAAATGGGGCGGGCGTTTTTCAGTTGGGCATTCCAAAAGTGCTATGTGAAAGAAAACCCCTTTGAAACCATCAAAACCAAGCGCGAACCGCCCAAACGGCGTGTGCTGATTCCTGCCGATGTGCGCCAGCGCATTGCCGACTACTACGAACAGCACAACCCCTACATGCTCACGGTGTGCGAGTTGGTGTTCACATCGCTCATTAGGCCAAAAGAGATACAGTGTATTCGGTTGGGCGACATCGATTTGGAGGGGAAATTCATACGCATGGCTGCCGAAAACGCCAAAACGCACAACGAGCGGTTTTGCGCTCTGTCGCCGCAACTCATCGAGCGGTTGCGCCCACTGTGTGCGCAGCGGCTGCCACGCAGTTACTACCTGTTTGGCGAAAAATATGCGCCAGCCGCCAAACCGATACCCCCTGCACGCTTTCGCAAAGACTGGGACAAAATGCGCTCGACACTCGGCCTGCCAGCCGAAATGCAACTGTACAGCCTACGCGACACGGGCATCAACAACATGCTGAAAGCGGGCATCGACCCGCTAACCGTGATGCAGCACGCCGACCACCACGACTTGCAGATGACCACACGCTACGCCAACCACGCCGACCCGATGCTGGTAAAAACGATATGCGAAAATGCACCGAAATTTTGAACGCGTAAAAACCCCCGATTTTTTTGTACCTTTTGTTCCCCTTTTTATAAAATACTGATAATCAACAAAATAAAGGGGTACAAAATGGGGTACAAAATGGGGTACAAAATGGGGTACAAACCAAAAAAAGCGGCCTCGATGGTCGCTTTTTTATCTGAATAGGTCGGCGTGCGTGCCAGTATTTGTAAAAAGTAGTATCAATTCTTTGTCGTTTTGTCGCCAAACCAACAACCAATCGGGCTGCAAATGGCACTCCCAATGACCTTTGTAGTTGCCCGTCAGT